>CAYLNK010000598.1:0-1506 GCA_964384675.1 uncultured Holophagales bacterium | reverse complement strand
CCGGGGACGGCGGGCAGCCGCCGGGAGGACGGCGGGCGCCGGACCGGCCACCGCCGGGGCGGCGCCCGGCGCCAGACGCCGGTAGACGTACGTGTCCTCGAGAAGGACCGGCGCGAGCCCCTCGGTCATCCCCCAGACCGTCTCCGCGTACCCGAGGAGGAGGTAGCCGCCGGGACGCACGGTGTCGCGCAGCTTTCGCATCAGCTCGCGCGACACCTCCTCGCGGAAGTAGATGAGGACGTTCTCGCACAGGACGAGGTCGGCTCCACGTACCGCCGCGGGAAGGGGGCCGGCGGCGAGGTTGTGCGGCGCGAGCGTCACCAGGCTCGCGATCTCCGGCCTCACCCGGAACCGCGTGCCGACGGGGGTGAAGTACGCATCCAGATATCCGTGGGGCAGCCCACGCAGGCGGAACGGGTCGTACAGCGCGTCGCGGGCGTGGGCGAGGGCGCGAGTGGACAGGTCGGTCGCGTGCACCTTCAGATGCCACGCCGGGCCGAGGCCGAGGCGGTGGAGGAGGATCGCCAGGGAGTACGCCTCCTCGCCCGTGGCGCAGGCAGCGCTCCAGACGACGAGCTTCTTCTCGACGTGCCGGGCCTTCACCAGCTCGGGGAGGATGGTCCCGGCGAGCGCCCGGAACTGCCCGGCGTGGCGGAAGAACGACGTCTCGTGAACCGCCACCTCCTCGCCGAGACGCGCCCACTCGCGCTCGTCGACGAGGCGCTCGGCCACGTAGCGCGCCGGGTCGAGCGCTCCCACGGCGCGGGCGCGGTTGACGAGCGCCGCCCAGAGCCCGCCCGGCTGGTCGAGGTCGAAGCGGAAGCCGATGCGCGAGGAGAGCCCCGCGGCCGCCCGCGCGAGGGCCGCGGGGTCGGGCTTGACCTTCAACCGCCGCCCTTCACGAACCGGACGATCTCGGCACCGATCTCGCCGAGCGGCAGGACGGCGTCGGCGTGGGGGCGGGCCGCGCGAGGCATGCCGTACACCGCGCTCGTCTCCTCGTCCTGCGCGACGACCCGACCGCCGAGCGCCCTGGCGGCGCGCGCCCCGTCCGCGCCGTCGCTGCCCATCCCGGTGAGCACCACGACGAGCAGAGACGAGCGGTAGACGCCGGCCGCGGACCGGATCGTCACGTCGGCGTTGGGGTGCGCGACGCCCGCGCCGCCGCGGCGCAGGCGCACCCGCCAGGCCGGCGTGATCTCGACGTCGGCGTCGTCGGGCGCGAGGAGGATCTCGCGCGAGAGGAGAGGCACGTCCTCCCGGGCCAGGCGCACCGGCCCCGCCGAGACGCTGCCCAGCCAGGCTGCGAGCCCTGCCGCGAAACCGACGGCGATGTGCTGCACCACGACGATCGGTGCGTCGAGCGGAGGCAGAGACGGCAGGAGCTTCTCGAGCGCGGCCGGATCACTCACGGTGCTCTTGATCAGCCCACCATCGCCATGCGGATCGGCGGCGACCGTCTCGGGCGAGTCGCCAAGAGAGCCGATCATGTAGGTCACCGTGGCG
>CAYLNK010000597.1:0-1522 GCA_964384675.1 uncultured Holophagales bacterium | reverse complement strand
GGAGAAGGGACGCGGCGGCGCCCCGCGCCCGCCACGCCGTGACGAGGCCCTCCCCACAGAGCACCCACGCGGCCGCGCGCAGCACGCCTGCCGGGAGCACCTGCCCGAGCGCGGCGGCGTGGAGGAGCGCACAGAGGCCGGCGAGGACGAGGATCGTCACCGCCGCCCGCTCCTCGAGCCCCCGCCGTCCCGGGGGCAGGAGGCGAGCGGCGCGATCCCCGAGACCGATCAGCCCGAGGACGAGGAGGATCGAGAGGAGCGCCGGCAGCGGCGGCGGCAGGACGAGGGCGTCGAAGGTGACGGCGTCGACGGCCGTCACCCCTCGCGGAGGATGTTCTTCGCGATGACGATCCGCTGGATCTCGGACGTCCCCTCGTAGATCGTCGTGACCCGCACGTCGCGGTAGAGCCGCTCGACGGCGTACTCCTTCGAGAAGCCGTAGCCGCCGAACACCTGCACCGCCCGCGCCGCCACCGAGTTGGCGGTCTCGGACGCGAAGAGCTTCGCGGCGCTCGACTCCGTGGAGAAGCGGGCCCCGGGCTGCTCCGAGAGCCACGCCGCGCGGTACGTCAGGAGCTTGGCGGCCTCGATCTCCGTGTAGAGATCGGCGATCCGGAACGCCACGGCCTGGTGGTCGGCGATCCGCTTGCCGAACGTCTCCCGCGTCCTGCTGTAGGCGAGGGCCTCGTCGTAGCACGCGCGCGCGATCCCGACGGCCTGGGCCGCGATGCCGATCCGCGAGTGGTCGAGCGTCTGCATCGCGATCTTGAAGCCGTCGCCCTCGGCGCCCAGGCGGTTCTCCTCGGGGACCTCGACGCCCTCGAGGAAGACCATCGCGGTCTTGGACGCGCGGAGCCCCATCTTCTCCTCGGGGGCGCCGACGCGGAAGCCGGGGCTCTGCGCGTCGACGAGGAAGGCGCTGATGCCGCGCGTCCCCTTCTCCGGAGCCGTCATCGCCATCGCGATGAACCACCTCCCGACGCCGGCGTTCGTGATCCACGCCTTGGCGCCGTCGAGGACGTACCGGTCGCCCCTCTTCACCGCGCGCGTCTTCTGGTTCGCCGCGTCGGAGCCGGACTGCGGCTCGGTCAGCATGTAGCCGCCCAGCGAGCGGCCGGAGGCGACCTCGGGCAGGATCGTCGTCTTCTGCAGCTCCGTGCCGAACCTCGCCACCGGGTAGCAGAAGACGGAGTTGTTCACCGACATCGTGACCGAGGTCGACGCGCAGACGCGCGACAGCTCCTCGACCGCGATGACGTAGCTGAGCGCGTCGAGCCCGGCGCCGCCGTACTCGGGCGGGACGAGCATCCCCATGAGTCCGAGCTCGCCGAGCTTCCGGCAGATCTCCGCGGGGAACTCGCTCGCCTTCTCGCGCGCGGCGACCCCGGGGCGGATCTCCTTCTCGGCGAACTCCCGCACCATCGCGCGGACGGCCTGCTGCTCTTCCGTCTCTCTGAAGTCCAATTCCCTATCCTTCCCCGCCGCCGCCCGGTGGCGGGGCTCCTCCCGGGGCGCCGCCCGG
>CAYLNK010000596.1:0-1531 GCA_964384675.1 uncultured Holophagales bacterium | reverse complement strand
GGCGAGGAGGGCCGGTAGAACTCGCTCACGCCGGCCCCTCCTCGAGCCACGCCTCGCCGAAGTGGAGGACGTCGCCCGCGCCCATGGTCAGGAGGAGGTCGTCCTCCTTCAGCTCCTCCCGCAGCGCGGGCAGGATCGCGTCGCGGCTCTCGAGGAAGCGGGCGTGGCGGTGGCCTCGGCTCGTCGCGGCATCCGCCACCAGCGCGCCGGTGACTCCCTCGACCGGCGCCTCGCGCGAGCCGTAGACCGGCGTGACGAGGAGGACGTCGGCGGCGAGGAACGCCGCGCCGAACGCGGTGGCGAGGTCGCGCGTCCGCGAGTAGAGGTGCGGCTGGAACAGGGCGACGAGCCGCCGCTCCGGATGCGCCTGACGCGCGGCGGCGAGCGTCGCGGCGACCTCGGTCGGGTGGTGCGCGTAGTCGTCGACGACGAGGACGCCGGCGCGCTCCCCCTTCCGCTCGAAGCGGCGGATGACGCCCGTGAAGGCCCCGAGCGCCTGCGCCGAGACCGCGAAGGCGATCTCCAGCTCCCGCGCGACCGTGATCGCCGCGAGCGCGTTCTTCACGTTGTGGAGACCCGGCAGCGAGAGGTGGACCTGGCCGAGCACCTCGCCGTCGGCAACGGTCGTGAAGCGCGAGCCGGTCCGGTCGAGGGAGAGGTCGCGGGCGGTGACGTCGGCCTGCGGCGTCAGCCCGAACGTGACCACCCGCCGCGTCAGGAGCGGGCGGATCTCCTGCACGTTCGGGTCGTCGAGGCCCAGGATCGCGGCGCCGAAGAACGGCACCGAGCGGGCGAAGCGCGCGAACGCGTCCTTCAGGTCGTCCAGGTCCCGGTACGTGTCGAGGTGCTCGCGGTCGATGTTGTTCACGACGGCCAGCACCGGCCGCAATTCGAGGAAGGAGCGATCGAACTCGTCGGCCTCGGCGACGAGGTACTCCCCCTTGCCGAGCCGCGCGTTCGTCCCCATCTGGCGCACCCGCCCGCCGACGACGATCGTCGGGTCGAGGCCCGCGGCCACCAGGATCGCGCCGGTCATCGAGGTGGTCGTCGTCTTGCCGTGCGTCCCGGCGATGGCGACGCCGCGGCGGAAGCGCATCACCTCGGCCAGCATCTCGGCCCGCTTGATCACCGGGATGCCGGCCGCCCGCGCCGCGGCGACCTCCACGTTCGCCGCGTCGACGGCGGACGAGTAGACGACGACGTCGGCGCCGGCGATCTGCTCGGCGCGGTGCCCCGCCGCGAAGACCGGGATCCCGAGCGTGCGGAGGCGCGTCGTGGCGTCGCTCTCCTTCAGGTCGGAGCCGGTCACGGTGAGGCCCACGCTCTTCAGGAGCTCGGCGAGCCCCGACATCCCGATGCCGCCGATCCCCACGAAGTGGAGGCGCTTGACGCGGAGGAAATTCATGGCTGACCCGACGGCTCGCGCCGTCGCCTCTCCATGGACCTCGCCTTCGCTCCGCTCAGCCTCCGGTTCATTGGCTGACCCGACGGCTCGCGCCGTCGCCTCTCCATGGACCTCGCCTTCGCTCCG
>CAYLNK010000595.1:0-1543 GCA_964384675.1 uncultured Holophagales bacterium | reverse complement strand
GCCGGCGCACCGCTTCGATCGACCCGTGCCGCATGGCCGCGGCGGGCGGCACGCGCGCGGCCTCGAGCGCCGGGGCCAGGGCGGCCAGGATCGAGGCGAGGAGGCCCGCGCCGAACGCGAAGAGGAGGACGCCCGGGTCGGCAAAAAACGCGGGTCGTGCGGACGGCAGGTAGAACTGCGTGACCGTGCCCCCGATCGCGGCGAGAGCGGTCTTCGCGAGCCCGATGCCGAGGAGGAGGCCGAGCCCGCTCCCCACGACGCCGAGCGCGGCGCCCTCCAGGAGGAAGGCCCCGAAGACGGCCGAGGCCGGCGCGCCGAGCGCGCGCACCGTGCCGATGTCGGCCCGGCGCCGGAGGACCGAGATGGCGAGCGTGTTGTAGACGAAGTAGACCCCGACCAAGAGGGCGATCAGCCCGAGGGCCGAGAGGTTCACGCGAAAGGCCCGCACCATCCGGTCGACCGTCTCGGCGCGCCTCTCGGGCCGGCCCACGGTGGTGCCGGGGGGGAGCGAGGCGCGGATCTCCTCCTCGAAGCGGCGCGCCCGCTCCGGTGGGGTGTCGGGCGGCAGGACGACGTCGATCCGGTCCAGGCGTCCCGCTCGCCGGAACGACTCCTGCACCGTGGCGAGGTCGGCGAAGAGGAGCCCGCCCGAGGCCGCGCGCGCGGCCCCCTCGGGGGCCAGGATCCCGGCGACGGTCATCCGCCGCTCGACCCCGCCGGCCACCAGCGGGAGGGCGTCGCCGACGTGGAGCCTCGACCGGCGGGCGAGGTCGCGCGGGACGAGGACCGCGTCGGGTCCGAAGATCCCGGCGGAGAGGGCCGCGGCGCCCGTCGTCGCGGAGCCCTCCGTTCGCCACTCGCGCACCGCGGGGTCCGACACCGGGTCGATCCCGAGCACCTCGACGATCTCGCCCGCGCCCCGGCCGGCCAGCGCCACCGTCTCGGAGAGCGCGGGCGCGAGCCTCGCGCCCTCGTCACGCAGCCACCCGAGCCGCTCCATCGTCTCCTCGGGGATCCCGGGACCGTCCGCGAGGACCGTCAGAGACGCCTTGCCGGCGACGAGGTCGACCGTGGACGAGAACGAGCGGAGCACCGAGGCGTTCGCGAGGCGGATGGCCGCGATCGTGGCGACGCCGACCGCGATGCCCGACACCGTCAGCGCGAAGCGCAGGAGGTCGCGCCGCGCCGGGCGGAGGACGAGCGGCGCCACCAGGACGCGGACGCGGCTCCTCACGTCTCGAGCCGCCCGTCGCGCAGCCGGAGCGTCCGGGTGGCGTACGCCGCGGCCTCGGCCGAGTGGGTCGCCATCACCGCCGTCACGCCGGTGTCGCGAACGACGGTCGCGAGGAGCTCCAGCACCTGCGCGCCGGCCTTCGAGTCGAGGTTCCCGGTCGGCTCGTCGGCCAGGAGGAGCGGCGGACGGTTCGCGAGGGCCCGCGCCACCGCCACGCGCTGCATCTGGCCGCCGGAAAGCTCGTACGGATACGCCCCCTCGCGGCCGGCGAGGCCGACGTCGGCGAGGCCCCGCGCGGCCCGCGCGTCC
>CAYLNK010000594.1:0-1545 GCA_964384675.1 uncultured Holophagales bacterium | reverse complement strand
GCCCCCGAACGGAAGGGGCGCGGCCTCGGCAGCGCGGGGCTCGAGGAGGCCACGCGCTGGGTCGCCGAGCGGTTCCGCGAGGCGGGCCTCGCGCCGGGCGGCGACGGCGGGACGTACTTCCAGCGCTTCCGCGTCGAGAAGGGCGAGGATGGCCAGCCGCACGACGTCGCCAACGTGATCGGTGTCCTCCCGGGCACCAAGCCCGAATGGAAGGAGGAGTCGGCCCTCGTGACGGCGCACCACGACCACCTCGGCCTCGGCTTCCCCGACGTGCACAAGGGAGACGAGGGAAAGGTCCACGCCGGCGCCGACGACGACGCGAGCGGCGTGGCGGTCCTGATCGAGCTGGCTCGCAGCCTCGCGGCGGGCGAGAAGCCGAAGCGCTCCGTCGTCTTCGTCTCGTTCACGGGCGAGGAGGCGGGACGGCTCGGCTCGAAGCGGTACGCGGCGAGCCCCGGACCGTTCCCGGTCGGGAAGGCGATCGGCGTCGTCAACCTCGACACGGTGGGACGTCTCGGGGCGGGAAAGGTCCTGGTCCTCGGGACGGGCACGGCCACCGAGTGGCCCCACGTCTTCCGGGGCGCGAGCTGGGTGACCGGCGTCGAGAGCACCGCCGTCCCCGGCCAGTACGAGGCGTCGGACCAGCTGACGTTCATCGAGAAGGGGATCCCGGGGGTCCAGCTCTTCACCGGTCCCCACGCCGACTACCACCGCCCCGGCGACACCGCCGACAAGGTCGACGTCGCGGGCCTGACGAAGGTGGCCGCCCTCGCCCGCGAGGCCGTGGAGTTCCTGGCGGGTCGCGAGGGAGGCCTCACCAAAACGATCCCGGGCGCAGGCGCACCGGCGACGACCATCTCCCCCGCTCCGCCGGGCGGCGGCCGTCGCGTGACGTTCGGCACCGTGCCGGACTTCGGCTTCGCCGGGCCGGGGCTGAGGCTCGACGGCACGACCCCGGGCTCCCCCGCCGAGAAGGCCGGCCTGATGAAGGGCGACGTCCTCGTGAAGGTCGCCGGCCGGCCGGTCGAGAGCCTCCGCGGCTTCTCGGAGATCCTGCGGGACCTCTCGCCGGGCCAGGCCGTCGACGTCGTCTATCGCCGAGACGGACAGGAGCGGACCGCGAACGTGACCGTCGTGGAGCGTTGAGCGAGGGCCCGGCCTGACGCGGTTCCACCTCCCTCGGGCCCGGTTCGTCCTCGCCCTCGAGCTGCTCTGGCTCGTGTGCTGCCTCGCCGCCGCTGGGACGTACGCGACCGCGACGGCGAGCCGCATCGGCGTCACGTTCGACGAGCCGATGTTCCTGTCGGCGGGGCTCGAGCGGTGGCGGACCGGGAGCCACGCGGCGGCGATGAGGCTCGGCGCGATGCCGCTCGCGATCGACCTCGCGGCGCTGCCGCTCTACGTCCACGAGACGTCGCGCGGGCGCCCCGTCGACCTCCACGCGGAGCTGCCCGGGCTGATCGTCCGCGCCCGCGCGACGACGCTCCTCTTCCTGGCGATCCTCGTCGTCCACGGCTGGCTCGGGGCGCGCCGCCTGGCGGGCCC
>CAYLNK010000593.1:0-1546 GCA_964384675.1 uncultured Holophagales bacterium | reverse complement strand
CTCACGCGGACGGACCTCCGGCCGCGCCTCCTCCACCCGCCCGCCGCGCGCCCGACGGTGGCCGTCGGGGCCGAGGCGCTCGGGCAGCCGATCGGCCTCGCGCTCGCCGAGCTCTTCGAGAGCCGCTACGCCGAGGTGCTCTCGCTCTACGTCGCGCCGCCGTGCCGCGGAAGCGGGCTCGGCACGGAGCTCCTCGTCCACCTCGAGCGCGAGCTCGTCGCGCGCGGCGCGGCGCTCGCCGATCTCCTCTACACGACCGGCACCGCCACCACGGCGGCGCTGGAGTCCGCGCTGCGCCGCCTCGGGTGGCCCGAGCCGGAGCGCCGCATGCTCGTCTGCCGCTTCCGGCCGGAGCGGATCCTGGAAGCGCCGTGGCTCGAGCCGCAGGTCCTCCCCGCGGCGTTCGAGGTCTTCCCCTGGAACGAGCTCCGCCCGTCCGAGCGTCTGGCCCTCGCGAACCGCGGGTGGTACCCGCGGGACCTCGACCCGCTGGAGGAGGAGGCGACGCTCGAGCCGTGCAACAGCCTCGGCCTCCGGTACCGGGACGAGCTGGCCGGCTGGCTGATCACGCACCGCGTCGACCGCGACACCGTCCGCTACACGAGCGGCTTCGTGAGGGGCGACCTGCAGAGGACCGCCCGTCTGATCCCGCTCGGACGGCTCGCGATGGAGCGCCAGGTCGCCGCCGGCATCCCGTTCGGGACCTGGGCCGTCTCGTTCGGCCGCCCCCGGATGGTGCGCCTCGTGCGCGGACGGCTCGCGCCGTACCTCGAGCGCGTGGTGGAGACCCGGCGCGCGCGGAAGGTCTTCGACCCGTCGGCCATCAGACCCCAGGAAACCGAACCCGGGACCACGTCCGGCGCCGTCGGCGCGGCCCGAGGAAATCCAGAACGGAACGGAAGGAGTGCAGAACCATGATCACGAACCGCAGGGACATCGAGGCCCGTCTCATCGAGCGGGCCGCCAAGGACGCCGGCTACCGCCAGTCGCTGCTCGGCAACCCGAAGTCCGCCATCGAGGGCGCTCTCGGGATGCCGCTGCCCGCCGGGATCAGCGTCAAGGTCGTCGAGGAGAGCGCCGACACGCTCTACCTCGTCCTGCCGCCGCACGCCGACGCGAGCGGCGAGCTGAGCGACGCGCAGCTGGAGAGCGTCGCTGGAGGCGCGCTGAAGCCGACCGTGGGCGCCACCTGCCGCGGCTCGGGCTGCGGCGACGCCGCCATCACCACGATCGCCAACTGCTCGCTCGCCGGCGCGCAGTCGTAGCAGGCCGATCCGCCGCCCCTTCCGGAGGAGGGGGCGGCGAGCCCCTCGTGCAGAGCCTCGATCTCCACGCCCTCGCCGCCCGCGCCGCCACGCTCGACGAACGGCTGGCGGACGGCCCCCCGCCGCGCGTTCCGGAGGCGGACGACGCGCTCGTCACCGCACGCCTCGAGCGCTGGAGCCGCTCCGCCGCACGGGGCGATCGCGCTCTCTTCGCTCGACGCCTGGCGCTCGACGGGCTGGACGAGGCGTGGCGGGGCCTGTCGCTCCCCATGCCGCTCAGG
>CAYLNK010000592.1:0-1571 GCA_964384675.1 uncultured Holophagales bacterium | reverse complement strand
CTCCTGCGCCGGCGTCGGCGCCCCGGCGGGCCGGGTCCGCGTCGGCGGGAGCGACTCGAGGTACGCCGTCAGGTCGGCGAGGTCGCCCGCCGGGAACGGCGCGGCCCGGGTCAGGACCTTCGCGAATCGCGGTCCGCACTGCACCTCTAGCGACGCGTTCTTCCCGTTCCACTTGAACGGCGCCGTCCCGGCAACGCCCTGGAGGCTCCGGTTGTCCAGCACGTCGCGCCCGACGCCGTCGATGTCGAAGTCGTACGTGAGCCCGTCCAGGTGTCCGTCCGGATGGCACGAGCGGCACGAGAACTCCGACTGGAACGTGGTGGACGCCCGTGCGAAGACGCGCTCGCCCCGGCGGACCGGGTCGTCGCCGGAGGCCGGCTCCGCCCCCCCGAGCCGGATCCGCCCGGCGGGTCGCAACGTGACCGTGTCGACGGCGAGGATCGAGTCGTCCAGCCGCTCGGCCACGAAGAGAGTCCCACCGTCCGGCGAGAGCGCGACCTGCCTCGGATTCCGGCCGGTCGGGACACGCGCGAGGACGTACTCGCCCGCGAGCTCGAGGTCGTCGATCGCGTCGCGCCGCTCGGCCGGCGTGGCCCGCCCGAGCCACTGCCGGAGGCGCGCGAGGTCGACGACGGTGACGACGTCCCCGCCGGACGAGGCGATGTACGCGCGCTGACCGGCGGCGTCCACGGCGAGGCCGGACGGGTCGGCGTAGTAGCGGTTCGCGTCGTCGAGCGGCATCTCCACCACGTCCCCGGTGGACGGGTCGGTGAGCGCCAGACCCGACGACATCACCCACCCCTGCGCGACCTGCGTGATCGGGACGAGGTTCCTCACGCGGACGATCGGCACGACGGCGGATCCGCCCGCGATCCCCACGCCCTCCGAGAGGTGGGCGGACTCGAGTCGGTCCCTGCGAACGACGCGGGCCGCGCCCACGTCGACGACCGTCACCTCGGCCGCCGGGACCTCGTCGCCCCGGACGAGACGCGACATGCGGGCCACGACCAGCGCGCGGCCGCCGCTTCCGGCCGCCACGGCGTAGGGCTCGCGCCCCGCCGAGGGCCGCGACACCTCGGCGAGCGGCTCCAGCGAGAGGATCGAGAGGTCGTCGGAGAGAGAGTTGGCCACGACGAGCCTGCCGCTTCCGCCGTCCGGGACGAAGGCGACGCCGACCGGCCCGAGCCCGACGCCGGTCGAGCCTCGCTCGGAAAAGGTGACCAGGTCGACGACGGCCACGCGGTCGGCGTTCCGGCAGGTGACGAAGAGCCTCGACGAGCCGTCGAGGGCGAGTCCCGTCGGCCCGCCGGACACGCGCGCGCGGCGCAGCACGCGCCGCGCCGCCGCGTCGATCTCCACGACCTCGTCCCGTTCGTCGAGGGCGGCGAAGACCCTGGAGCCGTCCGTCGAGACGGCGAGCCCCGACGCGGTGGCGTGCCGGAGTCGCTCCTTCGTCCAGCGCAGGCCGGACGTGCGATCCGCGTGGCAGGTCCAGCAGCCCGTCACCCCCTTCAGATCGTGCCGGCCGGACATGGTCAGCATGTGCGCCCGGGCTCCCGCGACGCCTCCGG
>CAYLNK010000591.1:0-1571 GCA_964384675.1 uncultured Holophagales bacterium | reverse complement strand
GCCCTCCCGCCCGCGGCGCGCCCGGCGCTGCCGCCCGTCTTCGGGGCGGAGGCGCGGGACATCGTGGTGTCGTCGTCCCTATACACGGCCCGCCTCTCGAGCCGAGGCGGCGACCTGACCTCGTTCGTCCTGTCACGCTTCGCCGACAGCAAGGGACAGCCGCTCGATCTCGTCCCGCGGGCCGCCGGGTACCCGAGCCGGACGCTCCGCCTGGACCCGACCGACCCGTTCCTCGCCCGTGCCGGCGAGGCGCAGCACCGGGTGGAGACGGAGACCACCGGACTGGAGACACGGGTCCGCTTTCATTACCGTGAGGCGGACGGACAGGGCGTCAAGAGGACGTACGTCTTCCGTTCGGGGTACGGCGTCACTCTCGAGGTCGAGCGCGAGGGCGCGGGGACGGCGGCGATCGTGATCGGGCCGGGGATCGGGAATCCCTCGGCCGAGGAGGAGCAGAACAAGTACGCCCGGCCAGGCTCCCCGGTCGCCCTCACGGCGACGGGAGGGGTCGAGCGGAAGGCGAAGGACGGGCTGAAGGAGGCGCTCCCTCTCGGGAAGGGCGTGGTGGCGGCAGGACTCGAGGACAACTACTTCCTGACCGTGCTCCTTCCGGGCGGCGAGGCCGGGACGACGTTCCGTCCCGTGGCGAGGCCCCTCGCGTCCGGGAAGGGGACCACCTCCGAGGCGGAGGTGGTGGTCGCCGCCGACGGCAAGCTCCGGGCCGAGCTCTACCTCGGGCCGAAGGACCCGGCGCTCCTGGAGGCGTTTCGCCCGGGCACCGAGAAGCTCATCGACTACGGCTGGTTCCCGTTCCTGGTCCGCCCGCTCCTCTGGGCGATCAAGGAGATTCACGAGGTCGTCGGGAACTGGGGCTTCGCGATCATCGTGATCACGGTCCTGATCCGGATCGTCCTCTACCCGCTGACCCACAAGCAGCTCGTCTCGATGAAGCGGATGAGCCTCCTGCAGCCGAAGATGGAGACGTTGCGGGCCAAGTGGGCCACGAAGATCAAGACCGATCCCCAGGCCCGGGTGAAGATGAACGAGGAGATGATGGCCCTCTACAAGACCGAGGGCGTCAATCCGATGGGCGGCTGTCTCCCGATGCTGCCCCAGCTTCCGATCCTGGCCGCGTTCTACAACCTCCTCGCGCACGCGATCGAGCTCAGGCACGCGCCGTTCGTGTTCTGGATAACCGACCTCTCCGCGAAGGACCCGTACTACGTGACGCCGATCCTGATGACCGTCACGATGTGGCTGCAGCAGGGGCTGATGCCGCAGACCGGGGATCCGGCGATGCGGCGGGTGCAGGCGATCATGCCCTTCATGTTCGGGTTCTTCTTCAAGGACGTGCCGGCGGGGCTCGTCCTGTACTGGCTCGTGCAGAACGTCCTGGCGATCGCGCAGCAGCTGGCGCTCGACCGGTTCACCGACCTGGGCCCGTCGTCCATGAAGAAGAACGCCGGGTGACGTGGCGCGGCTCGTCGGCGGAGGCGGTCGGGACGGAGACGTGATCGTCGCGCCGGCGACGCCCACGGGCGTCGCCGCGCTCGCGGTGGTCCGGCTCTCGG
>CAYLNK010000590.1:0-1577 GCA_964384675.1 uncultured Holophagales bacterium | reverse complement strand
CGGGGCGCGCAGCTCGGCCGGGAGCCGGCCGGCGTCGCGCATCGACGCGGCGTCGGCCTCGACCGGCACGTGGAGCACGTTGCCGAACGAGCCGGAGGGGAGCCGCACGTCGGCGAGGGGGCGGCGCAGCCGCGTCAGCGCCCGGGCGAGGTCGTCCTCCTCCGGGAGGTTCGCGCCGTAGAGACCGAACCCGGGCAGGAGCGGCGCCATCGCGAGCGCCTGGAAGAGCCGCTCGGGGCGCGACGCGTACGTCTCCGCTGCCGACGCCAGGCCGTCGGCGAGGAGCGGCAGCCGCAGCGGCCGCGCCCGCAACGTGCCGACGAAAGGCATCTCTCCCGGGAGCGCGCGCGGCGTCCCGAGCCAGTCGCCGCGAGGCCGGAGACCCAGGTCGGCGCGAGAGAGCCCTCCGCACGTCAGGAGCGTGTCGATCGCGTCCGGACTCGGTGTCGAGGCGCCGAGGAGCGCGAGCCCGGCGAGGAGCGCGAGGCCGCGGCGTCTCATGGGCGAGCCGGCTCGAGCGTGAAGCCGCGCCACGGCGAGCGGCGGCGCGCCGCGGGATCGAGCACGCGAAAGCGGAAGGGGCTGTACGACGCCAGGTCGTTCCAGAACGCCACCGGGAACGGCCCGAAGCCGATCGACGTCTCCTCCAGCGGGAAGGCGCCCTTCGCCGAGAGGAGGCCCGACCCGGCGGCGTACTCGACCCAGTAGCCGCCCGCCGGCGACGGGGCTCCGTCCTCGGCCCACGCGAGCCGGATCGTGCCGCCCGTCTCGCGCCAGGTCAGCGTCGCGCCGTCCGCCGCTGGAGCGCGGAGCGACAGCGTCTCGGCATACGTGAGGACGTCCCGCTCGGCGGGACGGACCGAGCCGCCGTAGGACGAGAGGAACTTCAGCCGGGCCCGGGCCTGGGCGCGCCGCCACGTCGCGAGGTCGCCCGCCAGCTCCGGCGCGCGCGGGTCGTCGGGCGCGGGCGGGCCCCCGACCCGATCTGCGTGGATCCGGTTCCCATCGCCTGCGCCCTCGAGCCTCTCGAGCCGCCGCGCCTCCGGCGTCAGGTGTCCGCCGATCGAGGTCGAGAAGAAGAGCCGGCGCCGCTTGCCCGCTCCTCCGCGGAGCGCCGGGACGAGCGAGACGCCCTGCATCCCCGCGGCCGGCTGACCCGCAAGGTGGAGCAGCGTCGGCGCCACGTCGACGCTCTCTGCGAGCGCGGGCGTCACTCGATTGGCCGGCACGCCCGGCCCGGCGACGACGAGCGGGATGTGGAGCACCTCATCGTGCAGCGTCGCCTCGCCGCTCGTCGACGCGTGCCCGACCCAGCCGTGGTCGAGCAGCTCCTCGCCGTGGTCCGCGGTGAAGAGGACGAGCGTCCGGCCGCCCAGCCCGCGAGCGTCGAGCGCGTCGAGGACGCGTCCGATCGCCCCGTCCATCTCGACGACGTCCCGGTCGTAGAGCGCGAGGAGCCGCTCGCGGTCCCCGGGCTCGAACGAGAGCCCGGCGCCGCGCGGCACGGTCGCCGAGACCTGCGCCCGCTCGAGCCCGCTCGACCCGCGCACCGCGGCGCTCGCCGCCTCGTAGCCGCC
>CAYLNK010000589.1:0-1578 GCA_964384675.1 uncultured Holophagales bacterium | reverse complement strand
AGCGACGGGGCCCCTCGCCGGCGAAGCCGCGCCGCTACTCGAACGTCAGCCTGGCCTCGGTGATGAGCTTCCGCCAGTTGGCGAGGTCGCTCGCGATCAGCGCGCCCAGCCGCTCGGGCTCACCGGGGATCAACTCGGCGCCTTCGCGTTCGAGGCGCTCGCGCACATCGGGCTGCGCCAATACGCGCTTCACCTCGGCGTTGATGCGCACGATCGCCTCGCGCGGCGTCCCGGCCGGAGGCTCCAATGCGCCGGCCATCGGCATCTGGCTCGCCGATTCCGGCAGAGACGAGGGCTCCGACACCGGCTTCGGCGTGGACGGCGTTGGACCGGGACGAACCGGGGCCGGCATGTCGTCGCGCGCTGTCGTCGCTGTCGTCGCTGTCGTCGCCGTCGTCGCGTTCGTCGCCGTCGTCGCCGTCGTCGCCGTCGAGGTCCGGCTCGGGAGCGCCGCCACGGTGGGGAGCACGAGCGACGCGGTGGGGACCGGCGCGACGGTCGGCGCCGGGGGCGGGGTCGGCGGGACCGCAGAGATCGGCGACGCCCCGGCCGCGGGAGGCGTCGCCGGCAACGGTGTGGGCGACGCCAGGGCCGCAGCCGTGACCGGCGCGGCCGGCTCTCCCTTCACCGCGGCGCTCTCGTCCCGGACGGTCACCTGGGACACCGGCATCTGGGCCTTCCCCAGGAGGAGTGTCACCTCGAGCTGATCTCCCGCGCGGATCTCGACGTCCTGCCGCGCGGAGCCGCCCGCCACCATGAGCGCCGGCGCCTTGGGGCTCGGTTTCATCGGAAGGTAGGCGTCCAGCCACGCCCGGCGCTGCGGGAGCACCACGACCCTGAGCTGCAGAGGCTCTGAGGGGGGCTCCGAGAGCCGCGCCTCGAAGTAGACGCGATTCCCCTTGCGGTACGCCGTGAACCCCTCGAGGGTCACACCGAGGAGCGGCGGAGCGGCGACGGCCAGAAGGCAGAGGGCCGCGAGCCGCACCGGCCCGATCCGGGCGCGCACCGGGCTATCTCTTCTTCCCGGCCTTGACGCCGGTGCGAGCCTCGAAGACCGCCTTCTCCAGGTTCCCGATCCGCACCTTGATGTAGACGAAGTGGTTCACGCCGGGCGTCTCGAGCGCCAGCGACTGGTTCACGGTGAAGCTCAGGAACGTCGCGTGGCGGGGATCGTCGGGAGGGTCGATCAGCTCGGTGTCGCCCGCGGGGAGGAACTCCCGGGACGCGCCGCGCACCGCGGTCGACGCCAGGACGATGCACTCCTCGATCCCCTCGACGTCCACGGGCTCCTTGAATCGGAGGACGAACCGGTACTCCTCGGTGCCCAGCTTCCGATCGCTGTCGAGGAAGACGGTGAGCGACTCGAGGTTGCCCGGGACGAGCCGCCGCTGCGCCGCGTCCCGCTCCCCGGCGACGGGCGGTGGCGCCAGCGAAGTCGGGGGAGCGGGCGGAGACGTTGGCGCGGGCGGCGCGGCCGGGGCTCGCGTGAAGGCGGCGGACGGAGTCGCGGGCACGACGGGCGTCGACGCCGCCGACGCGGGCGGACCCGGCGACGGCTGCGACGGACGGGTGGTCGGC
>CAYLNK010000588.1:0-1584 GCA_964384675.1 uncultured Holophagales bacterium | reverse complement strand
CGCACGCAGCCGGGCCGCGAGCCGCGACGAGCGGGCGATCAGCTCGCCGTACGAGAGCCGCCGCTCACCGCAGACGACGGCCTCGGCGTCGGGGCGGCGCGCCGCCGTCGCGGAGACGAGCTCGTGCACGGCCAGCGGGGGCGTCGCCCGGCGCGGTCCGGAGGTGATCGACACCGGCTCGTTCCGGCGCATGTCGAGCTCGGAGACCAGGGTCGACGGGCGGGCGGCGAGCTCCTGGAGGAGAGCTTTCCAGTGGCCGAGCATCCGGATGACCGCCGGGCGCTCGAAGCGGCTCGGGTGATAGACGAGGCGCAGCTCGAGCCCGTCCTCTCCCGGCACCGCGAGCGCCGTGAGCGGATCGCTGAACCACTCGAACCAGCGCGGCTCCTCGACGCGCAGCGTCGGTCCGCGCCACGGGAAGGCGACGCTCTTCCGGTAGTTCTCGAACAGGAGGAGGCTCTCGAAGCCGGGCCTTCCGCGCGGCAGGTCGCTCGCGGCGAGCGCGTCCACGAGCCGCGCCTGCTGGTGCTCGAGCGCCTCGAGCTGCCGGGTCTGCAGCTCGTCGAGCCAGGCGGCGACCGTCAGGTCCTCCCTCACGGTCACCCGTGTCGGCACCGTGTTCATGAAGAGGCCGACCATCGAGTCGGCCCCGGGCAGCTCCAGCGGTCGCCCCGAGACGACCGTGCCGAACAGCACGTCGCGCTGGTCCGCGTACCGGGCCAGGCGGAGCGCCCAGGCGGCCTGGACGAGCGTCCCGAGAGTGGCCCGCGCCGCGCGCGCCGCCGCCCGGAGCGACTCCAGCTCGCCGGGCGGGAGGACGAGGCGTTCCGCCGACGTGTCGTCGCCGTGGCGCGGAGAGGTGGGCGCATGGTCGACGGCGAGCGGCGTCGGCGCGTGGAGCCCGGCCAGTGAGCGCCGGTAGAAGGCTGTGTCCGTCGAAGGATCACGCTGGCGAAGCCACGCCACGAAGTCCCGGTACGGAGGGGGGCAGGGCCCGCTCGGGATCCCTTCGTATCGTTCGAGCACCTCCCGCAGGACGAGGAAGAGGCTCCATCCATCCAGCAGCAGATGGTGGTGCGAGAAGACGAGGTGGTGGCTCTCCTCGCCGTCGCGCACGAGATCGATACGCAGGAGCGGCGCGCGCGTGAGGGTGAAGCCGCGCCCCCGGGCCGCCGCGCGGATCGACTCCAGCCGCCCGGCCTGAGCCGCCACGGGAAGCCCGCGCAGGTCGTGTGCGGCCCACGGCAGCTCGACGTGCCGCTCGACGACCTGGACCGGCTCCGGCACGCCCTCCCAGAGGAAACGGGTGCGCAGCGCCGCGTGGCGGTCGAGCGCGGCGCCCCAGGCGGCTCGCAGCGCCGGCTCGCGGAGCGGTCCCAGCAGCGGTAGCGTGACCTGGTTGAAGTAGACGCGCGCGTCGGGGCGCCGGAGCGCCTCGTAGAGCATCCCCTCCTGGAGCGGGGCGAGCGGGTAGCGGTCCTCGACGCCGTCGAAGGGCGCGTTCATGCGACGCCCTCCGCGCCGCGCCCCCCCGCGGCGGCGAAGAGCGCCCGGAGCGTCGCGTCGACGTGCCGGCCGAGCGCC
>CAYLNK010000587.1:0-1592 GCA_964384675.1 uncultured Holophagales bacterium | reverse complement strand
GATCTCGCCGGCGAGGCCCTCGTGCTCGCCGCGGGCCGCGCGCCCGCACAGCCGCGCGAGGGCCGGCCCGAAACCCCGGTGGTCCGCGAGGAGGAACGCGCCCGGATCGCGGCCGAGGCGCCGCACGGTCTCCGACCAGCTCGCCGCCGCGAAGTAGAGGAGCGAGAGGCCCGAGAAGACGTCGAAGCGCGTGAACGTCGCGTGGAGCGCCGACATCAGGCCCGCCGTCGCGTCGGCCTCGAGGAGGGTCGCCCGCCCGTGCGCGGCGAGGCGCGCCTCGAGCCGCGGCGTTCCCCAGTCCTCCTCGATCGCGCGGGCGATCCGCTCGACGCCGAGGAGCGTCAGCGCGAAACCGGTCGAGAGCAGCGGATCGACGAAGGCGGCGGCCGACGGCAGGAGCGCCCAGGCCGGGCCGGCCACCACGTTCGACCGGAAGGGGACCCGCGGCAGGTGCTGGAACGGCCGCACCGGGCGCGCGCCGCGGAGCTGCGCCGCGACGGTCGGAAGCTCGTCGAGGAGGCGCTCCCAGGCCGGCGCGCCTTCGGCGAGACGGAGCCGCTCCGCGAGCGGCCGCGTCGCCACGACGCCGACGCTCGTCACGCCGTTCCCGAAACGGAGCACCCAGATCCAGCCGCCCCGGAAGACGTGGTGGAGCGCCGCGTCGTCGACGGGGTAGGGCGGGTCGTCGCCCCAGGGGAAGAGCCCCATCCGGTCGAGCCGGCGCGCCCCCTCGACGTGGGTGAAGAGCGCCTCGGTCAGGGGCATGCCCGGGAACGCCGACTCCGGGAGCCCGAGCGCGCGCGACAGGAAGCCGCGAGGGCCCGAGGCGTCGACCACCAGCCGCGCCCGCACCTCGGCACGGGCTCCGGCGCGCGTGCCCGAGAGCGTCATCCCGGCGGGGTCCGGCGTCGCGGTATCGAGCGTGACGCGATCCAGGTACGTGACGCCCCGGGCCACCGCTTCCGACAGGAAGAACGCGTCGACGTCGGATCGCAGCCAGTGCGTGTCGGCCACGTCGTCGGAGGGGCTCGCGCCCACGAGGAGCTGGTCGCGCCGCCCCGGATCGGCACCGAACGGCTCGCCCGGCCGGTGAGACAGGAAGCTGAAGCCGCGCTTCAGACCGCAGACCAGCTCCGGATACGCCCGGCGCCACGCCCCGTACGACGTCAGGGGCGCGAGCCGCGGCAGCCCGTAGCGCTCCGCCAGGTCCTCGAGGACCAGGTTCGCGAGCGGCGTCGACGACTCGCCGATGGCGAAGCGCGGGTGCGTCCCGCGCTCGAGCAGCGCCACGGAGCGAGAGAGCCGGCGGGCGATCGCGGCGATCAACGATCCCGCGAAGCCGGAGCCGACCACGGCGACGTCGACGTCCAGCCTCACGCCGTCCCCTCGCACGCGCCGCACGTCACGTCCGGAAGGCGCCGCTGCGCCAGGTTCGAGCGCCGCAGCCGCTCGATTCGCTCGGTCCGGCACGCGGGACAGGCGCCGAGCCCCTCCAGGTCCCAGGTGTCGGCGAGGGCCACGGCGCCGCACGCCGCTGCCGCCGCGAGCGCGTGCGCATGCGCCCGCTCGAGCAGCTCGAGCGTCGGCCGCTC
>CAYLNK010000586.1:0-1616 GCA_964384675.1 uncultured Holophagales bacterium | reverse complement strand
AGGCCGGCGACGTGGCGATCGCGTTCCGCGGCCACGCCTACGTCCGCGTCGGCGCCGACGGGCGCGCGACGGCTCGGGGCGCGCTTTCTTCGCTACGGGTGCCCGGCGCGACGGCTCTCTCGTGGAACGGTGAGCCGGCGCGGACCGCCGTCTCGGGGCGGATCCTGAGCTTCGGGTCGCCGGCGACGGGCGCTCCGGCCGCTCCGCCCGATCCCGAGTCGCCGCTGCCCGTTCGCGTCTCGCCGGGCGTCGTCCGTGTGTTCGGGCGGGATCGCCGCACGGTGACGCTGACCGTCTCGAACCCGCTCCGGCAGCCGGTCGCGGGACGGATCGCGTTCGACGCGGTCCCCGGGCTCTCCTTCGAGCCGAAGGTCCCGAGCTTTGGCCCGGTCGCGGCGGGCGCGAGCGGCTCGGTCGCCGTGACCGTCGTGGCCGACCGGCCCCTGGAGGGGCGGCACACGGTGCCGTTCCGGGTGACGTACGGTCTGGCCGGCGACGCCCCGGGGATCCGCACCGCCGCGCGCGCTCTCCACGTCGTCGTCGGCACCACGCTGGAGACGGTCTATCGCCACCCGAAGCCCGCGCGGTACCGCGTGCTCGCCCCGGGCTACACCGCGGGTCTCCGGATGTTCGACGCGCTCGTCGAGTCGCTGGAGGACCCGGACGGGGAGGAGCGCCTCGCCGGGCCGCTCTTCACGCTTTCGGACGGCAGGACGGACCTCCTTCACGCGGGCACCGTGGCGGCAAGCGTCTGGCCCCGGATCGCTCCCGCGCAGCTCACCGCCGCGGCCGGGAAGAACGAGCCGTGCCGCTGGCAGGCCGTCTTCCTGGGCGATCGGATCCTCTTCCGGATGGACCGCCTCCACACCCAGTTCGAGCGCGCGTTCCTCACGTTCCCCGGGGCGTGGCGCGCCCCCGCGGGCGCGGCACGCTGGCGGAGCGTCGTGACGGCCGAGGGCACCCGGGCGCGCCCCGAAGGGAGGGTCCGGATGGCCGCCGCCGAGCTCGAGCTGCCGGGCTCCGCGTGGAACGTCGCGCTCGTCCTTCAGCCGGCGCAGGAGGTCACCTTCGACGGCTCCCGACTGGCGTTCTCGGTGTCGGCCCAAAGCGACGAGACGTGGCAAGTCGGTTTCTGTCGGCCCGGAGAGCTCGACTCGTTCCGCCAGAAGCGCTGACGCTCGCTATAGTAGGGGCAGCATGGCCACCCTCCGGATCGTTCCCCCGCAGGGCCCCCCGATCGTGCTGACCGGCCGTCCGATGCACCTGGGACGCGAAGCCTCGTGCGAGATCGTCGTGCGCGACACGGCGGCGTCGCGCCGGCACGCCCGCGTCGAGTCCGACGGCGCCGGCGGCTTCGTCCTGACCGACCTCAACAGCGCCAACGGGACGTTCGTGAACGGCGTGCGCCGCGAGCGCGTGCGGATCGACGCCGACGACTGGATCCAGATCGGCCGCGAGCGTTTCCACGTCGAGGTCGAGGAGGAGCCGGAGCGCGGGACGGAGCTCGTCACCGTCGACGCGCTCGCCCACCGGGCGGGGCGGACCATCGGTCCGGGCATGGCTCCCCCCGACGCGCCGCCGCCCGGGCCACCGGTGCCGGCGCCGCCGGCCCCGCC
>CAYLNK010000585.1:0-1620 GCA_964384675.1 uncultured Holophagales bacterium | reverse complement strand
GGCGCCCCGGCCCGCCGAGACGACGGAGCGGTCGCACTCGCCCGACGACACCCTCCTCCTGGAGGCCGAGTCGCTGGTGGCGGGCTCCCCCGCCCCGCTGACGAGCCCGTTGTGAAGCGTGTGAAGCGCCTCGCGCTCGCCCTCGCGCTCTCGCTCCTCACCACGCTTCCGGCGAGGGGCGGGAGCGACCGGCGCAACGGTCGGGGCCCCTGGCCGGGCTCCACGTGGTGGCGCGACCGGAGTACGGCGACCGCGCTGGGTCTGACACCGGAGCAGCGCCAGCGGCTCGACGAACGGCATGCCGCGGGCGAGGAGATGGACCGGGAGGGACGCGCCGCCATCGATCGAGAGACCGCCCGCTTCGACGACCTCCTCACGGTCGAGCCCCTCGACTCGGCGGCCCTCTCGCGGCAGATCGAGAGGGTCGTGGCGGTCCGGCGGCTCTGGGGGGAAGCCCTCGGAAGGCGCCTCCTGGCCGTGAGGGAGATCGTCTCGGCACAGCAGTGGCGCTCGCTCAGGGACATCCCGCCGGAGCCGACGCCACGCCCCGAGCGCCGCTCGGCGACGACCCCTCTCGGACGGTGGTGGAGGCAGCCGTCGTACGCGGAGGCGCTGGGTCTCCTCGTTCCCGACCAGGACCGACTCGACCACGTCTACCTCGATTCCCGAACGCGCCTCGGCGCGGCGCGCGATTCGATCCGGAAGGTGGAGGAGGCGCTGCGCGCGGCCCTCGACGCCGAGCCGCTCGACCGTGGGGCGTGCCTCGACCGCCTCTCGGCGAGCGCCGCCGCCCGCGAGGAGATGGACCGCGCCGTCTTCACGCTGCGCGTCGACGTCCAGAAGGAGCTGACGGCCGACCAGCGCCGCGCCTTCCGGAAGATGAAGAGGGCGCCGGCGCCTCCGAAGGTGCCCTGACGGCCATGCCGATCAGGCCCGCCGCGCGCCTCGCGGTCGCGCTGACGGTCCTGGTCCAGCTCGCCCCTCTTTTCCTCCTCGGCCGACCCGCGGGAGTCGCGGACATCCTCGGCACCTACGTTCCGTGGCGAGTGGACGGAGCGCCGCCGCCCCAGAACCCCCTCCTGGACGACGCCGCGACCGGCCTTCACCCGTGGCTCGCCGCGCTCCGCTCGGGAAACGGCGTCCTCGCCTCACCCTCCGTCGCCTGCGGCTCGGTGGGCGCGGCCGCCGCGCTGTTCGGGCTCCTCTCCCCGGTGGTGCTCGTGCCTTTCGCGATGCTCCCGCGCGAGCTGGCGCTGACGGGTCTCCACCTCGCGGACCTCCTCGCCTCCTTCGTCGCGTTCCACGCGTGGCGGCGGGGGCGTGGCGACTCCGACATCGCCGCCGCGCTCGGCGCCACGATCTGGGCGTCGGCACCGGCTCGCGCCGTCTACCGAACCTGGCCGTTCTGCGGTCTCTTCGCGCTCTACCCCCTCCTCCTCCTCTTCGTCGACCGGCTCGTCGATCGCCCACCGCGCCTCTCCCGCACCGCGCTCGGCGCGGCGCTCCTGACCGCCGGGGTCGTGCTGGGCGGTCACCCGTCGTTCGGGCTCCTCGGCGTGGCGCTCGCCGCCGGTTACGGCGCGGCGCGGCTCCTCGCGCGAAGGCGGCTCCCCGACGGCC
>CAYLNK010000584.1:0-1627 GCA_964384675.1 uncultured Holophagales bacterium | reverse complement strand
GGCTTCCTCGCGGCGTTCGACGCCGGGGTGCGCGCCGGTGTGGGGCTCGACCCGTCGGCGGACGCCCTCCGGCTCGCCCGCGCCAAGGGCCTGCACCGTCTCGTCCTCGCCTCGGGCACCGAGCTGCCGTTCCGGGCCTCGAGCTTCGACGCCGTCGTCTCGCACGACGTCCTCCAGCACCTGCCGGGCGGCGGGGACCGCGACGCGCTCCGGGAGGCCTGGCGCGTCCTGTGCCCCGGCGGGCGCCTCTCGCTCCGCACCAACATCGGAGCGCCGCTCGTTCAGGCGGGGTCCGCCCTCCACCGCCGCTACGACCCGGACGGCCTCGCAGCCCTGGTCCGCGAGGCGGGACTCACCGTCGAGCGGCATCTCGTGCTCCATCCGCTCGCGGCCGCGCTCGGCAGGCTTCGGCCCCGGCCGACGCACGGCGCGCACCACCACCACGGCAAGGCGCACGGGCTCGCGATCACGGTCCCGCCGGCGCCCGTGAACGTGGCGCTCGGGCTCTGGTCGCGCCTCGAGGACGCCTTCCTCCTCGCGACCGGCGTACGCCCCGCCCGGGGCGACGTCCAGGTGATCCTCGCCCGCCGGACGGACGGGTGAGCGTTCGCCGCGTCGCCCTCGTCGGGCTGGGTGCCGCCGCGGAGTCGCTGCACCTGCCCGGGCTTCGCGAGTGCGCGGGGGTGGAGCTCGTCGGCGCCGCGGATCCCGCCCCCCGCGCCCGCGACGTGGCGAAGCGCTGGGGCATCCCCCTCGTGACCGACGGCGTGGACGAGCTCCTCGTGACGACGCGTCCCGACCTCGTCGTCGTCGTCTCGCCGCCGGCGCTCCACGCCGCGCACGCCACGGCGGCCCTCCGCGCCGGGGCTCACGTGCTGTGCGAGAAGCCGTTCGTCCCGTCGATCGACGAGGCCGACGCGCTCGTCGCGCTCGCCCGGCAGGCAGGGCGGCTCCTCGCCGTGAACAACCAGTACCGCCACATGGCGATCTACGAGGCCGCCGCGCGCGCCCTCGCTCCGGACGACCTCGGCCCTCCGATCGCGGCGCAGGTGTGGCAGCAGATGCTCCACCCGCCGTCGCGCGAGTCGAACTGGCGGGCCGCCCTGCCTCGCTACACGCTCTTCGAGTTCGCGACCCACCCGCTCGACCTGCTGTCGGTCTTCTTCGGCGGGCTGCCAGTGGCCGTCACGGCGGTGCTCCCCCCGGTGACCGGCGAGGCGCTCGACGTGGTGGCGCTCCTCCTCCTCGAGATGCCGGACGGGCGCGGCGCGACGCTCACCATCAATCGCGCCTCCCACGCGCCGGAGCGGTACCTGGAGATGCGGGTCGACACGGCCCGTGCCTCGCTCCGCCTCTCGTTCGGGGGCCTGGCACGGCTCACGCTCGACACCGCCCGCGGGAGGCGGCTTCCGCGCCTGCGCGCCAGCCTCGTGAAGGGAGGCGAGGCGCGGGTCGAAAGCGGCGGACGATCGCGGCTCCTGGCGCGTGCGATGGCCCCGGAGCAGGGGCCCGCCACCGCACGCCACCTCCGCGCGATCCTGACCCGGCTCGACGCCGGCGACGTGGCCCCCTCCGCCGCCGAGCACGCGCGCGAGCTGCTCCGTGTGGTGCTGGCCGCGTACCGCTC
>CAYLNK010000583.1:0-1667 GCA_964384675.1 uncultured Holophagales bacterium | reverse complement strand
CAGTTCACCAGTTCGCCGTCGCGCCAGATCTTCTCGGTGCGTCCGGGCGAGGCGTCGGCCATGGAAGTCTCCGCAAGGGGTCTCCAAAGGATAACCGCGGGTAGGAGCGGTCGGGAGTGTCGCGCCCTCCCGTGACGCGACGCAGACGTTGCGCCCCCGCCGGGAGCCGCGAGACCCGGGGCGGGCGCCGGGGGACGAGGGTCGCCTAGCCGCGGTCGGCCAGGTGCCACTCCTGCAGCGCACGACGCGCCTCGTGCACCTGCGCGAACGACTCGGCGGGGGGATCGAGGAGGCGACCATCGCGCACGCGCTCCTCGCCGGCGACGACGACCAGCTGCGCCCCGCGCCCGGCGAGCGACCAGACGAGGGCATCGTCGGGGGCGAAGACCGGCGTGGTGCGGGCGTCGCCTAACGCGAAGGCGGCCAGGTCGGCCTGCTTCCCCGCCTCGAGCGTCCCGGCCTGGTCGGCGATTCCGAGCGCGACTGCCCCGCCGCGCGTGGCCAGGTCGAGCATGCGCGAGGCGGAGTGCGCGTCGAACCGCCGCGTCACGCCCCGCTGCATGAGCACCGCCACGCGTGCCTCGTCGAGGATGTCCATGCGGTTGTTGCTGGCCATCGAGTCGGTCCCGAGCCCAACGCGTATCCCGGCGTCGAGCAGGGCCCCTAACGGCGCAGTGCCGTGCCCCAACTTGGCATTCGATGCCGGGCAATGCGCCACGGCGCAGTCGTGATGCGCCATGCGCCGCACGTCGGGCGATGTGACCTGCACGCAGTGGATGAGGAGCGGGCGTACGTCGAGCACGCCGAGTCGGTCGAGGAGCGCGACGGGCGAGTCGGCGCGTGGAGCGACCGCGACGCCGCGGGCCCGCAGCCCGTCGGCAAAGACGCCGGTCGCATCGCGCACCAGCTTGTCCTCCGCCTCGCTCTCCGCCAGGTGCACCGCCATCGGCCACCCTTCGTCGCGCGTGAGGCGGGCGCACGCGGCGAAGAGTTCATCACTCACCGTGTACGGCGCGTGCGGCGAGATCCCCAGCTGCACGCGCGTGTTGGTCCGTTCACGCAGCTTCGCGAGACGCGCGCGCAACTCGCCGAGCGCCTCGTCGCACTGCGCCGGATCGGGGGCGAACGTCTCGAGGTACATGATCCCGCGCACCCGCATCTCGTCCAGCGCCTGCAGCACGACGCCCGACGCACAGGTGTCCGCATAGGTCGTGATCCCGGCGAGCAGCCCCTCGGCGATCCCGACCCGCGCCGACGCGAGGAGAAGCGGATCGGGCAGCACAGCCTGCCGCGCGCGGGTGAGTCGTACGATCCACGGGCGGAAGTCGAGTTCCTCGAGGAAGCCCCGCATCGCGGTGAGCTCGAGGTGGGTGTGCGTGTTGACCAACCCCGGGAGGAGGATCGCCTCGCCCAGGTCGATCACCTCGCCGCGTGGCGCGCCGGCAGCGCCGCCGACGTAGGCGATTCGCTCGCCCTCGACGGCGACGACACCATCGGCGATCGGCGGCGTGACGACCGGGAGGACCCACCGCGCGCGATAGACGCGCATCAACCGCCCTTTCGCGCGAGGCTCCGCCGCCGCCCGTGCACCGCCGGATCGTAGAGCGCCTCGTCGGGCACGCCGAGCGCACGGGTGAGGGCGAGGGAGAAGACGATCTCGCCGACCT
>CAYLNK010000582.1:0-1703 GCA_964384675.1 uncultured Holophagales bacterium | reverse complement strand
AGGCGCGGGTGCGGCAGCGGCGGGCGCGGCAGCGGCGGGCGCGGCGGCGGGCTTCTCGGCCGGCTTGGCGGTCTCCTGGGCGAAGGCAGCGCCGAGGGACAGGACGGTCACGGCAACGAGCGTGGCAACGGTCTTCTTCATGTCTTCTTTTCCTCTCCCCTGTTCTTGCGGCCGGCCGCGGGGTCAACCGGCACCACGCTCGTCGCAACCGGCCTGCCAACCGAGCCCGGAGCCGGCCGGCCCGTGAGCAAGCCTACTGGCTCCAGCAGTTGCGCCCGGAGCCCGCGGTCGGCGAGGACCGCGCGAGCCGTTTCCGGTGCCCCTTTCGGTGCGATCCGACGAACGTTCCCGGTTGGCGGGGCAGTCGTCAGCTGAGCTCGACGTTCCAGTAGGCCATGTCGAGGAAGCTCTTCCAGGTCGGATGGATCCGATGGGGCGACAGCAGGCCGAGAGGCGTGGCCTTCGGCTTCACCGGCGCGCGCCGGAGCTTCATCCCGACGTCCTCGGGCGGACGATTCCCCTTCCGCACGTTGCACGGCAGGCACGCGCAGACGACGTTCTCCCAGGTCGACGGCCCCCCCTTCGAGATCGGCACGACGTGGTCGAGGGACAGCTCGGACGTCGGGAAGCGTCTCCCGCAGTACTGGCAGCGATTGCCGTCGCGGACGTAGATGTTGTGGCGCGAGAACTTGACGTCGTGCCGGGGTGTCCGCTCGCAGGAGAGGAGCTGCACGACGCGGGGGATCTTCAGGACCATCGACGGCGTCGCGACCACGTCCTCGTCCCCGGGCTGGACCGGGATGTCGCACCACTCCTCCCACGCATAGGTCGTGTAGTCTGGAAGGACGGCCCGGACATGGCCCTTGTAAAAGAGCGTGAAGCACCGCTTCACGTCCGTCAGCGCGAGCGCGACGAACCCGCGGTTCAGGACCAGAACCGGCGACTCCATCATGAAGGGAGGATAGCGGAAGGGACGTGAGGATTCTGTTAGTGCGCCTGTCGTCTTTCGGAGACGTCGTCTTCACGATGCCGGCGGCCCGGGCCCTGCGCACTCTCGTCCCGCACGCGGTCCTCGCCTGGGCCGTCGAGGAGCCGTTCGCGCCGCTGGTGGCCGGCGCGCCCTACGTGGACGCGGTCCTGACGACGCGGACCAAGGCGTGGCGGCGGAGCCCGCTCTCCCGGGCCACGTGGCGGGAGGCCGCCCGGTTCCGCGACCTCACGCGCGGGTTCGCGCCCGACCTGGTCGTGGACGCGCAGGGGCTCTTCAAGTCGGGGCTCGTCACCGCGGCGGTCCCGGCGGGGCGGCGCGTCGGATTCGGCCTCTTCACCGCAACCGAGCGGATCAACCTTCTCGCTACCGAGGAACGCGTCGAGGCCCGGGACCGGGCCCACTCTGTCGACCGTGCCCTGGCCCTGGCCGAGCACGTGACGGGAAGGCACGGGCTGCCGCGCGTCCCCGACGTCGCGCATCTCGTCGAGAGGCCCGCGCCGGAGGTGGATGCCTGGCTCGCGGCGCGAGGCGGCCCGCCGTACGCCGTGGTCCAGCCGTTCTCCTCCGCCCCGGCCAAGGAGTGGCCGGCGGCGGAGGTGATCGCGCTCGCCCGGCACCTTGCGGCGGACGGTCTCGCGACGGTGGTGCGCTGGGGCCCGTTCGAGCGCGAGCGAGCCGAGGCGGTCGCGGAGGCGAGCGGCGGGCTCGTCTC
>CAYLNK010000581.1:0-1707 GCA_964384675.1 uncultured Holophagales bacterium | reverse complement strand
TGAAGTTCAGCGGCGAGCGAAGCGAGTCCGCTGCAACGCCGGGTTAGGCGGCCCCCCCCGCCTCCGGCCCCTTTCGCTGGGCCTGCAGGGTGTTCGACGGGCGCCGAGGATTGGCGAGGCCCCGAAGCCTGAAATAGCGCCGGGCCTGAGACGTGGTAGGGATTGGAAGTGCCTGCGGAGGCCCCCGACGACGAGTGTGGCGCGCCTGCTCGGGCCGGACTACCCCGGGCGTGACGAGGAGAACGTGTGGCCACACGTGGCGCAGGTCCTGCCATTGAGCTTGATGCCGCCGCCACAGAGCGTGCAGCGCGCCGCCCAGATGAAGAAACCACAAACAGGAAGTGAGCCGAAGGCGAAGGCCCAGAACAGGACTTCCGAGACAGCTGGCCAGTGCGTTGTGACAATGGGGATTCGCCCTATCGACGTGAGAGCCCAGGCAAGGTAAACCCCACGGGCTAGCAGTTGACGCCTCCGAAAGACGTCTTCATTCCCATGAATGCTGAGAGTGTCGTCCATGTGTCCGCCCGGTGGCCTGGGCCGCCTAACGAATGAAGTTCAGCGGCGAGCGGAGCGAGTCCGCTGCAACGCCGGGTTAGGCCGGGCCGCCCTTGTCGGGTGCCTGAATTGGAGCGGCCCAGGGCTGAGACGTGGATTCATGGGGCGGCGCCGTAGATAAGTGCGCGCGCGGCGACGAAGACCAGCAGGGCGATGGCGTATGCGCCGAAGTAGGTGACGAGAAAGAGAAGGATGGGACGCCAGGCCCGGCGACCCTCGGACGCGAGGAAGTGATACGGAACTGCGAGAGGCCACGCGATGAGAACGAACAGCCCGAGATCCATCGGCCCGGAGGTCCCGCGAACCATGACGCGGTCCTTCGCGACGAGGTGCGCGAAGAGAAGACCAGAGCCCAACCATGTAAGCGCCTCGAAGGATCTGGGAGGCTCTCGGTAGGAAAGCGCATAGAAGGCCCTGACGAGGGCGACGAACAAGAGAAGACCCCCGACCGCGCACCAAGCCCGGAGGGTAAAGGCCGTTCGCCGCGCGGTCGTTGGTGGCGTGCTCATGACGAGAATGGGGCTACTTCGGCTTCATGAGGACAGCTCGCCCGAACCCCTGCCCGGCCTAACGAATGAAGTTCAGCGGCGAGCGAAGCGAGTCCGCTGCAACGCCGGGTTAGGCCGCTCCGGTGTGACGGTTACCGCTTCCCTCGTGCCCAGTCTCGGTACTACTGCCACAGCTTCCAGGGCTTCCGAAGAGTGGTGTCTCTAATGAGGTCGGCAGCACTCTGAAAGGCGGCCTGGGATGTGCTCTTGAAGGCCACCGCGCGTCCGTTAAGGAAGATGCCGCCTGGTTCGATTCCGTGGAATCCCTTTCGCACGCCACGTTGCATCTCACCCAGCGTTGAGGCGAGAACCTCCAGTGCGACTTCCTCGCCGAAGCAATCCCGCCAGTGTGCGGTGACGGCCGACCTAGCTTCGTCGAGGTCGTCAACCGCGCATCCCACAACGAGAAGGTAGCTAAAGAGCTCCTTCGGCACGTGCTCGGGACCGCCGTACGCCTCGAGACCCTTCGCGAGAAGGATGACTGTCTGGTCCGCCGGAGGAGGCGGTATCGAGCGTGCCCTGGCCATGAAGAGAGTCGGCATAGTAGGGTGAGCGGCCTAACGAATGAAGTTCAGCGGCGAGCGAAGCGAGTCCGCTGCAACGC
>CAYLNK010000580.1:0-1719 GCA_964384675.1 uncultured Holophagales bacterium | reverse complement strand
GTCAACGTCGGCCGCGCCCGGACCCGGGGCGCCGAGGCCGGCGTCCGCGCCGAGCTCGGGCGCGGGCTCTTCACGCGCGCCGCGTACACGTACCTGGACGCCCAGGACCGCGACACCGGGCTCGCCCTGCTTCGGCGCCCGAGGCATCGGGGCTCCCTCGCCGTGGGCGGGACGCTGCCGTGGGGCGGCTCGTTCGAGCTGACCGGCCTCCTCGTCGGCGCCCGCGACGACGTCGACGCCATCACGTTCGCGCGGGTGCGGAGCGCCTCGTACCTGCGCGTCGACCTCGGGGTCACTGGCCCGAAGCTCCTCTCCCACATCGCGCCGTGGGTGCGCGTGACGAACCTCTTCGGGCGCGACTACCAGGAGGTCGCGGGGTACCCGTCGCCGGGGACTCGGTTCCTGGCGGGGCTCGACGTGGGGTTCTAGCC
This sequence comes from uncultured Holophagales bacterium, assembly GCA_964384675.1. Classification (GTDB taxonomy): domain Bacteria; phylum Acidobacteriota; class Thermoanaerobaculia; order UBA5066; family UBA5066; genus CAYLNK01. The sequence continues at coordinate 1,288 of CAYLNK010000580.1, read as the reverse complement.
GACATCCGTCACACGATCCCGGGGGAGGGGGCGGGTAGACTTCGGTGGACGCGGTTCCGTAGGAGACCACGATGACCGAGACGCCCCCTCTCGCCGCGCACGAGAGGGCGATCGACCTCCTCCGGAGCCGGATCGCCCGGACCGCGGCGGGTCACGAGGTCCGCGCGGCGCTGGTCGCCTGGGGCCTCGCCTTCGGCACGCTCCTCCTCGCCGTGAGGGCGCTCGGGCTGGCGCGCCCGATCGCCTGGTGGATCGGAGGAGCCTCCCTCCTGGCCCTCGTCGGGTTCCGGCTGGAGCGGATGCGTCGCCGCCTTCCCACCCGGGGCACGCTGCGCGCCGTCCTCGACGCGCGCGGCGGCCTCGGCGGTCTGCTGGTGGCGTCGGGCGATGCCGACCTCGGCGCCTGGGCTCGCACGCTCCCCGCGCCGGTCGAGCCGCGGCTCGTGCGCACAGGCCCTTCCCTCTCTCTTCCGGCGCTCTTCGCGGTGGCGTTCGTCGGGCTCGCCGCCTTCCTGCCTCTCCGGCTCGCCGCGATCAGGCGCCCGCTCGACGTGAGCCGCGAGACCGCCCGCCTGGCCGAGGAGGTCGAGGCGCTGAAGGAGGCCGAGGCGCTGCCGCCCGAGAAGTCCGACGCGCTGGCGGAGGAGCTGGCCGCCCTCGCGAGGGAGGCCGAGGGCGAGGACCCGGCGAGGACCTGGGAGACGCTCGACCACCTCGCCGCCACCGTCGAGAAGGCGGCGCGCGAGGCCGTCGAGTCGGGGAGCGCCGCGGCGGAGCGGCTCGGCGCCGCCGAGTCGCTCGCCAAGGGCCTGGCGGAGGAGAGCGGCAAGCTCGCGCCGTCCGAGCTCGACGCCGCGATGCGCGAGCTGGCCCGCCAGGCCGCGAAGGCCGCGAGCGAGGAGAAGTCGCTCCGCGAGGGGCCCGGGCACGCCGCCGCGCAGGCGGCCGCCGGCGGTCAGTCGCTGACGCCGGACCAGATGAAGGCGCTCGGCGAGGCCCTCGCCGAAGCGAAAGCGGGCCGGCTCGACAAGCTGCGGAAGCTGGCGCAGAAGGGGCTCGTCGACCCGAAGGCGTTGAAGAACGCGGAGGCGCGCGCCGGGCAGGGCCGCCCGTCGCTCTCGAAGTTCCTCGCGCAGAACCCTCCCGAACGTCCCTCCGGCGAGCGGGTGAGCGGTCCGGGCCCGCGACCGGGCACGGGCGACGTCACCCGCGGCCGGGGCGATGCGCCGATGACGTGGAAGGACGAGACTCCGGAGGCCGGCGCGCGGTTCCGGGAGCAGGCGCTCCC
>CAYLNK010000579.1:0-1722 GCA_964384675.1 uncultured Holophagales bacterium | reverse complement strand
CGGTGCGAGCAGCCCGCGAGCCGCCACCAGGGGAGCCCGCGCGCAGACGTTCCCGACGTGGACCGCGAGCTTCAGGGCGTCCGGCGCGGAGATCGGCGCCACGGCGCTCTACGGGGCGGCGGGCCGCGCCGCGGCGAGCGCGCGATCGATCGCCGCGCGGATCCCCTCCAGCCCGTACTCCCCCGGCAGGAGGATCACGCCGTTCACGAAGAGCCTCGGGGTGGCGGTCACGCCGCAGCGGATCCCGGCCCTCTTCTCCTCCAGCACCGCGGCCCGGAACCGGCCGGACTCCAGGTCCTTCGCGAAGCGCAGCTGGTCGAGGCCCAGCCGCGCCGCGTGACGCCTCAGCGAGGCCGAGTCGAGCGCGCCCTGGTTGTGGTACAGGACGTCGGCGTACTCCCAGAAGCGCCCCTGCTCGTGCGCGGCCAGGGACGCCTCCGCGGCCTTCAGCGCGAACTCGTGCATCCCGAGGGGGAACTGGCGAAAGACGTAGCGCACCCGGTCCCCGTACGGCTTCAGGGCCTCCTCCACGACGGGCCAGAGCCGGCCGCACGGCGGGCACTGGAAGTCGCCCATCTCGACGAGGGTGACCGCCGCGCGGGGGTTGCCGCGGGACGGGGAGGCGCTCGAGTCCGGCGGCAGCACGGCCACCACGGGGCGGGTGGGCTCCTCCAGCACGACTCGAACCGCGCGGCCGGCGGAGATCTTCCGGTCGAGCTCCTGCTCGAGCGTGCCCCGCTGCACCTTCCGGAGAGCCTCCGACACCTTCGGCATCGCCGCCGCGAGGTCGTTCCCGAAGAACGAGCGGTACTTCCGGTAGTAGTCGACGACCTGCTCGTCGGTCGGCTCCGTCATCCGCGAGTCGATCTCCGCGGCGAGGAGGGCCTCCGCCGTGGTCCCCCGGCGCGTCGCCTCGGCCTTCAGGAGCTGCTGGCGGACGAGCCCCTTGACCGCCTTGCTCTCCTCCTCCCACACGGCGCGCGCCACCGCGTATGCCGTGGCGTCGAGCCGCGTCGCCGCGGACGCGCGTGTGATGGTGCGCGGTCCCACCGTGGCGAGGACGGTGGCCGGGGCCTGGGAAGGACCGCCCGGCTCCGCCCTCAGCTGGACCGGGAAGCGGGACCTCAGGCTCTTCGCGAGCTCCACGACGCGCAGCACCTCCCGGTCGTCCTGGAGACGGCTCGCCAGCCAGACGCTCTGCTCGGCGAGCGGGCGGGAGCCGTACCGGTCCTTGTGCGCGTCGTACTCGGCCTTCACCTCGGCGTCGGTCGGCGCCGCGACCTTGCGCGTCACCTCGGCGTCGTAGAAGTCCCGCGGCGCCAGCTTCAGCCTCGACGCCTCGCACTCCAGGAGCACCTCGTCGATCTCGGCCGCCAGCGCGGCGCGCCGCGCCTCGAGGAGCGACGCCTCGAGGCCCTCCACGCGCGGCCGGAGGGCCGGGTCGAGGTCCTTCACCGTGAGCACCGTCCCGTCGACGACCGCGAGCGTCCCCGGGGCGGTCTTCTCGGGACCGCACGGCGGGAGGGCCGCGATGGGGACCCCGCACGGGACGTCCTCGGGAGGCGCCTGGGCGGCGAGCGGGGCGGCGGCGAGGAGCACGAGGCTCACGACGGGAACGGCGATCGTCGAACGCACCATCCCGCGATCTTACCCACGGGTATCATCCCCGCCCGATGGCAGAGACGCGGCCGCGGGGCCTCGACGCCGGCCGTGCGCGGCGGC
>CAYLNK010000578.1:0-1728 GCA_964384675.1 uncultured Holophagales bacterium | reverse complement strand
GGCCGAGCCGGCGCGGGCCCGCGCCGCGCCCTCGCCGGGGGCGCCGGTCTTCCTGATCACGGTCGACACCCTGCGGGCCGACCGCCTGCCGCTCTGGGGCTTCACCGGCGTCGAGACGCCGGCCCTCGACGCGCTCGCGCGGGACGGCATCCGGGCGGCGAGCGCGTTCTCACACACGCCGCTCACCGTGCCGTCGCACGGCACGATCTTCACCGGGCTGCTCCCCCCGCGGCACGGCCTGAGGGACAACCTCGGCTACAAGCTGGCCGCGGCCGCGGCCCCGCTCGCGGAGGTCCTGAAGGGACAGGGCTACGAGACCGGCGCGGCCATCTCGAGCATCGTCCTCGTCGGGTCGGCCACCGGGCTGAACCGCGGCTTCGACTTCTACGACGACGCCGTGGACCCGCCCGGCGACGCCCTCCCGATCAGCCGCGTCCAGCGCTCCGGCGACGCCACGCGTGCGGCTCTCACCACCTGGCTGGAGGGGAGGGGCGGGAGGAAGGTCTTCGGGTTCCTCCACCTGTACGAGCCCCACAGCCCGTACGAGCCGCCCGAGCCGTTCCGGAGCCGGTACGCCGGCGATCCGTACGTCGGCGAGATCGCGGCCGCCGACGCCATCGTGGGCCGCTTCGTCGCGGACCTGAAGCGGCTCGGCCTCTACGACGGGGCGGTCATCGTCCTCCTCTCCGATCACGGCGAGGGGCTCTCCGACCACGGCGAGTCGGAGCACGGCGTCTTCCTCTATCGGGAGGTGCTCCACGTCCCGCTCCTCGTCAAGCTGCCGGGGAACGCGCTGGCCGGGACGGTCGTGACGTCTCCGGTCGGGCTCGTCGACGTCGCCCCGACGATCCTCGGCCTGGTGGCCCCCACTGCGAGCGCGCCGCCCCCGGGCACGCAGGACCTCGTCGGGCTCGCGGCGGGAACGGCGGCCCCGTCCCGCCTGCTGTACGCCGAGTCGCTCTTCGGGCGGATCCACTTCGGCTGGAGCGAGCTCTTCTCGATCTCCGACGGCCGGTGGCAGTACGTGAAGGCCCCGAGGCCGGAGCTGTACGACGCGCAGACCGACCCCGGCCAGAGGACGAACCTCGTGGACGGCAGGCCGCCGGAGCTCCGTCGTCTCGTGGTGGAGCTCGAGAAGCTCGGGCCGTCGTTCGCGCCCCCCTCGGCCGCCGACCCCGAGCAGGCGAAGAAGCTCGCCTCGCTCGGCTACGTCGGCGCGGCCGCGGCGTCGCCGGCGACCGGACCGCTCCCCGACCCGAAGGACGAGCTCGCCGTCTTCGAGGAGATCAAGACCGGGCTCAAGCACGTCATCCAGAAGGAGTACGCCGCGGCGCTCCCGCTCTTCGACGCGGCGCTGGCGCGGAACCCGGCGATGCTCGACGTCTGGGAGCTCCGCTCCCAGACCCTCGAGAAGCTCGGCCGGGGCGACGAGGCGCTGGCCTCGATGAAGAAGGCCGTCTCCCTGGCACCGGCCGGCTCCACCACGTACCTGGTCGCGGTCGCGAACCTCGCGCTCCGCCTGGGGAGGATCGACGAGGCGATCGCCAACGCGACGCTCGCCGGCGAGCTCGGGGACGCGTCGATGGACGAGCTCCTGGCGAGGGCGTACCTGACGAAGGGGGACCTGGCGAACGCCGAGAAGCGCGCGGCGGCCTCGCTCGAATCGACCCGGAGCCGCGGGCGCGGTCTGCTGGTGCTGGCGCGCGTCGAGCAGCAGCGGGGCCGGCC
>CAYLNK010000577.1:0-1760 GCA_964384675.1 uncultured Holophagales bacterium | reverse complement strand
GACATCATCTACATCCGCGACCTGGCCGGCGTGATCCTCGACATCAACGAGGCGGGGGCCCGGTTCTTCGGCCGCCCGAAGGACCAGATCGTGGGGCGCACGTTCCACTCGACGCCGATGGACGACCGCGCGATGAGCCTGATGGAGACCAACCTCTCGCTCCTGGAGTCGGGCCGGGACCGTTCGATCGTGGAGCTCGAGAACGGCAAGGGGGAGCGCGTGCCGTTCGAGGTGACGACGTCCGTGGTCAAGGACCGCACCGGCAGCCCCGCCGGAGCGTTCGGGATCATGCGCGAGGTCCGGACCGGGCCGGAGCGCGACACGCCCACAGCCTCCAGCATGCTCCGACTCCGGAGCGGCACGATGGCTGCGGTGCCCCCCGCGAAGGACGCCCTCACGGACAGCGCCCTCTTCTCCGGAGGGACAAACCCCGAGCTGCCGAGCTCGGGAGGCTGGGACCCGGAGAGGTAGAGCCGGCACACGGACAGGAGCAGCTCCTCGCCCCCCACGGCCGAGGGCCTCGGTGCTCCCCGCGGAACGTCGAGCCGGGCCGGCGGACGGGCCCGCAGCGCCCGTCGAGCACGGTCGGGGACCCGCTCGCGAGCGCCGCGAGGACGCGGGATCAGGGATCGCGATGTCTGAGCCCCCGGGGCCAGACGGACCATGCCGGTGACAGAACGGATCAGGCCCCGAGGGGCGAGTTTCGCGATCCCCCCGCGTCCGAAGCGCCGCACGCGTAGCGGGTCGACCGCGCACAGCGGGCGCGAGGAGACCGTCCGCCGGCCCGGCGGATCGAAGGCACGATCGCGCGGAAAGCCCGGTGCTCTGGCGCGGACCCTAGACGAGCCGCTCGAACGAACGCCGGCGCGCCTCGAACGCCTTCCCGAGCCCCAGCCCGAGCGCGAGGTCGCAGAGGCGGATCGCCTCGTCGTATTCCGCCCGTTCGCTCCGGAGCGCCACTCCCTTCTCGAGGAAGCGCATCTCCGGCAGCTGCCGGGCGACCTCCTGGGGCATCTCTTCCTGGGCGACGGGAAGGTACCGTTCGGCCTCGGCCAAAGCCTCGAGCGCCCGCGACTCACCGTCGTCGGTCGCCGGGCAGGCGTCGACGAGGCGGGCCCAGGCGAAGAACTTCACGGCGTTCGGAAGCGAGTCGCTGGCCGAGAGGACGCGCTCGAGGTACTTGGCCCCCGTCCCCCGCAGCTCCGCCTCGCGCGCGCCTTCCAGGAGGTCCTGGAGCCGTTCGAGAGGGGTCTTCCGGCAGGGGTCGATGCGCTTCGCCACGGCGGCGGAGTCTACGTCACGCCTCCCGGCGCTCCCGCGCCATCGACAGCCCGATGAGGGCCGCGCCGGCGAGCGCGTAGCAAGAGGCGGCGACGAGCGACGGCGACGGCGCGAAGAGGCCGACGAAGTCCATCGCCGGCACACGGTTCATCGCGCCGTACCAGAGGACGAGGAGGGTGAACGAGAAGAGCTTCCCGCCGCCCGTCAGGAGCCCCGTGGACGCGGCGGCCGCGGCGAGGAAGACGAGGCCGGAGAGGACCGTCAGGCCCAGGGCCGGCGACGCCAGCGCCGCCCTCACCACGAGCGGCCCCCCGGCGACGAGGAGGAAGAGGCCCGCGGCCCCCGCCTTCCAGAGCGTGCGCGAGCGCGGGACCCCCGGCTGCGTGAAGACGAGCGGTCCCGCGCCCGCCGCGGCCTCCCGCGCGCCGCACTCGGACAGGACCGGGATCAGGAGGAGGAAGAACGCCGCGCAGGCCCCC
>CAYLNK010000576.1:0-1804 GCA_964384675.1 uncultured Holophagales bacterium | reverse complement strand
GAGGCGCTCGGCGAGCGTGACCGGGCGAAGGCACCCACGGCCCGTGTCGTCCCACGCGGCCAGGGCGAGGTCGCCGTACCGGAGGGCTCCGGCGTCCGGCTCGAAGGAGAGCGGGGCCGGCTCGGCCTCGGGCGCGGACTCGGGTGCCGCGGCAGTAGCCACGGGTGCCGCGGCAGTAGCCACGGGTGCCGCGGCCTCCGCGTACGTGTCCGCCCCGCCTCCGCCCCGCCCGAAGGACGGGGCGGAGTGGAACGCCATCGACCGGGAGGCGCCGGCGGCCGCCGTCCGCATCGTCATCGGCTGAGCCGGCATCGGCGCCGGCGGCGGAGGCGGCATCGCACCCGGAGCCTGGGCGATCACGGGAGCGACCGTGGAGGGACGCGCGACCTCGGGCCTGGCGGCGCGCTTGAGCTTCTTCGCGACGGTCTCGCCTTCGTCGGCGTCCGAAGGGATCGCTCCGGCCATCGCGAAGGCGCCGGTGAGCGTGTCGTCGAGCCGGACCGACCGCTGCTCTCGCTGCTCCTCCGCCTGATCCCGGGCGGGCGCTTGCGGCCTGGCCGGCAGCGCCGGCCGCCGGGCCAGGGCCTCGTCGAGCGCGGCGAAGAGATCCTCGAGCCCGGGTGGCGGCTCGCGCCACGCCGTCCGGGCCGTGGTGGGCGTGACGCGCCCGATCCGGAGCGAGGCGAGCTCGGGGATCTCCGCCTCGCGATGGAGGTCGGCGGTGGAGAGCGTGAGCCGCACCCCGCGCCACGGCTCGCCGGAAGACTGGGCGACGAGCGCCCGCAGGGCGAGCGACGCGCTCCGGCCGTCGCGCGACATCCGGAGCACGTACGACGGCGCCCATCGGGCGCCGGGCACCGCATAGGTGATCCGGAGCGTCACGGACCCGGGGGACCCCGCGTCGCGAAGCCGGAAGACGACGCGCTTGCTCACGACGTCCTGTCCGGCGTCACGCGCGGCGCGGGCCTCGGCCTCGGCCCGCCTCAGGCGGGCGAGCGCCTCCTGGCCCCGGGTCAGCTCGGTCTGCAGGGAGAGGCGTTCCTCGAGCCGGGCCGCCTTCTTCCCTTCGATCCACTGGAGCGCGCCGAGCCAGGCCGCCGCGGGCGCGGGGCGGGGCGGCCGGTTCGCGAACGGCTCGGGGAGGCGCAGCTGGATGCGGTCGAGCCGGGCGTCCTCACGGTCGAGCCGGGCCAGGCGCGCCTTCAAGCTCGCGATCCCGTCCTCGGCGTCCCGGATCTCCTTCTGGCTGGGCGGCTCGAGCGAGGCTCCGGCGGGCGGCAGCGCCAGCGCGACGCGCACGTCGGACACGGACGGCAGCGGGCCCGTGCCCACGAGGGAGACCCGCACGCTCTCGTCGTCGAGCGCGAGCGGAAGGCCGTCCAGCGCGACCTCGTCGGGCCACGAAGATCCGTCGAGCGAAGCGGTGCGCGTGACGAGCGCGCCGGCACGGAACACCTCGACCTCGGACACGGCGGAGTCGATGTGGACGGGCTCGGCCACGGCACCTCCTCGGGAGCGGCGATCGTAGCGCGTCGGGGACTAGACTCGCCGCGATCCGATGCTGCTGATCCCGACCGGTCAGGAGAACAGCGAGGTCCGCCGGACCCCCTGGGTCTCGATCGTGCTCATCGCGCTCAACATCCTCTTCTTCCTCGGGGTCCGCCGGCACCTGAAGCCGGAGGACCGGAGCGGCGAGCTCGAGAGGAAGGGACACGAGATCCAGCAGTACCTGGCCGAGCACCCGTACCTCGAGCTGCCGACCGACCTCGCCGTCCACCTCGACGCGGAGACGCTCCGCGACCTC
>CAYLNK010000575.1:0-1807 GCA_964384675.1 uncultured Holophagales bacterium | reverse complement strand
TGGGCGGTGCGCACCGGCGAGCGCGCGGGCTACGCCGCGCCCGCCCCGCCGCTCTGGACGCGGCGCCTCGACGGCTTGTTCCTGCATCCGGTGGCCGGGCCGCTCGTTTTCGTGACCGTGGTCGTCGCCGTCTTCCAGACGATCTTCACGGCCGCCCGTCCCCTGATGGACCTCGTGGCGGCCACCGTGTCCCGCTCGGGCGCCTGGCTCGGCTCCCGGCTCGTCGAATCGCCGGTGCGCGACCTCCTCGTCGACGGGATCTGGGCGGGGGTCGGCTCGGTCGTCGTCTTCCTGCCGCAGATCCTCGTCCTCTTCCTCTTCATCGGCATCCTCGAGGACTCCGGCTACCTGGCCCGCGCCGCGCTGATCGCCGACCGCACCATGGCGCGGGTCGGGCTGCAGGGGAAGTCGTTCATCCCGCTCCTGTCGGCCTACGCCTGCGCCGTCCCCGCGGTCCTGGCGACTCGCACGATCGAGGACAAGCGGGACCGGATCGCCACCATCCTGATCGCGCCGTTCATGACGTGCTCCGCCCGGCTCCCCGTCTACACGCTCATCATCGCGGCGTTTCTCCCGGAGAGACCCCTCCTGGGGCCGATCCTGGGCACGCGGGCGGCGGCGCTCCTCGGGCTCTACGCGCTCGGCTTCCTCGCGGCCGTGGTGACGGCGCGCCTCCTCAAGTCGTCGATCCTGAAGAGCGACCGGGCGGTCTTCGTCCTCGAGATGCCGCCGTACCGCTGGCCTTCGGTCCGGCAGCTGGGACTGCGCCTCCTCGACCGAGCCAAGGTGTTCCTGCGGCGGGCCGGCACCGTGATCCTGGGGGTCTCGATCGTCCTGTGGGGCCTCGCCCACGTGCCGTACAAGCAGGGGAGCGCTCCTCCGATCGCCGAGAGCGTGGCCGGAACCCTCGGACGAGCGGTCGAGCCGGTGATCGCGCCGCTCGGCTTCGACTGGCGGATCGGGATCGGCATCGTGACCTCGCTGGCGGCCCGCGAGGTGATCGTCGGGACGCTCGGGACGATCTACGGGATGGAAGGGACGTCCGAGTCGGTCGGCCTCCAGTCGGCCCTCCGTCGCGACCTGACGCCGGCCGGCGCCGTCGCGCTTCTGGTGTTCTTCGCCTTCGCGATGCAGTGTCTCTCGACGATCGCGGTCGTTCGACGCGAGACCGGGGGCTGGCGATGGCCCGCGGTGCAGTTCACGTACATGGGGCTCCTCGCCTGGACAGGCGCATTCGTCGCGTTCCGGGTCACCACCTGGCTGACCGGCTAGGCTCCGGCGTCCCTTCCCATCCTCCGTTCAATTCCTGTCGACTTTCCGCGGACACCGGTCCGGACCCACCGTGCTACGATGCCCGAGCGCTCCGGCGCCGCCTCAGATCAACCGGGAGGTTCCGCACATGTTGAGCTTCGAAGTCCGCAAAGCGGGCGGTGAGTCCGAGGTCCGAAAGGTCCATCGGGACGTCATTCACATCGGCGCGTCGAGCGGCAACGATCTGGTCGTCCGCGCCCGTGGTGTTCTCGGGCGGCACGCCCGGATCTCCGTGGCGGGCGAGGAGCTGCGGCTGGACGTGCTCGGAACCGCACCAGGGGCGGACGTCACCCTCAACGGGTCGATCGTCCGTCAGGCGGCGCTCGCCGCCGGGGACCGGATCGCGATCGGTGAGGCGACGATCACTCTGCTGAACGGTCCCGCCCCGAATCCGAATCGGATGTCGGCCCCGCCGCCGCGCGGCCGGGACGCCCTCTCGACGGCGGCCGCGGCCCTGGCGCCCTCCCCCGCAGCCGTGCCCGCTTCGGGGGCGGCC
>CAYLNK010000574.1:0-1818 GCA_964384675.1 uncultured Holophagales bacterium | reverse complement strand
AGCCTCGGGTGGACCGGGAGCGCCCCCATGCGGCGGCCGAGCGGGGTGGGGCGCGTTCCGTCGGTCTCGACGGCGCCGAGGCGCCGCAGCAGCGTGAGCGCCCGGGCGAGAAGCGCGTCCGGCGGCGCCTGGAACCAGCCGATCGCCTCGAGCGGACGCGGGGCCCAGAGGAGCATCGCGAGGAGCGGGCCCGCCAGGTCGGTCCGGAGGATCTCGGGCTCCTCGAACGGCGCCAACCCTCGTTCCTCCTCGCGCGCCCAGAGTCGGTAGGCCACGCCCGGGCCGAGCCGCCCGGCGCGTCCCGCCCTCTGGTCGGCGCTGGCCCGGGAGATCCGGGAGAGCCCCAGCCGGTCGAGGCCGCTGCGGGGATCGAAGCGCAGGACGCGCGCCTGTCCCGAGTCGACCACGGCCGTCACGCCCTCGATCGTGAGCGACGTCTCGGCGAGGTTCGTCGAGAGGATCACCTTCCGTCGCCCTTCGGCGTCGGGGCGGAGGGCCGCGTCCTGCTCGGCGGCGGGGAGGTCGCCGTGGAGCCGTCTGACCACCAGCCGCTGCCGCGCCGCGAGCGGACCGATCTCGTCCGCCGCCTGGCGGATCTCGCGCCCGCCCGGCAGGAAGACCAGGACGTCCCCGCCGGGGGCGCTCGGGTCCTCGACCGCGTGAGTCACCGCGCGCGCGACGCTCACCGGGCCGAGGTGACGGACCTCCACCGGGAACAGCCGACCCTCGACTTCGAGCACGGGGGCGTCGAGGAGGAAGCGGGAGACCGGGCCGGCGTCGAGAGTCGCCGAGGCCGCGATCAGCAGGAGGTCCTCGCGAAGGGTCTCCTTCACCTCGCGCAGCATCGCGAGCGCGAGGTCGGTGTGGACGGAGCGCTCGTGAAGCTCGTCGAGCATCACCGCCGACACGCCCGGCAGCGACGGGTCGTCGAGCAGCATCCGGGTGACGATCCCCTCGGTGACGACGAGGATCCGCGTCTCGCGGGACCGCGCCGACTCGTCGCGCACCACGAAGCCGGCACGCCGCCCGACCGGCTCGCCCAGCTCCTCGGCGATCCGCCGCGCCGCGGCCCGCGCGGCGACCCGGCGCGGCTGGAGGAGGAGGAGCAGCCCCTCCCCGAGGGCGCCGCTCTCCAGGAGCGCTACCGGCAGGCGCGTGGTCTTGCCCGAGCCGGGCGGGGCGACGATCACCACGGCGCCGCGCTCGCGGAGGGAGGACACGGCGCGCGGGACGGCGTCGTCGATCGGGAGCGGGAGCCGGGGCGGTCCGGGAGCACGTCGTGACACGCCCCGTTATCGCACGTCCCCGGAATTCCCTTGACAGGACGGCATGGAGCATGAATATTCACGGTCGTGAATAACGAAGCGGCGGGCGCCGCCCTCCACCGCCGCAACGAGATCCTCCGGATCGTCTCGGAGGAGACCGTCCGCTCCCAGGAGGAGCTGGCCGAGCGGCTCGCCAGGCGGGGCTACCGGGTGGCCCAGCCCACGCTCTCGAGGGACCTGAAGGACCTCGCCCTGGTGAAGCTCCCCGGCGGCTACGCGCCCGCCCCGGGCCTGGGCGACGCCCCGCGCGTCCGCAGCCGCGAGGAGCGGGAGGAGAAGCTGGACCGCGTGCTGCGCGAGTTCGCGCTGTCGGTCGAGGTGGCGGGGACGCTGGTCGTGGTGAGGACGCCGCCGGCCGACGCGCACCCGCTGGCTCGCGCCATCGACGAGGCGGGGCTCCCCGGCGTCGCGGGCACGATCGCCGGCGACGACACGATCTTCCTGGCCGCGAAGGGGGCGGCCGCCGCCTCGAACGTCGCCCGGAGGCTGCTTC
>CAYLNK010000573.1:0-1820 GCA_964384675.1 uncultured Holophagales bacterium | reverse complement strand
CGCGCGGCGAAGCGCCGGGAGCGCGGCCAGGAGCGGCGCCTCTTCGCCGGGGTGGGTGCTCCCCGCGACGACGAAGGGGCCGTCGCCGAGCGCGGGGGGCTCGCCCGGCTCGCGCGCGGCGTGCTTGAGGTTCCCCGTGACGACGGTGCGCGACGGGTCGGCGCCGATCGAGAGGAACGCGTCCCGCTCGGCTTCGTCCTGAGCGCCGATCACGGCGCCCGAGAGGACCTCCCGGAAGAACCCTCGTGCCAGGCGGTAGCGGGGGACGTCGCGCCGGTAGAGCCGCGCGCTCGCCAGGACGAGAGGGATCCCGCGCTCGCGGCACGCGCCGAACAGGCCGGGCCAGATCTCGGTCTCGACGACCACGACGGCCGCGGGGGCGACGGCGCCGACGAAGCGCCGCAGCGTCCGCGGCCGGTCCCACGGCAGGAGAGTTACGGCGTCGACCGCCGGCAAGCGCGACGCCACGGCGCGGCCCGCCTCGTTCCCCGTCGTCACGACGAAGCGGATCCCCCGCTCCGCGAGCCGCTCCGCGAGCGGTACGGCCGCCGCCATCTCGCCCGCGGAGACGGCGTGGAGGAGGACGCGCCGGCTCGAAGGGGGCGGTACGTCGAACCGGCCGAGCCGGGCGGCCAGGGACGCCCCCTTCCTGCGCGCCAGCTCGAACGGTGCGAGCGCGGTCCAGACGGCCGCCTCCGCGAGGAGTCCGTAGAGCGGTGTCATCCGAGGTCGGAGACGGCGGGCTCCCGCCGTCGCGCGAGGAGCCAGCGGAGCGCCAGGCAGTCGACGAGGCCGCGCGGTCCGCGTCCGAACGGAGCGACCTTCGAGACGCCTGCCCGCCGGGGCCGATGGCTCACCGGAACCTCCAGGACCCGGGCGCCCAGCCGCCGCGCGACGTACGGGATGAACCGGTGCAGCCCCTCGAGCTCGAGCGGGAGGCGCCGCGCGAGGGGCGCGGTCAGGACGCGCGTGGTGCAGCCGGTGTCGCGAGTCGGGTCGCCGAGGAGGAGACGGCGCGCCCCGCGTCCGACCGCGCTCTCCGCGCGCCGGAGGAAGGTGTCGCGTCTCACCGCGCGGACACCCTGCGCGAGGTCCGCCACGCGCCCGTGCACCAGGGCGAGGAGCGCCGGCAGATCGCCCGGGTCGTTCTGGAGGTCGGCGTCCAGCATCCCGACGTACGGCGCGCGCGCCCGCGCGCAGCCAGCGTGGAGAGCCGCCGAGATCCCGGAGGGGACGTCGAGGCGGAGCGCCACGAGCCACGGCGTCCGCTCCCTGAGCGCCGCGAGCGCCGCCGGCGTGCCGTCGGTGGAGCCGTCGTCGATCACGATCAGCTCGGCGTCGACGCCGGCACCTCGCACGCGCTCGTCCACCTCCGCGACGAGGGGCGCCAGGTTCGGCTCCTCGTCGCGGGCCGGCACGACGATCGACAGCTCAGGGAATCCGTTCGACGGCGACAAGCTCGACCCATTCTCCCTTCGAGAGGTTGTACCCGCGCTCCGACGCGATCTCGCGCGGAGCTCTGGCGCCGGAGGCGAGGCGCGCCAGCGCGGCGCGCGGCAGGACGAGGACACCCGGCCCGGGAGCCTCCAGCCAACGGCGGGCCTCGGGCTCCGACCCGAGGTGCGCGATCGGCGGGCGCCCGACGTAGAAGTCGAGGCTCGGCTCGGCGAACCCCAGCGTGGCGACGGGGACGGCCGCGGGGATCCGCGAGGCGAGGCGCGGCACCGGCTTGTAGACCTCCAGGCGCGGTAGCAGCCAGAGGGCGGCGGCGGCCATGCCGGCGAACGACGTGGCGCCGAGCGTGACGGCCGCGCGCGAGT
>CAYLNK010000572.1:0-1826 GCA_964384675.1 uncultured Holophagales bacterium | reverse complement strand
GGCCGTGCCCCGTTCGTCGGGGCGGGGGAAGAAGTTCTTTCCGGAAAGGGGGAACGAGGCCCGCCGGTCGCCCGTCAGCCGGCGCCGGGCGACGTGCTTCCAGTACGCGGCGTGGAGCGCCAGCTCCCACGCGTTGTGGGCGCCGGGCGCCGGTCGTCGCGCCGCGGCCTCGGCGGACAGGCCGCGGAGCGCGCCGCGCAGGTTCGGCCCGTGCCACGAAGGGTGATCGAACGCCTCGTCGAGCGCGGCGAGGAGGAGGGCGACTCGCGGATCCCGGGTTCCCGGCATGGACGGATCATAGAAGCGCCCGGGAGGGACGAGGAGGGGCGATTCTCAGAAGTGCAGGCGCCGGAGGCGTGGGCTCTTCTTGCTCTGGTGGGCCTGCATCCGCCGGAGGATGCTGTCGAGGACGCGGATCGTCTCCAGGATGTGGGGCCCCTTGTTGAGCATCACGCACTCGGCCCGCTCGCCCATCGCGGCGTCGGTGATCTCGGCCCGCGAGGGCAGCCCCTTCTGAGCGAGGCCCTCGAGCACCTGCGTCGCCCAGATCACCGGGAGGTGGGCGGCCTCGCAGAGCCAGAGGATCTCCTCCTGGATCTCGGCCAGCCGCTCGTAGCCGCACTCCACGAGCAGGTCTCCCCGGGCGATCATGACGCCGGCCTTCGGAAGCCGCAGCGCCGAGAGGAGCAGCTCGGGGAGCGCCTCGAAGGCGCGGCGCGTCTCGATCTTCAGGACGACGCCGGTCTCCGCGGCTCCGAGGGCGGCGAGGCGCTCGCCGAGCTCGCGCACGTCGCCGTCGCGCTGGACGAAGGAGAGCCCGACGAGGTCGGCGTTCGCGGCGACGAATGGCAGGTCCTGGAGGTCCTTGGCCGTTAGGGCGGGGAGCCGGAGGGCGCTGTCGGGGAGGTTGATCCCCTTGTCGCTCCGCAGCTTCTCGCCCTTCTCCCGGGCCACCGTCACCTCGACGTGCAGCTGGTCGGCGCCGACCGACCGGATGACGCCACCGATCTTGCCGTCGTCGAACCAGATCCGTTCGCCGGGGCTGACCTGCTTGAAGACCTCGGGGAGCGTGCAGCCGATCGTGGCGGGCGTCAGCATCCGCCCGAGGGAATCCTCCAGGGCGGGGCGGCCCGGGTTGAGGTCGCGCGTCAGGAGGAGCGTGTCCCCGGGCCGCAGGGTGAGCGACTCCTCGATCGACGGGAGAGGCCCCACGAGCCCCTCGCCGCGGCCCTTGGCGTTGACGAGGGGGGTCCCGGGCGTGACCCAGGCGCTGCGCGTGGCGACCGCCCAGCGGCCGGGCCCGGCCTCGCCGACGATTTTCATCGTCCGCGCGGCGCCGCGGACGTCGTTGAGCTTGATGGTGTCCTTCGGCTTGAGCGTGGCGAGCCAGTCCGCGGGGACGGGCAGCACGGCGTCGGCGTCGAGAGGCGGGGCCGCGGGGCTCTCGGCGGGCGTGAGCCAGATGCGGGCGGGCGCGGTCACGTGCCCCAGAGCGTCTCGCTGCGGGCGCCAGCGCACGACCCGGGGGCCCTCGGCGATCGGGCCGGTGCGGAGCTTCGGTCCGCCCAGGTCCATGAGCACCCGGCAGTGCCGGCCCACCTCGCGCTCGGCGCGCCGGAGCTTGTCCAGCATGGCGCTCCAGTCGTCGGAGGTGTCGTGGGCGCAGTTGATCCGGATGGCGTCCATACCGTGAGAGAGGAGGTCGCGAATCAGGGCGTAGTCGACGGCCGCCTCCTTCGGCATCGTGACCATGATCCGCACGTCCCGCGCGGCAGGGCGGCTCCCCAGGAGCGCCTCGGTACGCCGCGCCAGCCGCTCCCGGCCCT
>CAYLNK010000571.1:0-1829 GCA_964384675.1 uncultured Holophagales bacterium | reverse complement strand
CTACGACGCGCGCTGGGAGGGACGCGAGAGCGAGGTCTTCTCGGTCCGCGTCGAGAGCCCCGAGTACCGCCCGCTCGGCCTGAAGTCGGCTCAGCTGCGGGCGGTCTCGTCCGCCGGTGAGCTCGCCCTCCAGCTCCGGCCCCGGCTCTGGTTCGGCTTCCACCAGGGGACCCTCGCCCAGGTGCCGCTCGGCGGCGGCGAGCCGCGGGAGCTGCTGGAGAACGTGCAGGAGGCGGACTGGACCCCGGACGGCGCCGGGCTCGCGGTGCTGCGCGTCACCGGCGACGCCCGCTGGCTGATCGAGCGGCCGCCCGGCAAGGCGGTGTACGAGACCGACAAGCGGACGGCCGGGATGCGCCTGTCCGCGCGCACCGGACAGATCGCCTTCCTCGAGAGCTTCGAGTACTTCCAGCGGCGCAAGCTCGAGGTCGGCGTCGTCGACGCCGACGGGCGCAAGAGGGTCCTCCTGAAGGTCCCGGGCGCGACGGGCCTGGCGTGGGGGCCGACGGGACGCGAGGTGTGGGTCAGCGCCGACGATCCGGACGGGGGCTCGTCGGTCTCGGCGGTCGACCTCGAGGGGCGCCGCCGGCTGCTGTATCGCTCGGCGGGCTCGCTCCGGCTCGTGGACGTGGCGCTGGACGGGCGGATCCTGGTCACGCTGGACGACGTGCAGGTGGGGATGAGCGGTCGGGCCGCGGGCGGCTCGCGCGACGTCGATCTGTCGTGGCTGGACGG
The DNA here is from genome assembly GCA_964384675.1 of uncultured Holophagales bacterium. GTDB lineage: Bacteria > Acidobacteriota > Thermoanaerobaculia > UBA5066 > UBA5066 > CAYLNK01. The sequence continues at coordinate 1,094 of CAYLNK010000571.1, read as the reverse complement.
CTCGGTCGCGACGGACCTCGCGCCGGACGGGTCGCGCGTCCTCTTCAACGAGACCGGCGCCGGGGGCGGGGCGCGAGGCGCCTTCTACCTGCGCGGCCTCGACGGCTCGCCGGCGGTGCGCCTCGGGGAGGGCGCGGCGCAGTCCCTGTCGCCGGACGGCAGCTCGGTGCTGATCCAGCCGCCCGGCGAGCCGACGACCCTCGCCATCGTGCCGATCGGCGCCGGCCCGACCAGGCGCGTTCCCCTCGCCGGCATCTCGGACGTCGTGGAGGGGTACTGGTTCTTCCCCGACGGCAAGCGGGTGCTCTTCGCGGGGCGCGCGCCGGGCCAGCCGTTCCGCCTCTTCGCGGTGGACGTCGAGGGAGGTGCGCCGCGCGCCGTCACGCCCGAGGGCGTCCTCAACTTCGGCGGCGAGACGCCGCTCTCCCCGGACGGCCGCTGGGTCAGCGCCAACGGTGGGCCGATCGGGAAGCGCTTCGAGCGGATCTACCCGGTCGAGGGCGGTGAGCCGCGCGAGCTGCCGGGCTTCACGCCGGGCGACGCGGTGATCCGCTGGAGCGCGGACGGCCGGAGCGTCTACGCGTACCGGCGCGACGAGCTGCCGGCGGCGCTGGTCCGGATCGACGTCGGGACGGGCGCGCGCGAGACGCTGCGCGAGATCGTGCCGCCCGACCCGGCCGGGGTCGCGACGATCACCTGGATGAAGATGACGCCGGACGCGCGAAGCTACGTCTACAACTACACGCGGCGGCTCTCGACGCTCTACCTCGTCGAGGGGCTGCGCTGACCGGGCTCTTCACCCGGCGTCGATCGAGGCCTTGACCTTCAGGAGCGGCTCCAGCGCGTCGCGGTGCCCGATCTCGATCATCGCGTCCATCGGCGTGAAGTCCGCGGACCGGTAGGCGCCCAGCTCGGGCCGGATCAGGAGGTCGGCGGCCGCCGACTCGTTCGACGCGTCGCCGCCGTAGAGAGCGGAGGCGAGGAGCACGTCGACCACCGACGGCACCGAGCGCGGCGGCGTGCGGCGCAGGAAGCCGGGCAGGAGGCGGCCCGGCGGCGCGATCCCGTCGAGCGCCGGGTCGGCGCGCAGCATG
>CAYLNK010000570.1:0-1831 GCA_964384675.1 uncultured Holophagales bacterium | reverse complement strand
CAGCCGCGGCGGGCTGCGGCGGCAGCTGCTCGCCGAGAGCCTCCTGCTCTCCCTGGCGGGCGGCCTCCTCGCGTTCCTGCTCGCGCTCGCGGGGGCGCGGGCGCTCGTCGCCCTCGCCCCGTCGCAGCTGCCCCGAGCGGCCGAGGTGCGTGTCGGGGCGGCCGAGGCTCTCTTCGCCCTCGCGCTGTCGCTCGCGGCCGGCCTGCTGCTGGGCGCCCTTCCCGCGGTACGGGCGGGCCGGACGAACCCGGCGGACGAGCTGCGCGGCGGAGTCCGAGGGACTCCCGGGCCGCACGCCGGCCTCGCTCGCGCCGTGCTGGTCCTGCTCGAGGTCGCGCTGGCGCTCGTTCTGCTCGTCTGCGGCGGGCTCATGACGAAGAGCCTCCGGCGCCTCCGCGAGATCGATCCCGGGTACCGGCCCGACCACCTGCTGACGGCGCAGCTGTCGCTTCCCAGGAGCCGCTACGGCAAGCCGGCCGACATCGACACCTTTCGCCTCGAGCTGATCCGCCGGCTGGCCGCCCTGCCGGGCGTCGAGCGCGTGGACGCGGCCTCGCTCAACCCGCTCACCGCCTGGCGCGCCACCGTCCACTACGTCATCGACGGCCGCGCCGAGCCGTCGCGCGACCGCGCGCCGATGGCGAACTACCGAGCCGTCGGCCCGGACTACCTGCCGGCCCTCGGCGTCCCGCAGCTCTCCGGGCGAGCCCTCGACGAGCGCGATCGCGACGGGGCCCAACCGGTCGCCCTGATCAGCGCGACTCTCGCCCGCCGCCACTTCCCCGGCGGAAACGCGCTCGGCTCCCGGCTCCTCGTCGACGACACCGAGCCGTGGCGGACGGTCGAGGTCGTCGGCGTGGTCGGCGACGTCAAGCACACGGGGCTCGACGCCGAGGACACGGCGGACGTCTACGTCCCGTATGCCCAGGCGCCGCAAGGCGTCGCGGTCTACCTCGCGAACATCTTCTGCGTGGCCCTCCGGACGAAGGTGGAGCCCGCCCTCCTGGTGCCGGCGGCGCGCCGCGAGATCTCGGCCACCGATCGCGACGTGGCGACGACGGTCGTCCGGCCGATGGAGGACGCGCTCCGCGAGTCGCTCGCCGGCCGCCGCTTCACGACGCGCCTCCTCGGGCTCTTCGCCAGCCTCGCGCTCCTCCTGGCGTTCGCGGGCGTCTACGCGGTGACGTCCATGAGCGTCGCGGACCGCCGCCGCGAGCTCGGCATCCGGCTCTCGCTCGGCGCGTCCCCCGGCCGGGTGCTGGCTCTCGTCGTGCGGCGCTCCCTCCACCCCGTCGGCGCCGGCATCCTGATGGGTGGCGCCGCAGCCGTGCCCCTCGGGCGTCTCCTCTCGGGCCTCCTGTTCGGGGTCAGTCCTCGCGACCCCGGCGCCTTCGCGGCCGCCGCGTCCCTTCTCGCGTTGGCCGCCGCCGCGGCCAGCCTCCTCCCGGCGCTCCGCGCCGCGCGCCTCGACCCCGCGGTGACCCTCGGCGCCGAGTGAGGGACATCCTCGGCGAAGGGCAGATCGGCTTATAGACTCCTCGCGAGGTCCGCTCGATGAACCCACGCCTCGCGTTTGCCCCCGCCGTCCTCGTCCTCCTCGGGGTCGCCCTCGGAGGCTGCTCGACGACCCAGCCTCCGGCGCCCGGAGCGGCCGCGTCTGCCGCGCCAGGGGCGCGGCGGGAGATCGGCATCGCGTCTTTCAACATGGCGTGGGCGGGAACGATGCAGGACTTCGAGCGCCAGCTCGCCGTCTGCGGCGCACCCGAGGTGAGCTGGTGCGACACGCGAGCCCGCGTCGTCCGCGGCGCGACCGCCCCGACGCCGGAGGAGC
>CAYLNK010000569.1:0-1845 GCA_964384675.1 uncultured Holophagales bacterium | reverse complement strand
AGCGGGCGGCCCGGCTGGCGCCGCGCCTCGCGCCCGAGCCCGGCACGCTCGACCGGCTCATCGAGGACGCCCAGGGCCTGGACGACTTCTCGATCCGCGCGTTCCTGGACGCGTCGGCGCGCGAGAGGCCCCGGCTGGCGCTCCTCTACCTCCCCGGGCTCGACATCCTCGGGTCGGCGCTCGCCGCGCCGGACCGGAACGCCGCCGACCGCGTGGCACTCGCCTCCGCGTTGACGGCCGAGGCCCGGAAGGTCGAGGCGTTCCTCGCGAGCGACGCGCTCCGGAAGGACGTCGACGTGCTCGCCGTGGTCCTGGACGGGGGCCGCCGCGAGGCGGGCGGCGTGGTGCGCGTCGACGGACCGCTCGCCCGCGCCGGCACGACCGCCGTCGCCGTGGAGGACCTGGCGCCGACGCTCCTCGGCGTGCTCGGCGTCCCGGCGTCGCGCCAGATCGCCGGCCGCGTGAGGCCCGAGCTCCTCGCGCCGGATGCCGTGTCGGGCGAGACCGTGGCGACGTGGGGCCGCCGGCGGGTGGACCGCGTTCCGCCGGTCGACCCGAAGGAGTACGTCGAGAACCTGCGCTCGCTCGGCTACCTGAAGTAGAGGTCCGGGTCGAGCGAGAAGAGCGGGCGGAGCCCCGCGATTGGCGTGCCCGTGGGCCACCTTCGCGAGGGCCGACGACGCGGCGATCTACCGGTTCGAGAACGGACGGATCGTCCCGCCCTGACGCCGGCTCATTCGCGATCCGCGAGCCGGTTGACCCGGGGCGCCTCGTGGCTCCCGGACGAGACGGAGCGCTCCTTCCTCGCGGCCCCCGGCATCAGCGCCGCGATGGAGAAGAGCGTGGTCGCCTTCCTGTGCCGGCGCTCCTCGAGGTCGGCCAGAAAGGCGTCGACGACGACGGGGTCGAACTGGGCGCCGCGCTCCTCCTTCAGGATCGCGAGCGCCTTCTCGCGGCCGAGCGCCTTCCGGTACGGCCGGTTCGTCGTCATCGTGTCGTAGGCGTCGGCCACCGCGCAGATGCGGGCGTAGAGGTGGATCTGGTCACCCTTCAGGCCGTCCGGATAGCCGCTCCACTTCCCCTCGGTCCGGCCGTCGAACCGCTCCTGGTGATTGCGGATCACGGGGACCGCGTCCCTCAGGATCGAGCAGTTCGACGCGATACGGGCCCCGATCTCGACGTGAGAGCGCATGAGCCTCAGCTCCTCGTCGAAGAGCGGCTCCGGCTTGAAGAGGATGTGGTCCGGGACGCCGATCTTCCCGATGTCGTGAAGGAGGCAGGCGAGCCGGACGTCCTCGATCTGATCCTCGGAGAGGCCGAGGCGGCGCGAGATCCGCACCGCGTACAGGGAGACGCGCTGCATGTGCCCCTCGGTGTACGGGTCTTTCGACTCGACCGCGGAGGTGAGGACGGCGGCGACGTACGCCAGGTCGCCCCGCAGCGACGCGTAGCGCGTCCGCATCCGTCGGATCATGCGGCGATTCGCCTCGAAGAGCCCGCCGGTGATGATGCCGAGCGCCACGCGGTCGAAGACGTCGATCGACGTGGCGACGACGGCGGTCGGGTCCAGCCCGGTCCGCACGATGGCCTGCCCGATCGAGATCCAGCCGAGCAGGGAGCCGACCACCAGGCCGCCCCGGAAGCCGAAGAGGTACGCGGCCGCCAGGATCGGCACGCCGAAGAACGCGGCGCCCGCGACGGGCGCGGCCCGTGAGAGCGCGATGGCGGCGGTGAGGACGATCCAGCAGGCGAGCACGCCGAGGACGCCGTTGCGCGCCGGTACCGAGATCGAGCCCGGGGTCTTGGCCGCGGCGACGAGGGCGGCGTGGTGCCGGCGCGCGCGGC
>CAYLNK010000568.1:0-1870 GCA_964384675.1 uncultured Holophagales bacterium | reverse complement strand
GGCCACCGCGTCCAGGCGACGCCGCTCGGCGTCCGCCGCCCGCCGCCGTGCCCGCTCGGCGAGACCCCGCGCCGAGAGGATCCCGAACGCGACGAGCGACACCGCCGCGACCGCGGCACCCGCCCTCACGAAGGCGGTGAGGCGCCCCGCGCCTCCGAGGCCGGGAACAGGCACCAGGACCAGCCGGAAAGGAGGCCGTCCGGGGCCCAGGCCACCCCCGCTCCCGGCCACGACGCCCCGCCACTCCCTTCCGAGCCCGGCCGGCAGCTCGGCCGCGTCCGGACCGGACTCTCCCCGCCGCGCGACGACACGGTCCCCGACCGAGACCGCCGCGCCGCGGAGGGACTCCGGGTGCGCGCTCAGGAGCCGCTCCAGCGCGGTGCCCGCTCCTTCCGGCCCCGCCTCGCGCAGCGCCGCCTCGAGCTCGTGGCCGAGGCCCGAGAGGATCCCGGCGCGCACCGCCGCGTCCCGTTCGCCGAGCGCCCGCACCGCCACGAGCGACGACGCGAGGAGTCCCCCCGCCAGGGCGACCGCGACGACCAGCGGGGCCACGGCTCCCGCCCGGATCAGCCGCCCCTCTGCCCCACGCTCGGCGCTCACCGGCCCAATGTAGACCTCCTCCCGTGCCCGCGCGTGATGCCGGTGCATCAAGCTTGACGTTGTAATCGTTCATTTACATAATGACCCGATGCCTCGCCTCCGCGTCTCGGGCAGCCGCAAGACGGCCATCTGCGACGCCCTCCTGCGGGTCGCGGCGGCGGAGGGGATCTCCGGGCTGACCCTGGAGCGCCTGGCGCGCGAGGTCGGCGTCACGCCCGGCGCGCTCTTCCGGCACTTCGAGAGCCGCGACGCGATGCTCGACGCCGCCGCGCGCCGGGTCGCCGAGATCCTGGAAGGGACCCTCCCCCCCGCGGACCTCCCGCCTCTCGACCGGGTGCGCCTCTTCTTCCTGAACCGCCTCCGGATGCTCGGCGCGCAGCCGGGCATCCCGCAGCTCGTGGTCTCCGACCAGTTCGCCAAGGCCCTCCCGCCCGCCGGAGCCCGCCTCCTGCGCGGCGTCATCGCGCGCTCGGTGAGCTGCATCGTCGAGGGGCTCGCCGAGGCCGCCGCCCGTGGTGAGGTGCGGCGCGACGTCCCCCCCCGCGAGCTCGCGCTCCTCGTCATGGGGTCGCTCCTGGCCCGGGGCCTCCTCCTCGGGCACCTGGCGCCCGGCGGCGGCGAGCCGGCCCGGCCGTCCGATCCCGACGAGGCCTGGCGCGGCCTCCACGCCGTCCTCCGCGCTTGACAACGTAAACATCTATTTACATATTGTCCGGGACCGGTCCCCCGGTCCTGGAGCCCGAATGAGACCCCTCGCCCTTCCCGCCCTCGCCCTCGGCCTCGTCCTCTGCTTTCCCGCCTGCAGCCGCACGGGCAGAGCGGCGCGTCCGGCCGCTCCCCGGGCCGTCCCGCCCGCCGCCGGCGCCTCGCTCCGGGAGATCCCCGGCACCGGAACGCTGGAGAGCCAGGAGCCCGTGAGTCTCGGGTTCCGCATCCCCGGCCGTATCCGCACGCTCGCCGCCGACCAGGGACAGCTCGTGACCGCCGGACAGTCCGTGGCCACGCTCGACGACGACGAGGCGCGCCGGCAGCTGGAGCTCGCGGAGGCGTCGGGAGCGCTCGCCGACGCCGGGGTCGCCAAGGCCCGCGCCGACGTCGACCAGCTCGAGCGGACCCTCGCCCTCGCCGGCAAGGAGCTGGAGCGGATCCGATCGCTCCGGGCGAAGCAGGTGGCCTCGGAGTCGGCCCTCGACGAGTCGGAGACGCGATGGGCCGAGGCCCGTGCCCGGCTCGCCGCGGCGCGAGCGGCGCTGGCGCAGGCGGAGCGGAG
>CAYLNK010000567.1:0-1908 GCA_964384675.1 uncultured Holophagales bacterium | reverse complement strand
GGCGCCACGCCGACTCCCGCCTTGCGCCCGCGGCCGGCGACGATCCCCGTCACGTTCGTGCCGTGCCCGTTCTCGTCGCGGGCGCTCCCCGGGCCCGTCTGCTCCACGCTGCCGTCGGGGCAGCAGCCGGTCCCGTTCGCGTTCGCGCAGAAGCAGCGCTCGTCGACGACCGCATCGGACAGGTCGGCCTGCGTCTTGTCGACGCCCGAGTCCAGGATCGCGACGGTGACACCGGCACCGGTCAGCCCGAGGGCCTGGGCCTGGTCGGCCCGGACGAGCGGGACGCTCTCCTTCAGGTTCCCGCCGCCCGGGACGTCGGCGTCGGCGGCCAGGACCTCCGGATCGGCCCTCAGCTGGAGGAGCCCCTCCGGCGGGACGTCACCGGCGAGCGCCGGCACCGCCGTCCATCGGTCCGTCCTCACGAATCCCGATCGGGCCACCCGGGACAGGACCCTCGCCTGGACCTCCGAGACCCCGCGGACCAGCGCCTCGCGGGAGGCGGCCGGCGAAGCCGGCGGGCGGAGCGCCACCACGACCCGGATCGACGTCGGTGCCGCGGGCTGCGCCTCGCCGTGGAGCGTCGGGGCGAGGAGGAAGACGAGCGGGAGGAGCGTCCGCATCGGCCCTCCGGAGTGCCGGGCACGCGCCGGGTCCAACGGCCTGTCCTCTCGCGTGGCGATCACCCCTCGCGTCGCGCCAGCTCGGCGTCGACGTGGCGGCAGATCAGGTGGATCGCCGCCAGGTGGAGCTCCTGGACGTGAGAGGTCTCGGTGGACGGCACGACGATCCCGACGTCCCAGCGCGCCGCCTCCTCGCGCCCCTTCTCGCCGGTCACGAAGACCGTGGCCATCCCGCGCGCCCGCGCGGTCTCCAGCGCCTTCAGGACGTTCGGGCTGCGGCCCGAGGTGGTGAGCCCCACGGCGACGTCGCCGGCGCGGCCCAGCGCCTCGAGCTGGCGCGAGAAGACGACCGAGTAGTCGTAGTCGTTCGTGCAGGCCGTGAGGATGGCGATGTCGGCCGTCAGCGAGATCGACGGCAGCGCGCGCCGGTCGTCCTTGTAGCGGACCACCAGCTCGGCCGCCAGGTGCTGCGCCTGCGTGGCGCTCCCGCCGTTGCCGAACGTGAAGACCGTGCGGCCCGAGAGGGCCGCGTCGGCCACGAGGCGCGCCGCCGCGTCCACCGCGGGGCCGAACGTGGACGGCGCGGAGGCGGCGAGGGAGGCGAGCTCGGCGAAGTACGCCTGCATCACGAGGCTCCTGTCATCTTGGCGACCATCGACGTCGTCGAGCGGCCCTCCACGAGGGGCACCAGCGCCACCTCCCCGCCGTAGGAGCGGACGAGCGACGCGCCGACCACGGTGGACTCCACGTAGTCGCCGCCCTTCACGAGGACCGCGGGCCGGATCAGCTCGATCAGGGACAGCGGTGTGTCCTCCTCGAACACCACCACGAAATCGACGGCGTCGAGCCCTCCCAGCACCTGGGCGCGATCGTGCTCGCCGAGGATCGGCCGCGCCTCGCCCTTCAGGCGCTTCACCGAGGCGTCGGAGTTGAGCCCGACGATCAGGACGTCGCCGAGCTGGCGGGCGCGGGAGAGGAGCGAGACGTGCCCGGGGTGGAGCAGGTCGAAGCAGCCGTTCGTGAAGACGATCCGCTTGTGGGCGCGCTTCAACGTCGCCACGACGGCGGCGAGGTGGCGGTGGTCGAGGAGCTTCTCGTCCGGCGCGGCGGTGAGGCCGTCGAGGAGGTCCGCCCAGCGGATCGACGCCGTCCCCACGCGAGCGACCGCGCAGCCCGCCGCCCGGTTCGCCACCTCGGCCGCGCCGAAGAGGTCGAGTCCGGCGCCGAGCGCGAGGCCCAGGGTGGCGAGCACCGTGTCGCCGGCGCCGGTCACGTCGAACACCTCCCG
>CAYLNK010000566.1:0-1915 GCA_964384675.1 uncultured Holophagales bacterium | reverse complement strand
CCGGCGCCACCGAACGGGCCGACGCCGCCGCCGGGGCGCGACCGGTGGTGTCGACGTCCACCGAGGGGGCCTTCCCCGTCGCGCCGCGCCGTGCCTTGGCGACCTCCTCGCCCGGGGTGAACTCCAGGCGCGTCTTCCAGCTCGTGGCCAGCTCGGCCAGGTCGTCGAGCTTGCCGACCAGGGAGATCGAGGAGACGCCGGAAGGGCCCGAGCCCACGAGCGAGCCGACCTCGACCTCGACCCGGAACTCGCGGACCTTGCCGAACACGACGCGGTCCCCGTCGCCGAGCTCGGCCGAGGTGATCCGCACGCCGTTCACGAACGTCCCGTTCGACGAGTTGAGGTCGGTGATGAGGAGCTGTCCCCCCGTCCTCTCGAGGCGGGCGTGCATCTTCGAGACGGCGGAGCTGTCGATCACGACGTTGCAGGCGACCGTCCGCCCCACGGTGAGCGTCCCCTTCGGGATCTCGCGCACGACGCCGGCGTCCGGCCCGTCCACGGCCACGAGCCGCGCGTCCACGATTCCCATTCGCGTCGACGGCTCGGAAGCCGCCTCGGCGGTCTTCTCGAGGAAGAGGAGGTCGCAGCGGGAGCCGAGCGAGACGACGTCCAGGTGGTAGAGCCGGGCCTTCTCCTTGCCGACGCTCCGCCCGTTCAGGGAGGTGCCGTTCGTGGAGCCGGCGTCCTCGACCCAGAACGCCCCGTTGTCGAACGTGATCGTGGCGTGGTGCCGGGAGAGACCCTCCTGCCGGATCGGGACCTCGTTCCCGCCGTCGCGGCCGAGCCGGGACATGGTCCCGAGGTTGAAGGTCTTCGGGCCGCCGTCGCGCGGGCGGAAGAGCAGCTGTCCTTTCACCGTTGCACCTCGTGCCCCGGTACCAGCATGGCGGCGACGACGGCCGGGGATCCGGGGAACGCGGGCGTCGGAGCGTTCGCGTCGAAACCTCCCGCGACCAGCGACGTGGACGGGTGCTTCTCGTCCGGCCGGCCCTGGAGGCCCTGCGGGTGGAACCGGTGGCAGGTGGTGCAGTCGTAACGCGTCTCGCCCGGACGGTGGCACTTCCGGCAGCTCGCGACGTCCGGGACGAGCACGTCCACGGCCTTCTTCGAGACGAGGGCGCCCTGCCCTCCGACCGCGTGGCACGAGGCGCAGCTCGCCAGCTTCGTGTGCGGCTTGTGGTTGAAGATGCTCCGCGGCATCACCGGCTGGTCGATCTTCATCGCCGCGAGCGCGGCCCCGTCCAGCTTGTGGCACTTGATGCACGGAGCGGCCAGCGCGGCGATCGCCTCCTTCCGCGCCTCCAGGCCTGCCGGATCGACCGGCGACAGCGGGACGCCGTCGACCAGCGCCAGGCCCTGCAGCCGCTGCGTGGCCTCCTCGGCCCGGGCCTCGAGGCGTTTCCGGTCCGCCGCCTCCGAGCCGCGCGGCGAGGTCGCCTTGCGCGCCTTGCTCCGGTAGTCGAGCTCGTCGGCCACGCGGGCCCGCTCGTCGAGGCGCCCCCCGAGGACCTCGGCGATCCCGTCGCCCGACGTCCCAGGCTTCCAGCGCACGACGCGGCGTCGCAGCAGGTCGACGCGGCGGCCCAGGACGAGGTCGCCGGTCGTCTCGGCCCGGACCCGCAGGACGTCGAGCGCCGCGATCGCACCAACGGCGACGAAGGCGGGAATGCCGTTCGAGAAGAGGTACGGCCGCGCGCGCTGCCGCAGCATGGCGATCGCCTCGCGCCGCCCGCTGATGAAGCCGCCGGACGCGCCGCCCAACGCCTTGCCGAGGGTTCCCGAGACGAAGTCGACCTCGGCGCCAAGGCCGTGATGAGCCAAGGCGCCGCCGCCGGCCGGCCCGATCGCGCCGATCCCGTGCGAGTCGTCCACGTAGAGCAGAGCGTCATAGCGGCGCGCGAGCTCCAGGATGCCC
>CAYLNK010000565.1:0-1918 GCA_964384675.1 uncultured Holophagales bacterium | reverse complement strand
AGCGGTGGCGGAGCGGAGCGGGCCCCCGACGCGCCTCCCGAGCGTGCCGAACGTGGCGTGGGCGCTGCTCCTCGCCGGAGTCCTCGGGACTCTCGGAAGGCCTCGCGTCGCCGCGGGCGCCTGGGGCCAGGTTCCGCTCGAGCTGCGGCGCTTCGCCGCCTGGGGGGCGGGTCCGATTCTCCTCTGGTGCCTCGACCCCGCGAACGTGAGGGGCTGGTACCGCCAGATGGTCGTGGTGCCGACCGCGAGGGCCGGTCCGCTCGAGCAGGTCGCGGCGGCCTTCGCGGCCCTTCGAGACGAGTACCTCGGCGGGGCGTTCCCGTGCGCGCTGATCTGCGCGGGGCTCGTCGCGGCGTTCGCGCTCGGCGACCCTCGAGGCGTGCTGCGGCCCGTGGCGGCCTTCGCCGTGTGGCCGGTGGTGACGTTCTCGATCCTGTCCGCCTGGCCGTTCGAGCCGCGCTACCTCGGGTTCCTGGCGCCGGCGCTCCTGGCGGCGGCGATCGCCGGCCTGACCCGGCTCACCCTGAGGCTCCCTCTTCCCCTCCCTTCCGTCTGCGGGGCGTTTCTCCTGGGTGGCCTCGCGCTCTGCCGGATCCGGGGCGAGCCCGGCTGGGCGGCGGAGCTCGCGGCCCGCGCTCCGTATCGGTACCGGTACGACCCTCCCCTGGCCCGGTTCGTCGAGTCGGTGGTCCAGGTCACGCCCGTGCGCGACGCCGTCTTCCTGGCCCTCCCGGAGGAGGCCCCCGTCGGCCCGACGGTCCGTCTCGGCCTGCGCCTTCGGCTGCGCCCTCGCTCGCCGGATGACGTCGTCGTGGAGCAGGGGCCGCTCGAACGGGTCCTCTCGGCGGCGCGGGAGCACGGGGCGCCGCTCACGATCGGAGCCGCCGCGGAAGCGGACGGCGGCCGATCCGGGATCGGCGCCGCGTTCCCGGACGCGTCCGTCGAGCCGGGCCCCGTGCTCGGGGTCCCGGGCGGCCCGGACCTCCGGTTCTGGCGAATCGTGCCAACCACGGCGGGGCGTCCTCGTCTATAACTGGCGTGATGGACGCGCGCGACGAGACCGCCGGACTCCTGCTCCCTCTCGTGGAGCCGGCCTCACTCCTCTCCGACGAGGTCTTCGAGGACCTCCTCCGCGCGCACCAGAAGCGTGTCTTCCGGGTCCTGCTGGGCTGGGTCCGGGACCCCGAGATGGCCGATTCGCTGACCCAGGAGTGCTTCCTGCGCGCCTACCGGGCGAGAGCCGGCTTCCGCGGGGATGCGTCGCCGGAGACCTGGCTCCTGCGGATCGCGGTGAACATCGGTCGCGATCACGTCAAGAGCAGGCGCAGCGGCTTCTGGCGGCGCCTCCTCTCGCTCGACCGATCCGACGCCGAGGGACAGGTCGCCGTTCCGGAGGTGGCCGATCGCGCGAGCTCACCCGAGCAGGCCGTCCTCGCCAAGGAGCGGCTCGCCCGTGTGGAGCGGCGCGTCGAGTCGCTCTCGCCGATGCAGCGCGCGGTGTTCCAGCTCCGGTTCCTCGAGGAGATGCCTCTCGAGGAGATCGCCCGCACGCTCGGGCTCCGGATCGGCACCGTGAAAGTTCATCTCGCGCGCGCCGTGGGCGCCCTCCGGAGGGACGTCGCGTGAGCCACCTGACGGACCTCGAGCTCTCCGAGGTGGTCGGAGGGCGCTCTCCTGGGACCGCCGCGTCCGGGTCCGACGCCCACCTGGCCGCTTGCGAGACCTGCCGGGCCGATGTCGAGGCCCTCTCCCGGGACCTCGAGGCGCTCCGCGTGGCGCATGCGCGCCGCGTGCCGTCGGAGCCGTTCTGGATGAGGGAGCGCGCCGCGGCCCGTCGCCGCCTGGACACCCGCCCCTCTCTCTTCCGCCCCTCGTTCGCCCTCGGCGCCCTTGCCACGGCCGCGGTGCTCGCGGCCTT
>CAYLNK010000564.1:0-1938 GCA_964384675.1 uncultured Holophagales bacterium | reverse complement strand
CTGGGCCGGGACGCCGCGCGGCGCCACGCGCCTCGCTTCCGACCTCGCGACCGCCGACCTCGCCCAGCGCGACGGGCTGCCGGCCGTCCGCATCCTGTCGCTCGCGCCGGGCGAGGGCGGGGCGATCTGGCTGGGGGGTGACGGCGCCGGCCTCTTCCGATTCGCGCCGTCCCGCTTCGCGGTGGTGGGCGCCGAGGCCGGCCTCGCCGAGACGATCCCGCTCTCCCTCGCGGCCGCGCCCGACGGCACGCTCTGGGTGACGACCGCGCGGGGGGAGATCGCCGGCCTGGTGGACGGGCGCTTCGTCCTCTTCGGCCCACGCGACGGGCTCCCGGCCACGGATCGCTTCCGCGACCTCGCGCTCTCCCCCGACGGCCGTCTCGACGCCACCTTCGCCGGCGGTCTGGTGCGGCGCGGGCGCGACGGCGGGCCCTTCCGGGTCCTCCGGTTCCCGGGCAGCGAGCGCCCGACGGGCTTGGCGCTCGCCGGCGGCGAGGCGTGGATCGGCACCTCGGAGGGCCTCCGCGTGGTGCGGGGCGAGCGGATCGTCGCGGCGCCGGACGCGCTTCTGGGGCGGGTGCCGATCGCGGCGCTTTCGGCGGACGCGGGAGGAGGCCTTCTCGCCGCCGCCTCGGGGAACGTCTACGAGCTCGACGTGGGGAGCGGCGCGGCGCGTCCCCTGATCGCGGTCGGGCGTCTGCTCCGGGGCGAGGCGATCTGGGCGCTCGCTCGGGCGCCGGACGGCGCGGTCTGGGCGGCTTCGGTGGCCGGCGCCCTGCGGATCGACCGGGACCGGTCGGTGCGCGTGCTCAACGCGTCGAACGGCCTGCCGGACGACTCGGTGGACGCCATCGGCTTCACCCCAGACGGAAGCGTCTGGCTCTCGACGGACGCCGGCCTCGCCCGCCTCGGCCCGGGCGGCTCGGTGCGTCGCGTCTACGGGTTCGCCGACGGTCTCCCGGCGCGGGAGGGGATCGTGCGCTCGGTGGCGCGGGACCGCGCGGGCCGGCTCTGGTTCGGCTTCGTCGGAGCCCTCCTCCGCTACGACCCGGCGGGAGAGGAGGAGTCGCCCCCGCCCCCCCGCGTGCACGTGGAGAGCGTGCGCCTTCCGGACCGCGCGGGGGGCGAGGAGGAGGTCGAGGTCGACCTCTCGGTGATCGAGTTCGCGGACGCCCGCGGCGTGCGGCTCTCGTGGCGCCTGGCTCCGGTCGACGCGGGCTTCCGCCGGCCGCAGGAGACGCGCACCGCACGCTGGGCCTCGCTTCCGCCCGGCTCGTATCGCCTCGAGGCGCGCGCCGTGGACCGCGGGGGGCGGTCCGGCCCCCCAGCCTCGGTGGACGTCGTCCTCCCGCCGCTCTGGTACGAGACCCGGACCGCGCGCGCCGCCTTCGTCCTGCTGCTCCTCGGGGCGGGGGTGCTCCTGCCGTCGGCGCTCCGTACCGGCTCGGCCGTGGTGAGCCGCCTCCAGGCGCAGGCCCTCTTCGCGATCCGGTCCGCGCTCGCGCCCGCGTTCCGCCCGATCGACGACGACCCGTTCGCCCCGGGCACACCGGCACCGCCGCTCCTTCTCGCGGAAGGCGTGGAGGCGCTCCGCACGCTCCTGTCGCGAGCCTGGCAGGGGCAGGCGGTCGTCCTGCTGGCGGCGGCGCCGGGCGCCGGGAAGAGCAGCTTCCTGGCCGCGCTCGAGGCCGGCGCCCTCGGCTCGCCCTACGTGGCGCTCCGGATCCCGGCGGCCCGTGGCGAGGCGCGGCTCTCGGCCCTCCGGGCCGCGCTCCTGAAGCGGGGCCTGGTCCTGCCGGTCGTGGAGGGGGGCTCGGACACCGACGGTCGCTCGGCGCTGGTGCGCGCGCTCTCGGCGCTCTCCGAGGAGCTCACCGCGCGGGGCACGACTCTGCTCCTCCTCGTGGACGACCCGGGCGCCTTCAGCCCGGCCGCGGC
>CAYLNK010000563.1:0-1940 GCA_964384675.1 uncultured Holophagales bacterium | reverse complement strand
CTGGAGTCGTTCGCGTACGCGTTCTACCGGCGCCTGCCGGGCCGGCCCCTCGGGATCCGCGACCTCCTCCGCTTCGGCCTCTTCGGGATCGAGCGCGACCTCGCCACCGTGCTGGCGATGGGGGCGGCCGCCGGCGTGCTGGCGATGGTGCCGCCGCTCGCCACCGGCCTCGTCTTCGACTCGATCATCCCGGGCGCCTCGCGCGGGCAGCTCCTCCAGGTGGCGGCCGGGCTCTTCCTCGCGGCCGTCACCTCCGCGCTCTTCGGGCTGACCCGCAGCATCGCCATCGTGCGGGCCGAGGGACGGGCCGGAACCGCGCTTCAGGCCGCGGTGTGGGACCGCCTCCTCGACCTGCCGGCCGGGTTCTTCCGCCGCTTCACGGCCGGGGACCTCGCCCTCCGCGCGTACGGCGTCGACACGATCCACCGCGCCCTCTCCTCGGGCGTGATCGGATCGTTGATGTCGGCCCTCTTCGGCCTCCTCAACGCGGCGCTCCTCTTCCACTACTCCCCACGCCTCGCGCTCGTCGCCGTCGGCCTGGTGAGCGGGGCGGTCGTCGTGACCGCCGTCTCGGGCCTTCGCCAGCTCGCGCGGCAGGAGCCGCTCGCGGCGCTCCAGGGGCGGATCCAGGGCCTGGTCCTCCAGCTGATCGGCGGCATCCCGAAGCTCCGGATCGCCGGGGCCGAGGGCCGGGCCTTCGCGCGCTGGGCGGAGGCGTTCGGCGAGCAGAAGCGCCTGGCCCTCGCGACGCGCGCCCCGCTCCAGGTGTTCGGGGCCGTCTATCCGCTGGTGGCGTCGATGGCGATCTACGGCATGGCGGTGGCGAAGGGCGGCGAGGCGCGGCCCTCCCTCTCCGCCGGGAACCTGATCGGCTTCGTCGCCGCGTTCCAGCTCTTCCTGTCGTCGACCCTGCAGCTCTGCCAGTCGGGCCTTTCGATGCTCGGCCTGCGGCCCACGTGGGACCGCCTCCGACCCATTCTCGAGACGAGCCCCGAGGTCGACCGCGACAGCGCCGATCCGGGCGTGCTGCGCGGCGAGGTCGAGGTGGCCCACGTCTCCTTCCGCTACGGCGGCGCGGACGGCCCGCTCGTGCTCGACGACGTCAGCCTCCGGATCCGCCCCGGCGAGTTCGTGGCGATCGTCGGCGCTTCGGGCAGCGGGAAGTCGACGCTCCTGCGCCTGCTCCTCGGCTTCGAGCGGCCGACGGCGGGGACCGTGTCGTACGACGGGCAGGACCTCCTGGGGCTCGACCTGCGCGCGGTGCGGCGGCAGATCGGCGTCGTCCTGCAGGACGGGAAGCTCTTCACCGGAGACATCCTGAGCAACATCCTGGGCGCCTCGAACCTGTCGGTCGAGGACGCGCTCGAGGCCTCGCGCCGCGCCGGGCTGGAGCGGGATCTCGAGCGGATGCCGATGGGGATCCGCACTCTCGTGAGCGAGGGGGGCACCACGCTCTCCGGCGGACAGCGCCAGCGCCTCCTGATCGCGCGGGCCATCGTGCGCAAGCCGCGCCTCCTCCTCCTCGACGAGGCGACGAGCGCGCTCGACAACGAGACGCAGGCGGCCGTCAGCGCCGGGATCGAGGCGCTGGAGGCGACGCGCGTCGTCATCGCCCATCGCCTCAGCACGATCGTCCACGCCGACCGGATCCTCGTCCTGTCGAAGGGGCGGCTCGTGCAGAGCGGCACGTACGCGGAGCTGCTCGACGCGCCGGGCCCCTTCGCTCAGCTGGCCAGGCGGCAGATCGCCTGACGGCCGTCCGTGATCCGTGGAACGGAGGCGGACCGTACGTCGGTTGTGATGAGCGAGATCGAGGCGGGGAACGGGCCGGAGCGGAGCTCGCGGAGCGAACGTGGCGCACCGTGCGCACTGGGCGCACCGGGCGCACCGGGCGCGCGGGTGCGGCCCGTCGACGGACCGGGCGCGGCGCGCTTCGCGGG
>CAYLNK010000562.1:0-1959 GCA_964384675.1 uncultured Holophagales bacterium | reverse complement strand
GAGGCCCGCCTCGAGCGCGCTCCGGTCGGGAGCGGCGGCAGAGGGCTCCGCCCGGGGAGCCTCCTCCGCGGCCGCGATCGGGACCGGGACCCGGGCCGCGGGGGCCGCGCGCCGCAGCGTCAGCAGCTCGTCCGAGAGACGCTGCGCCCTCTCCCGTTCGATCCCGCGCGCCATGAACGCCGAGAAGGCGAGGAAGAGGACCACGGCGAGGGCGACCGCGAGCGCGAGCTCCATGCCTCGGGACACTGTACAACGGCGGCGCCCCGTGGAACGCTCACCTCGGATGGACGCTCGCGCGCAGGTGCTCGTGGTCAAGGAGGGCCGGCTGGGCGCGGTGCGGCGCCGCCATCCGTGGCTGTTCGCGGGGAGCGTCAAGGTCCGGCCCGGCGCCCTGGTCGCCGGACCCGTCGAGGCCCGCGCGCCCGACGGCTCGTTCCTCGCCCGGGGCTTCGCGTCGCCCTCGTCGCCGCTGGTGGCGCGCTGGTGGACGTTCGAGGACCGGCCGGTGGACGCCGAGCTGGTGGCGGCGCGGCTCGGGAGCGCGCTGGCGTTCCGCGCGCGCGTCGTGCCCGGGGAGACGGACGGGTACCGCGTCGTGCACGCGGAGGGGGACTTCCTGCCCGGGCTGGTCGTCGACCGATACGGGGACGTCGTCGTCGTTCAGGCCACCACCGCGGGGACCGAGCACGCCCGGGCGCTCTGGCTCCCGCCCCTCCTCGCCGCGTTCCCGGGCGCGACCGTGGTCCAGAAGAACGACCTTCCGTCGCGCGCCGGAGAGGGGCTTCCCACCGCGGACGAGGTCCTCGCGGGAAGCGGCCCTGTGCCGGTGAGCGCGCCGTTCCGGGAGAGGGGCCTGCGCTTCGCCGCCGAGGTGGCGGCCGGCCAGAAGACCGGCTTCTTCCTGGACCAGCGCGAGAACCGGCATCTGGTCCGGACGCTGTCGGCGGGCAAGCGGGTCCTCAACCTCTTCTCGTACTCCGGCGCGTTCGGCGTCGCGGCGCTCGCCGGGGGCGCCTCCCGCGTCGCTCAGGTCGACGTCTCGGCGACCGCGCTCGAATCCGCCCGGGAAAACCACCTCCGGAACGGACAGGACTTCGACCGAGTGGACTTCGTCGTGGCGGACGTCTTCGAGGACCTTCGCCGGCGGGCCGCGGCGGGCGAGCGGTGGGACGTGATCGTCACCGACCCCCCGGCGTTCGCCAAGCGTCGCGACGACGTGGACCGGGCGTGCCGCGGCTACAAGGACGTGAACCGGATCGCCCTGAAGCTGCTGGCGCCCGGAGGCACGCTGCTGGCGTGCTCGTGCTCCGGGCCGGTCGACGCGGCGCTCTTCCAGAAGGTCCTCTTCGGCGCGTCGCTCGACGCCGGCGTCCCGGCCCGGCTCGTCGAGAGGCGGGGCGCGGGGCCGGACCACCCGGTCGCCCTCGACTGTCCGGAGGGGGAGTACCTGAAGGCGTTCCGCCTCGAGGTGTGATGGGCGGGGTCGTGCTCGTGGGCCCCGTCCCGCCGTGGCGGAGCGGGATCGCGGACCAGAGCGTGCGGCTCGCCCGCGCGCTGGCCCGGCTGGGGCGCACACCGGTCGTCGTGACCTTTCGGCGCATGTACCCCCGATGGCTCTACCCCGGCGCCGCGGACCGCGGGCCGGGCGGGTTCCCGTGCGACCTCGGCGACGTGCGCCCGCTCCTCGACGGCGGGTGGCCCCCCAGCTTCGGGAGCGCGGCCCGGGAGATCGCGGCGCTCCGTCCCGAGCTGGTGCTCGTGCCGTGGTGGACGGCGTTCTGGGCCCCGCACACCACGATGCTCCTCGGAGGTCTCGGGAAGCGTTCTCCCGGTACCGTTCGCCTCCTCCTCTGCCACAACGTCGACGACCACGACGGCAGCGCCGTGCGGCGCGCTCTCTCCGGCCCCGTGCTCCGGCGCGCCGACCGCCTCGCCGTCCAGAGCCGGCGCGACCTCGAG
>CAYLNK010000561.1:0-1988 GCA_964384675.1 uncultured Holophagales bacterium | reverse complement strand
GCGGGAGGCTCTCGCTGTCGCGTTGAACGTCAGCGCGGGTCGAGTCCGCGTCCCGTCACCAGGTATGCCGCGAACGTCCCGAGCCAGTGGCCGCCCTCGTAGTGCGCGCCGGTCACCGCTCGCAGGCCGGAGTCGCGGTGCGCCCGGGCCGTCGCCCGGAGCGCGGCGACGCGGGGGTCGGTGGGCGGCAGCCCCGCGGCGATCCCCTCCAGCATCCACGCGCGGCTCAGGTTCAGGCCGTCCAGGTGCGCGAGCTTCCCGTCGGCCGGGTCGGTGACCACGGCCGGGAGGAGCCACTCGGCGCTGCCGTCGAGCGGGATGCCGGGGAGGAACGCTCCGAGCCACGCCGCGAAGCGGGGCGGAGGCATCAGGCGCCGCATCAGGTCCGCCTCGCCGAGACACGGCGACAGGAAATCCTGCCCCGACGGCTCGTACCCGATCGGGCAGGCGCGGTCCTTCTCGTACAGCTCGGCGACGCGCGTCTCCAGCAGGCGGGCCAGGCTCGCGTCGCCGCCGGCGCGCGCCCAGTCGAGGACGAGCCCGAACGCGAAGGCCGTCTGGTTGTGCTCCCCCTCGCGGATCGGATACGACAGCTTGGGCAGCCACTCCGAGAGGCGCCGCGCCGCCGCCCGCTCCAGAGGCGCCAGGTTCGTCGCGAGCGAGCGGGCCTGCGCGTCGTCCCACCCCTTCAGCTCGGCGGCCAGCTGGAGCAGCCAGGCGAGCCCGTACGGACGTTCGAACGTGGCCCGCCCCTTCGCCTCCAGGTAGCGCGTCTCGACCGCGACGTTGGCCGCGGTGAGGCTCCGCGCCAGCGCGGCGCGCGCGGCCGGAACGAACGGAGCCGCCGGGTACGCGCGCGCGAGCCGCGCCAGGAGCCAGTGGCCGTGCACGGCCGAATGCCAGTCGTAGCAGCCGAAGAACGCCGGGGTCAGCTCGCGGGGAGGGCGGACGTCGGCGTCGCTCTCGAGCGTGTGCGCGATCTTGCCGGGGTACTCCCGGGCGACGCAGCCCAGGGCCAGAGACGCCAGGCGGCCGGCGGCCGCCTCGTCGAGCGCCACCGGCTCCGGCTCCGCAGCAGGCGCGGATCGGAGCGGGAGGGCCAGGAGAGACGCGCCGGCGAGGCACCCGAGGGTGAGACGGCAGAGCTGCATCGCCGCATCGTACGTCCCGCGCCGCGCGGCGCCTCGGTATGCTCCGCGCCGTGGCGCCGGCTCCTCCCACGCTCTCGATCCTCACCGCCGTCCGCAACGGCGCGACGTACATCGACGCCTGCCTCCGGCACGTCGCCGAGCAGGACCCCGACGCCGAGCACGTGGTGGTGGACGGCGGATCGACCGACGGCACGGTCGAGATCCTGCGGGCCTTCGCCGAGGGACATCCGCGCGTGCGCTGGATCTCCGAGCCGGACGGCGGACAGTCGGAGGCGCTGAACAAAGCGGTGCGCCTGGCGACCGGCTCCCTGCTCGGGTGGCTGAACGTCGACGACTACTACGAGCCCGGCGTCCTCCGCCGCGTCGTCCGGCTCGCCGCCGACCTGCCGGAGCCGGCGTTCGTGGTCGCGAACTGCAACGTCTGGGACGAGTCCGCCCGGCTGAAGTACGTGAACCGCCCGCGGCGCCTCGACGTCGCCTCGCTCCTCCTCGGCTGGGCCCATCACCCACATCCGGTGAACCCCGCCGCGTACTTCTTCCACCGCAGCCTCCTCGACCGGATCGGCCCGTTCGACGAGGACGAGAAGTTCGCGCAGGACGTCGACTTCGTGCTGCGCGCCGTCCAGGCGGCGCACGTCGTCTACGTGGACGAGACGTGGGGCAACTACCGGTTCCTCCCCGGCACGCTGACGTACCAGGACAAGGTCGTCACGGGCGAGTCGGACGACCGGATGAAGCGACTCCTTGAGCGGCACAGGCGCGGCCTCCCCGCGGCCGCCCGCGCGAGGCACGAGGCCCTCCGGCTCGTCGTCGCGCTGCGTCGGGTCGCGGGCCGGG
>CAYLNK010000560.1:0-1990 GCA_964384675.1 uncultured Holophagales bacterium | reverse complement strand
GGGCGACGGAGGAGAGCGCGCCCCGCGCGGCCCGGCGCATCCTGGTCGCGGACGACTCCACACCCACGCGGGAGCTGGAGCGCTCGATCCTGGTCGCCTCGGGCTTCGACGTCGAGACGGCGGTCGACGGGGCGGACGCGTGGCGCAAGCTGCAGGCCGGCGCCTTCGACCTCCTCATCACCGACGTCGAGATGCCCGAGATGACGGGGTTCGAGCTGACCGAGGCGGTGAGGCGGGATGCCCGGTTCGCGAACCTGCCGGTCGTGATCATCACCAGCCTCGACCGCGAGAGCGAGCGTCGCCGTGGATTGGCCGCCGGGGCGCAGGCGTACCTGGTGAAGAACGCGTTCGACCAGACCGCCCTGCTCGAAACGCTGGAGCGCCTTCTGCCGTGAGCGCCGCGGAACGGTATCGACCCGGAGCGCCCGTCCGGGCACACTAACGGGAGCCATGCCCTCGGATCTGGAAGTCCTCGTCGTCGACGACAGCGCCCCGGTGCGGGGCTACCTCGCCCGGGTGCTGGAGCGCGCCGGCAACCGGGTGACGAGCGCCTCGTCGGGCGAGGAGGCGAGGGCCGCCTGGGCCGAGAGGGTGTTCGACCTGATCCTCCTCGACCTCCTCCTGCCCGACACGGACGGCCTGGAGCTCCTCGCCGAGGTCCGCAAGGCCAGCCGGGACGTCTGCGTCGTGATGGTCACCGGACATGCCGGCATCCGCTCGGCCATCCAGGCGGCGCAGCTGGGCGCCGACGGCTATCTGAACAAGAACGACATCGTCGGCTCGCAGGAGTCGGTGCACGAGCTCCTGCACCAGCTGGACCAGTCGGTCTCGGTGCGGCGCGGCCACAAGGCCCAGAGCGAGCTCGAGCGGATGCGGGCCGACCTGTACGCGATGGTGTCGCACGACCTGCGCAACCCGATCAACGCGATCCAGCTGGCGGCGGGGTCGATGGTGGAGGACTTCGGGCCGGACGAGATCTCGCCCGACGCCAGGGCCCTGGCGCAGGCGATCCTCACCAACGCGCACAGCCTGCTCCGGCAGCTGAACGACTTCCTCGACTTCTCCAGGCTCGACGCCGGGATGTTCCGGCTGGAGCTCGAGAGGGCCGACCTGATCGGGCTCGCGCGGAGCACGGTGGAGCAGATGCAGCCGCTCGCCCGGAAGCGCGGGCACGCGCTGGACCTCGTGACCGACGTCGCCGGCGCGGCCTTCGCGCGGGTCGACCCCGCCCGGATCCAGCAGGTGCTCGCGAACCTGGTGTCGAACGCCATCAAGTACACGGTCGAGCCGGGGGCGCTGACCGTGTCCGTCGCGACCGCCGCGCGCGTCCACACGGTCTCCGTGCGCGATACGGGGATCGGGATCCCCGAGTCCGACCTCGCCTCGCTCTTCACGCGCTACGGTCGCGGGCAGGACAAGCAGGTCAGCCGGATCCAGGGCACCGGGCTCGGTCTGCTGATCGTCAAGCAGATCGTGGAGGCGCATCAGGGACGCGTCTTCGTGACCAGCGAGCACGGCAAGGGCTCGACGTTCTCCTTCGAGCTTGCGGCCGACATCGGAACGCCGCCGCCGTCCGGCGTCCTGCGGCGCTCGGACGGATGATCCGGGTCGTCGTCGCCGACGACTCCGCGCTCTTCCGGGCTTTGCTCAAGTCCGCGCTGGAAGCCGACGGCGGGATCAAGGTGGTGGCGAGCGCGTCGGACGGGGACGAGGCCGTCGCCGCGGTGCTCCGGCACGAGCCCGACCTCGTCACCATGGACGTCGTCATGCCGGGCCGCGGCGGGGAGGAGGCGATCCGCGAGATCATGCGGCGCCGCCCCACGCCGATCCTCGTCGTGTCGAGCCTGGAGCGGAACGACATCGTCTTCCGGATGCTGGCGGCGGGCGCGCTCGACGTGGCCGCCAAGCCGGACGGCACGCCTCGCGCGTTGCAGGCGCTCGTGGCGAAGGCGAAGGAGCTGGCCGCCGCGAAGCGGGCCCTGCGGCCGTC
>CAYLNK010000559.1:0-1995 GCA_964384675.1 uncultured Holophagales bacterium | reverse complement strand
GCGGCCGGCCACTGCGGCGTCGCCGGGAGCGAAGGCGGCGGGCGTCGGCGCGACCGCGGGAAACTCTGGCCGCAGTCGCGCGCCGACGCGGGCACGCGCTCGCGGCCGCCGTCGGCCGCGGTGAGAGCGGTGAATCCGAGGCCGCGTCCCTCCTCGGGCTCGGGCCGGGCCTGACGCCCTCCGGCGACGATCTCCTCGGGGGCTTCCTCCTGGCCCGCGCGCGCCTCGGCCACGCCGATGCCCGGCTCCGCCTCCTCGTCCGGCGTGAAGCCACGCGCGCGACCCACCCGATCAGCGCCGCCAAGCTCCTCGACGCCGAGGCGGGCGATGCCACGGTCGCCGAGGCGGGGTTCCTCGACGCGCTCCTCTCCGGCTCGGTGCCGCGGGCGCTCGCGGCGACGGCGCGCCTCCTCCGTTTCGGCGCCACGAGCGGGGCCGACTTCGCGCTCGGCGCGCTCGACGCGCTGGCTCTGGAGCTGGATCCGGAGCGGGCCGCGTGAGGCTCGGCGAGCGGATCGACGCGGCGAACCGCGAGGCGGTCTCCCGCATGACGGGGGCCCGGCCCGCCTTCGTGGACGTCCTCCCGCTCCGCGACGCGGTGCCCGGCCTCGCCCCGCGCACGGTGACCCACGCCGGCCCGCCGGTGACGTGGGAGCGGATGTGCGGGGCGCAGCGAGGCGCCGTCCTGGCCGCCATCCTCTTCGAGGGCTGGGCCTCGAACGCGCCGGAGGCGATGGCGATCGCGGCGGCGGGCGGCGTGGACCTCGTCCCGAACCACCACCTCGGAGGCGTCGGGCCCATGGCGGGCGTCGCCTCGCCGTCGATGCCGGTCTTCGTCGTCGACGACCGGGGCACGGGCCGCCGCGTCTACGCCGCGCTCGAGGAGCCGCGCATGAACTTCGGGGCGCACGACGGCGAGGCGCTCGCGCTCCGGGGCTGGTGGCGCGACGTCCTCGGCCCGGCCCTCGCGCGGGCGGTGCGCGCGGCCGGCGGAGTCGACCTCGTCGCCCTGATCTCCCGCGCGCTCCACCGCGGGGACGAGCTCCACAACCGTCCGGCGGCGGCGACCGGTCTCCTCCTCGCCGCGCTCGCCCCCGACCTCTTCGCCACCTCGCCGCCCGACGTGGCGCGCGCCGTCTTCGAGTACGTCGCGGCCGACGAGATCTTCTTCCTCTCGCTCTCGATGGGAGCGTCGAAGGCCGCGGCCGACGCGGCCCGCGACGTCCCCGACTCCACTCTCGTGACGGCCATGGCCCGGAACGGCACCGATTTCGGGATCCGCGTCTCCGGTCTCGGCGACCGGTGGTTCACGGCGCCGTCGCCCTCCGTGACCGGGCTCTTCCTGCCCGGCTACGGACCGGCCGACGCCGGGCGCGACATGGGTGACTCGGCCATCACCGAGACCGCCGGCCTCGGCGGGATGGTGCTGGTCGGCGCGCCCGCGATCTTCGAGATGGTCGGCGCCACGGCGGCCCAGGCGTTCGGCTTCGCGCGCGAGATGGCGGAGATCACGGTGGCCCGGCACCCGCTCTTCACGGCTCCGATCCTCGACTTCGCGGGGACGCCGGTCGGCATCGACGTGAGGAAGGTCGTCGAGACGGGGATCCTCCCGGTGATCGACACGGCGATCGCGCACCGGGAGCCGGGGCACCCGATCCTCGGCGCCGGCTTGACTCGCCCCCCGCTCGACTGCTTCACCGCCGCGCTGCGCGCCTTCGCCCGAGAGAGGGGGATCGTGTGACGGCGGCGCGCTTCGTCCTCCGGAGCGAGTACCGCGACTCGGGCACGCTGATGCGGCTGGCGCGCGATCTGGGAAGGAGCCCGGGTGTGCTCCGGACGGCGGCTCTGATGGCGACGCCGCGGAACCTCGAGCAGCTGGCGACGATGGGGCTCCTGCCGGAGACCCCGGCCGCGCGGTCGTCGGATCTCCTGGTCGTCGTGGAGGCCGGGACGGAGGCCGAGGCGGACGCGGCCCTCGCCACGGTCGGCGGGCTG
>CAYLNK010000558.1:0-1998 GCA_964384675.1 uncultured Holophagales bacterium | reverse complement strand
GGCCGGCGGCTCGCGGCCGGCGCGGGGACCGCGGTCGCGCTCTTCATCGCGGCCAGCGCGACGTCGACGTACAACATCGGCGTCCGCCACGTCCTCTTCGCGTTCCCGCTCGCGGCGATCGTCGCGGCCGCCTCCGACGGCAGGAGGCTCCGTCTCGCGGCCCTCACGGCCGGGCTCCAGGCCGCCGAGCTGATCTCGGTCCATCCGCACGAGCTCGCGTTCTTCAACCTGGCGGCGGGAGGCCCGGACGGAGGACGCCGATACTTCGTCGACAGCAACCTCGACTGGGGGCAAGAGCTCCTCCGCCTCGCGGCCGCGGCGCCAGGTCTCGCGCCCGGCGGACTACCGACCGTGCACTTCGGCGGGGACCTGCCCCGGCGACACGCTCCAGCCCTCCGACCGGTGGCCCCGGGAGACGAGGATCGTCCCGGAACGGTCCTGGCGATCGGCGAGGCGCCGTTCGCCATCGGGCCCGAGGTCCTGGCCGCGAAGGGTAACGTCCGCGACGCCGCGCGGCTGTCGGCGCTCCGGGACACGCTCCGGTCTCGAGGTGAACGGATCGGCACGATCGGCGGGGCGATCGGCATCTGGCGGATCCGCGAGGCGCCGCGCTGAGACCCCGCTCACTCGCCGAGGAGGAGCCCCAGCGCGCGCGTCAGCGAGACGCCGTCCGGCAAGCCCACGAGGCCCGGTACGCGCCGCCGGAGCGCGTCGAGGCGCCGCGGCTCCGCCGTGAAGTCGTAGGCGAGGACGACGCGCAGGTCGGCGGGGAGCTCGGAGGCCAGCGCGTCGAGGACGTAGAAGCCCTGGCTCTCGGCGAGCTGCCGGAGGGCCCGGGAGCGGTCGCCGCCCAGCCGGTCGGTCAGCGCGTCGAGGTCGCCCGCGAGGCGCGGCTCGGGTGTCCGGTCGAAGACCACGTCCAGGAACAGGGCGTCGGGGCGGCGCTCGCGCAGCCGCTGCCGCGCCTCGTCGAGGTCGCCGGCCCGCACGATCTCGAGCCCGCCCTCGCGGGGCGCGAGACGGCGGAACGCCGCCGTGTACTCCTCCCCGTCCTCCACCACGAGGACCCGGCGCATCTCGCTCACCCCTCCACCTCCACCGCTGGCAGCTCGACGGCGACGCCCTTCTGGTAGCCCGCCGATCGCGCCGGCACGACGTCCACGAACCCGCCGCTCCGCCTCACGAGATCGGCCACCACGCCCAGGCCCCGCTCCGCCGCCCGTCCGCGGAGCATCTCCGCCGTGAGCCGGCGCGGGACGTCGTCGAAGAGGACGATCCGGGCCGTCGACTCCCCCGTGACGGGGTCGTCCACACGTTCGGCGGCGAGACCGAGCGACGGACGGAACCCGCCGGTCACCTCGCGGGCGGCGGCGAGCGCGTTCGAGAAGAGGTTCCTCCAGACGGTCTCCCAGTCCGCCGGCGCCATCCGCACGCGAAGCGGCGCGAACTCGCCGATGGGCTCCAGCGCGGGGGGGAGGCCGCCGCCCGCCTCCCGAGCGGCCCGCTCGAGCGTCTCCCTGAGAGAGTCGAGGGAAACGCCGGTGCTCTCCGCATCGTCCAGGATCCGCCCGAGCTCCCGCCCGCGCGCCGGCTCGAGCGCGCGCCCAGCCTTCTGGAGCCGCTCGGTGAGCGCCTTCCGGCGGCGGGCGGGAAGGTCGGACCCGCCGGCGACGAAGCGAGACATCTCCCCACGCGCCCTCTCGAGCTCCCGCAGCCCGGCCAGCACCACGGAGAGCACGGGGTCCTTGTGGCGGGCGTTGAGACGGAAGCCGCGGCGCGCGGCGAGGTCGGTCATCTCACGGATCGAGCGGCGCGCCTCGGCGGCGAGGCCGCGCCCCGGAGCGTCGAGCCGTTCGAGCAGCAGCCCGAGCGCCTCGCGGGTGGCGGCAGCGTCGTCCCCGGACAGGCGCTCGGCGGCCTCGCGCACCAGCAGACCTCCGTGCTTGAGCGCCTCGTGACGGAGCCGGCCCGCCAGCGGCCGCAGCTCGCGGGCGGCGT
>CAYLNK010000557.1:0-2019 GCA_964384675.1 uncultured Holophagales bacterium | reverse complement strand
GGAGGGCGTCGACGTCGAACGCGCAGGGCGTGGGCCTCGGGCGGCGCGGCGACGGCTCCGACGGCCACGCCTGGCCCGGCGGGCTCGGCGCGCTCCTCGACCTCTCCGGGCGGGACCAGTACGTCGGCGGTACGTGGTGCCAGGGGGTCGGCTACTGGCTCGGGACCGGCGTCCTCGTCGACGGCGGCGGCGACGACACGTACGAGGCGACGTGGTACGCGCAGGGCTCGGCGGCCCACCACGCACTCGGGGTGCTCCTCGATCGTGCCGGGAACGACCGGTATGCGCTCTCGGGGACCGGCGGCGCTGGGCTCGGCTTCGGCTGGGACTTCGCGACCGGCGTTCTCGTCGACCTCGCCGGGAACGACACCTACGAGGCCCGGCGCTGGGCTCTCGGCACCGCGACGCAGCGCTCGACCGCGCTCTTCCTGGACGCGGCCGGGGACGACCGCTATCTCGTCCTCCAGCCTGGCGAGGCGTTCGGGTGGGTCGACGACGATCCACGCTGGGCCGCGCGGCGCGGCTTCTTCCCGGCTCTCTTCGAGGCGCCGCAGGTGGGGCTCTTCCTCGACCTCGACGGGAGCGATCTCTATCCGCCCGGCGCGGCGCGCGAGGGGGCGTCGTGGGGGAGCTGGGACCGGCGACTCGCGGCGCCGCGGAACCTGGGGGCCGGGATCGACGGATCGCGCCTTCGCCTGCCGGAGGAGCTGGCGCCGCTGATGCGTTGACCGCGGGTCACGGCGCGATCATCGCCTCCCACACCGCCCGCGACATCTTCCGCGTCGTCTCGACGACCTTCTTCCGGCCCTCCTCGTTCGCCCCGAAGCCGCCGGCGAGGAGGACCAAGACGTAGTCGCGCCCGTCGGGCAGCCGGACCACGGCCGCGTCGTGCTGCACGCTCGAGATGTTGCCGGTCTTGTGGGCCACGATCGCGCCCGATTGCGGGTGGAGGCCGGACGGGATCTGGCCGTTGAAGACCTGCCCCGCCAGGATCTCCCACGCCGTCTTCCGGGCGGTCTCCGAGAGCTTCGGACTCCTCACGACCGCCTCCATCACCGCGGCCATGCCGGCCGCGTCGGTCTCGTTGCTGAGCCCGGCGTCGAACGCCTTCAGGTCGTCCACGCAGCGCCTCACCTTCACGGTCCCGGCGCCGATCCCGTCGAGGAAGCTCTGGACGCTCGGGGCGCCCAGGTGCGTGAGCACCAGGTTGGTCGCGAAGTTGGAGGAGCGGACGATCATCTCCTTCACGAGGAAGCCGAGCGCCGCCTTGCCGCCCTGCTTCGCCACCGTCGGGTCGTCCGACTCGTGCTCGATCTCGACCTTGAACGTCGAGCCGTCGAGGGCGCTCCTGAACTCGTTCACGACCGGGATCTCGTCCGTGAGCTTCAGGGTGCCGGCGTCCACGCGGCGCAGCACCTCGAGCATCACCGGCGTCTTCATCGTGCTCGCCGCGTGGTAGACGCGCTCGGCGCCGAGCTGGACGGTGGCGCCGCTCCCGAGGTCCTTGAAGACGATCCCGTACGACGCCTCGCCGCCCGACGCCAGCGCCTTCAGCCGCGCTGCCAGCGCCGCGACGTCGAGCTTCGGCAGGGGGCCGTCCAGCCGGCGGGCGTAGCGGAACCGCTCCTTCAGGCGCGGGCTCTCCTCGAACGTCGTGATCTGCGTCGACGGCACGCCGTACGCCGTGGCCTGGAGCACCTTTCCGTCCCCGAGCCAGAGCGCCTCGTGGTCGACCTTCTCGTCCGTACCGAAGAAGAGGAGGTCGCCGGGGCGGAGGTCCCCGAACGCGACGGGCCGGAGGCGCGGCTCGCGGAAGCACTGCGCCGAGCTGTTCCGCTTCACCCGCACGCCGTGGCGCTCGAGGATCCGGTAGACGAGCCCCGAGCAGTCGAAGCCGTCCGGCGTCGTGCCACCCCACGTGTACGGCGCGCCGAGGAAGCGCGTGCCGAGCGCGATCCAGTCCGACGGCGTGCCCGCGGGCGGACCCTCGCCGGGGGCGCGCACCGCGACGTCCGCGCG
>CAYLNK010000556.1:0-2046 GCA_964384675.1 uncultured Holophagales bacterium | reverse complement strand
GGCGGCCTTCGGGTTGGCGGGGTGGGCCGATGAGGCGGCGGGATCCCGTACAGCCACGGCGCAGCCGGCCGCGAGGACACCCGCGACGACAGCCGCGAGAAAGCCACCGCGGCCAATCAGCGCCGCGAGGCGACGGCGGAGGCGCATCACTCCTTCGGCGCCGCGGGCTTCTCGGACTGCGGAAGCCGGATCTCGACCGCGGTCTTCACTCCGCCCTCCTCCGTCACGCTCACGACGACCCGGCTTCCGACCGCGACGTCGCCGATGGCGGCCGGGGCCGCGCCGCGCGTCACCTTCGTCTTGGCGTCGATCGTGAGCGCCATGGTCGTCCCGTCGCTGCTCTTCACGTCGAGGCGGTGCGCCGCGGCGTCGACGGCCGCGACCGTCCCCATGACCTTGTGCTGGTGGCCCTCGTGCGCGACGAGGGGTCCGGCGAGGAGAAGGAACGCGCTGAGCGCGATCGAGCCTATCCGTTTCATCGAGTCCTCCTGGCTCCGTTGGGGCTACGGCGACGAGCCCGAGCGGTGTCACCCTCGGAGTCGCGGCACGCGGAGCCAAAGATAGATCCCGAACATTAGGGCTGGATTAGAGGGGCGCCGCGCTGCGAGAAGATTAGATTGCGATTAATGCGCATGCTCCCGGTGTAGGGTCGCGGCGATGACCCTCTGGACTCCCCTCCGCCTGTCGCTGCGTCGACGGTTCCTCGGCATGGGGAAGCCGAAGACGCCGGACGCCTGGGATCGCCAGTACCGCGCGGGGGGCTGGGAGCGTCTCACCGCGGATCGCGAGCTCGGGCGGTACGCCGTCGTGACGGCGCTCGTCCGGCGATTCGCGCCGTCCGACGCGAGGGTGGTCGACGTCGGCTGCGGCGTCGGCCTCCTCGCGGAGCACATCGTCGCTCCGGGCAGCTCGTACGCGTACCACGGTGTGGATCTGTCCCCGGAGGCGATCACGCGAGCGCGGGCCGAGCGTGGACACCTCGGCCACTTCCACGTCGGCGATGCCGAGCGACCGCGCTTCGGGGACGGCGAGCGATTCGACGTCCTCGTCTTCAACGAGGTGCTGAACTACTTCCGTGACCCCCTGGAGGTGGTGGAGCAGTGGCTTTCTGCCCTGGAGGCGGGGGGCGTGGTCGTGATCTCGCTCTGGAAGCCGCGTCGCCATCGCGCCATGGATCGTCGGCTACGGCAGTGTCTGCGCCGGCGGCTCGCCGTGACCGTCGCCGCCGATGAGGGCGGAGCGCCGTGGCGGGTCAGCCTCGAAGACCCCGTGCGAGACGTCTCGGGTCCAGCCTTCGGGCCGGCCCGACAGCTGAGTGCGGAGGATGAGGAGAGATGAGGATGAGCTGGACTCGAGCTGCCGTGGTCGCGCTAGCGACGACTTCCCTCACGGGACCGAGCTGCACGCTCCGCGCCGGCGACGCTACCGAGACCGCGATCAGGACCGTCCTTGAGCGGGAGGCGGACGCCTTCCGCAAGGGCGACCTCGCTGGCGTCACGGCGTGCTGGGAGACGGAGGAGACCTCGAGCGTCATCGAGTCGGGCGAGGCGAACTGGGGCTGGGCGGACTACCGCGAGCATCACCTGAAGCCGGAGCTGGCCGGGATGAAGCTCGCCGCCTACGAGCGCACGAACCTGCGGGTCGTGTTGGGCGGAGACATGGCGCTCGTCACGCTCGAGTTCCGCATCGCGGGGAGCTACAAGGGGCGGCCGTTCGATTCCACGGGGCTCGAGTCGGTCGTCCTGCGCCGCAAGGACGGGACGTGGAGGATCGTGCACGTCCATTCGAGCGCACACCCGAAGAAGACGACGGCGAAGTGAAGGCTGGCGCTGTTCAGGCGCGGGCCGCGGCGGTAGAGTGGAAGGGAAGCACACGAACGAAGCCATGACCGACCCCCTGCGCGAGCTGATCCAGCGGTGGCGCACCGACCCCGGAGGCACGTACCAGACGTGGTTCCTGTGGGAGGAGCGTCTGAAGAACTTCCGGTCGATCCGGCGCGGCCTCGCCACGGTCGTCTCGCAGATCGAGACGGGCGCTTTCGGCAAC
>CAYLNK010000555.1:0-2050 GCA_964384675.1 uncultured Holophagales bacterium | reverse complement strand
GAGCTGAACAGGATCGAACTGTCGACCTCCTGAATGCCATTCAGGCGCTCTCCCAACTGAGCTACAGCCCCACTCCAAAGACTCGAGGCGGCCGTCCGCCTCCGGGAGGGGGCGAAAACTACCATCCGGTGGGGGAGGCGTCAAGCGCACCCGACCGCGCGACCGGCACAGGCCGCCTCCTCCTGGCGGGTCGCCGCTGGGGGAGGTCAGACGGCGCGGCGGAGGGACAGGAGCTCGAGGACTCCGAGCAGAAGGCAGCCGTCGGCGACCGCTCCGGAGGCGGCCCGGGCGACGGGCGGCAGGCTCGCCCACGCGACGACCAGGAGCGCCCACAGCACGACTCCGCCAGCGACGTTCGCGACTGCGAGCGCCCGGACCGCGGCCGGGTTCGGGAGGGGACGGCGCGCGAGGAGCGCGATCCCCGCGGCCGCTGCGAGGAAGATCGCACCGAGCACCGCCGCGAGACCGGGGCTTCCGATCCAGCGACCCGCGGGGCTCCCCGGCGCGAGGAGCGCGGCGCCGACGACCAGCTCGAAAAGCGCGTCGGTAACGAGGAGGGTGCGGAGCGACGGGAGTCGAGGGGGGAACGGACGCGCGACGGCGTTCATGCCCATCAGTCTGCTCTCGGCGTCGGCGAGCCCGCAAGCGAGTTCCGCCCCGCCGCTCTCGCCGCAGCTGGCCCAGCGGCCTCACCTGGCGCGCGGGCCGACAGCAGCAGCGCCGCCGCCGACGCCGAGAAGACGGACGCGTCGAGCGGCGACTTGATCCCACCCGAGATCGCCATCGACACACCGAACACGGCGAGGAGGACCGCGCTCGCCGCCGCCGTCTCGCGGAGCCTGAACCCGACGACGAGGAGGACGCCGAGCGTCGTCTCGGCGACCGTCGCCGCCACGGCGCACGCGGGGATCACCGGGCGAGGCAGGAACGACAGCACCTCGCCCGTGTACGCCACGAAACCCGCGAACGGCTCCGGCCGCCCGTCCCACAGCCCGAACCGCGCGGCCACGGCCGAGAGGAACGCGCTCCCCAGCGCGAGGCGCGCGTAGACGATGGGTGCGGCCGACAGGCGGACGGACCACCGCCCGGAAGCCCGGCCGGAACCGGCGGACGCGGCGGACTCGTCGGACGCCGCCGGCACGACCGACGCCGCCGACGCGGGCGCGACCCCACCCTCACCCCTGACCACCGCCACGCGGCTCACGCCTCGTCCCCCCGGCCCCCGCCCAGGTCGAGCGGCGCGACACCCATCGCCGCGCAGTGGCGCTCGTAGCGCTCGCGGAGCGAGGCGGGCGAGTCGCGACGGAGCACCTCGCCGTCCTCGCCCAGGTACTCCATCGCACCGAACGCGACGATGTGCACGACCACCGGCTCGTCGCCGACCGCCATCCACGAGTCGACGTTCCCGACCGGCTCGTAGACGTACCCGCCCGGGCCGACGACCTCGCCGGTCTCGAGGAGCTTCCGGAAGCCGGAGACGTTGGTGGCGTGCACCTCGCCCAGGTGGCGGTGCCGCGCCGCGACGGTCCCGGGCTCGAGCCGTAGCAGGAGCGCGCGACCCCGATCGCGCGGCAGGAAGCGGAGCGGCTTGAATGACTCGCCCGGTCCGAGTGGGATCCAGGGGATCTTCTCGGGATCGAGGGCGACGGGCGCGAGCCCGGTCGATCGGGCGGGAGGGGCGGCGACGACGGATTCGCGGGGATCGTGGAGCTTGGGCACGAAGGCCTCCTCTTCGCGGCCCATGGTCCGGCGATGCTGGCTCTATAGAACAGCCAAGATTGACAATTCCAATGGAGCCAAGTGCAATGCCCGGCGGATGGACCTCCACCTCCAGCTCGACGGTCGCGACGACCTCGCCCGCCAGGTGTACCGGCAGATCCGCGCCGCCATCCTGGACGGCCGCCTCGCCCGCGGCGACCGCCTCCCGCCGACGCGTGAGCTGGCCCTCCGGCTCGACGTCTCGCGCAACACGGTGAGCGCCGCGTACGCGTGGCTCACCGCGGACGGGCTCCTCTCGGGCCGGCGCGGCGCCGGGAGCCACGTGACGGCC
>CAYLNK010000554.1:0-2062 GCA_964384675.1 uncultured Holophagales bacterium | reverse complement strand
TGGCCGCCGTCCGCCCGACGCCGACTCCGGGCGCGCCTCTCTTCCAGGCCCTTCCGACTCCCGTGCCGTCGATCGGCGGAGAGACGGCTTCCGCGAGGCCGGGCGGCCTGTCGCCCGACGACACCATCAAGGTCCGCCAGGGGATCCGCTTCTACTTCAACGGCGACTACCGGTCCGCGGTCTCGAAGCTGGAGCCGCTGGCCGCGAACGTGCCGGTGGCCCGGCTCTTCCTGGCGTACGCCCTCGTCGCGGGCGAGCTCCTCACCGCCCGCCCAGGCGCCGAGACGCTCGACCGCGCGAGGAAGGAGTACGAGAAGGCGGTGGCGGCGGGTGCTCCGTCCGGCACCGAGCTGATCTCCCCCTCGATCCTGAAGGCGCTCAAGCCGGGCTGATCGGTCCTTGCTGGTACGGGCCTTGCGCCGGGGCGGCGCGAGGTGCGTGCGTGATCCCATTCTGTCGCCGTCTCGTTGCCGGCCTCTTCAGTCTCGTCCTCCCCGCCCTCGCGGCCCGCGCGCAACCGGTCGACGACCCGACGGGACTCGCCCGGCAGCGGGCAACCGCGGCGGCGCGTGTCCTCGACCGGGCGCTGGCCGCGCACGTGCCGGTCCCGGCTCCGACGCTCGAGCTCGTCTACGAGGGCGCCTGGAGGGTCGAGGGACACTTCCGCAGGCCGCACGAGATCCGCTCCTTCCCCACGCGTGAGCGGTATGTCGTGGGCACGGACCACATGCGGTATGACGCCGTGACCGGGGAGAGCGAGAAGGACCTGGACGGCGGCCCCGAGACGTATCTCGTGATCGGGGAACGCGTCCTGCGCCGCACCGAGGCCGGCCGGCCGTTCCTGGAGCTCGGCCCGGGCGAGCGCGAGACGGCCCGCTTCTGGGCGACGGCGGCCTTGCCCGCGGAGATCGTCCGGCGGGCGCGACAGCGCCTCGCCGCGGCGCGCCTGGACGGGGATGCGGTCTCCTTCGACGACGTCGATGGCGTCCTCGGCACGTTGTCGTTCGATCGCCGGACCGGCCTCCTGCGCGCCGTCGAGCGGCTGCGGGCAGATCCGCGCCTCGGCGACGTCTGCGACTGGATCTCCTTCGACGATTACGCGCCGGTCCACGGTATCCCGGTTCCGCGCCGCGTCCGCCTCCGGCGCCACCCCCTCGACGAGGCCGGCTGGCTGGAAACGCGGCTCGCGAGCGGCAGCATCTCCGGCAATTCACGCGACCTGGAGCTTCCGGCCGAGATCGCGCCGGCGCCGCCCGCGCCCGTCGCGAACGCGGCGACGCGGATCGAGCCGGTCGCAGAAGGCGTGTGGGCGGTGGTCCTCGAGGACCTCGACTCCCGGGTCCTTGCCGTCGAGCTGCCGGACGGCCTCGCGGTTCTCGAAGCTCCCGTCGGCAGCGCCCCCGGCGAGAGGATCGTCGACGCCCTGAGGGATCGGTTTCCCGGGCGGCCGATCCGTCTTCTCCTGATGGGTCATTACCACCCGCACTACACGGGCGGGTTGAGGGCCTTCGTGGCAGAGGGAGCCACGATCGTCACCACGAAGGGAAACGAGGCCTACGTCCGGGAGATGGTCGCTCGGCCGTTCACCTTCGCGCCGGATCGCCTCGCGAGGTCGCCGAAGCCGGTGCGGCTGGAGACCGTGAGTACAGCGCGCACCTTCGGGAGCGGGCGGATCGAGGCCATCGACATCGGCCCCGTCTCCCAGCACGCGGACGAATACCTCGTGTTCCACCTTCCCGGAGCGAAGCTCCTGTTCGAAGGGGACCTCGGGTGGTTCGCTGCGGAGGGAGGGGAGCTCCGCGCCGGGCGCCGGGCCGCGGGACTGCTGGCGACGATCGACGAGCGGCACCTCGACGTGACGCGTCTCGTCCAGTCGTGGCCCGCGAAGGGAAGCCCGGGAATCGTCACGCTCGCCGAGCTCCGGGAGCTCGTGAGGAGGCGCGAGGGGGCGACGAAGAAGTAGATGACGGGTTGTGTCCTCGTACGGAGCGGGACACGAAGGACGAGCTCGCGCGACCGGCGATCGTGCCGATCGCCTTTTCCGCTTCGCGGGGGTCGCGCT
>CAYLNK010000553.1:0-2071 GCA_964384675.1 uncultured Holophagales bacterium | reverse complement strand
GGGCGCAGCGGGAGCCTTCCCCGACCCGTAGACCACCGCCTCCTCCGCGACCACGGCTCCCGGTCCGTGGAACGACCGGTACGCGAGCGCGGTCGCCACGCGGTGCCGGCAGACGGTCGACGCCCCGCACGAGCACGGCGTCTCCCGCAGGCTCTTCCCCGGAACGAGGCGTGCCGTGGCCCCGTCGCCGAACGTCCCGGTCACGACGCCCGCCTCGTCCTCGGCGAGCCACGGCCCCTTCCCTTCCGCGATCTCCTTCTGCGCGCGCTTCACGAGACCGAGGTTCGCGAGCGCGGCGACGCCCTCCGGCGTCAGGGCGAGGAGATCGGCCCTCATCCCCGCACCTTCTCGGCGATGAACGCCGCGAGCTGTCCCGGGGTCATGGCGCCGACGTGCGCTCCAGCCGCCGCGAGCCGCCCGGCGAGCGCGCGGTCGTACGACGGGTTCGACTGCTCGTCGAGCGCGGCGAGGCCGAGGACGACGGTCCCCTGCTCGGCGAGCGCCTTCACGCGCCTCACGAGGACGTCCGGCGACGCCCCCTCGAAGAAGTCCGTCACGAGGACCACGATCGAGCGGCGCGGCGCTTCCAGCAGGTCCATCGCGTAGGCGACGGCCTTGCCGATGTCGGTCCCGCCGCCGAGCTGCACCTTCAGCAGCAGCTCCACGGGGTCTGCGGCGTGGTCGGTCAGGTCGACCACCTCGGTGTCGAACGCCACGAGGTGGGTCTTCATCCCGGGGAGGCCCGAGAGGCAGGCGGCCGTGACGGCGGAGTGGATGACGGACGACACCATGCTGCCGCTCTGATCCACGAGAAGGACGATCTGCCACCGCTCGCTGAAGCGGCGCGTGCGCGCGAAGAAGTGCGCCCGCTCCAGGTACAGCTTCCGCTCCCCGGGCGACCAGTGCCTCAGGTTCGAGCGGAGGGTGCGCCGGAAGTCGAGGTTGCGCGCGCTCTTCAGCGTGGACGGGCGCCTCCGGTCGAGGACCCCGGAGAAGCTCTGCCGCACCTGCCGCGCGAGCTTCTCCATCAGCTGGCGCACCACCTCGGCGACGAGCTTGCGGGCGAGCGCGAGGACCTCGGGGTTCATCAGGTGCTTCGTCCGGAGCACGGCCTGCAGCAGCACCTCGTTCGGCTGGATCCGCTCCAGCACCGCGGGGTTCGTCACCAAATCGTGGATCTCGTACCGCTCCACCGCGTCCCGCTCCAGCCGCTCGATCGTCTCCTTCGGGAAGAGGCGGTGGACCTCCTGGATCCACTCCGGCACGGTGAGGGTCGACGCGCCGAGGCCGCCGCCCCGCTCGAGTACGTCGCGCCCGGCGAGCGCGCGGTCCCGCCCGTAGAGCCAGCCCAGCGCCGCGTCCATCGCCAGCGCGTCGCCGCCCAGGCCGCAACCGAGCGAGCCCTCCGCCGCCTCGCCCAGGACGAGGCGCCAGCGGGTGAGGGCCTCGACGTCGCCGCTCATTCCAGCCCGTCCACGAGACCGAAGCGCGCGGCGGTGCGCGTCACCTCCGCGTCGAGCGCCAGGCCGCGCGCCACGATGAGCGGGTCGACCTCCAGCCGGCGCAGTCCCCGAGGCTCTCCCGCCCGTGGAGCGCGGCGATCGTGCGTCCGAGCCGCTCCTTCTCGAGCGGCGGGAAGAACGAGAACGCCAGGCGGAGGGACGGCAGCGCGATCAGGAGCTCCTCGTGACCGAGCGCCGAGACGGCCGCGTCGACGGCGGCGACGAGACCCGTCGCCGCGAGCGACTCCTCCCGCGCCACCGCGAAGAGGCCGGCCAGGAAGTCGCCCATCGTGTCGGGCCTCGCGGTGGCGAGGAGGGCCCGCCGCGCGAGCGCCTCGCCGTCCGCGCCGGCTGACAGGCCCAGGCTCCAGAGGAACCCCACCGCCGCGCCGCGGAGCGCGGGGGGCGCGTCCGCGTCGGCGGCGCGGCGCGACATCACCCCTTGCGCCTCGGCGCGGGGCAGGTCGAGTGAGACGCCGAAGCGGAAGACGTCGCGAAGCGCCGTCATTGCCGTGAGCTCGGCTTCGTCCGCGGGCGCGGCCGGGCCGAGGATCCCCTCGACGAGCCAG
>CAYLNK010000552.1:0-2076 GCA_964384675.1 uncultured Holophagales bacterium | reverse complement strand
CGGCCGCGACCCCGGCTCCGGCGCCGACGCCGTCGACGCTCGTGCAGCGGATCGCGGCGCGGCCGCCGTTCACCACCGCACGCAGCGAGGCGGAGAAGGGCGTGGCCGCGCTGGGGGCGAAGAACGCGGCCCAGGCGGTGACCCACTTCACCCGCGAGGCGGAGCTCGCGCCGCAGGATCCGACAGGCGCCTACAACCTCGGCACGGCCCTCTCTCAGGCCGGCAAGCCGGCCGAGGCCGTCGCCTCGCTCGAGACGGCTCGCAAGGCGGGCCGCCGCGATATCGCCGCCGACGCCGCGTTCAACATCGGCGCGACCCGCTTCCGCGAGAAGGACTACGAGCAGGCGGCTCGCGCGTTCCGCGAGGCGCTCCGCCTCTCCCCCGGCGATCCGGACGCCTCGTGGAACTACGAGCTGTGCGTCCGCCGCGCCGAGGAAGAGAAGAAGAAGCAGCAGCAACAGCAGAAGCAGAACCAGGACAAGCAGGACCAGCAGAAGAAGCCCCAGCCCTCCCCCAGCCCGAGCCCGTCGCCCAGCCCCTCGGCCGGCGACAAGAAGCAGGAGCAGCAGAAGAAGCAGGAGAGGGAGGACCGCGAGTTCGAGGAGAAGGCGAAGATGAGCCGCGAGAAGGCCGAGCAGCTCCTGGCCGCGATCTCCAACGCCGACCGCGACGAGCAGAAGAAGCGGATCGCCGAGCAGAAGAGCCGCCGCAAGGTGGCGCGCGACTGGTGAGCGCCATGAGAGGGACCCGCGCGCTCCGCCCGGTGCTCTTCGTCGCGCTCCTCCTGACCGGCCTCGTGGCGGCCGTCGTGGCTTCCGCCGCCGACGACGTCGACGTGCAGGTCACCGTGGACCGCCCCCGCCCCGCCCAGGACGAGATCGTGCGGCTCACCTACACGTTCTCGGGGCCCGGCGCGGGCGGCAACGTGAAGGGGCCGGCGACGCTCCCCCTGAAGAACCTCGTCCTCGCCGGCGGCCCCTCCACCTCCACGCAGATCGTCTTCATGAACGGCGACCTCCGCCGCTCGATCTCCTACACGTACTACCTCCGGCCGCAGGCCCAGGGCACCGGCGAGGTCGGGGAGACGACGTGGTCGGTGGGCGAGAAGACGCTGAAAGCCTCCGCCTACGTGATCGAGGTCGGCCCTCCGGATGGCCGCGGCGGACGCCGTCCCCCCGCCGCCGACGAGGACGATCCGTTCGGCGCCCCCGCCCCGCGCTACCCGTTCGGCATCCCACCGCGTGTCGGGACCGGCCGGGAGCGGGCCGAGCCGCAGCCGCAGCGGGAGGCGGTGCTGGAGTACGTCGCCACGCCCGACCGGCTCACCGCCTACGTCGGCGAGGACGTCATCGTCCATTACGAGCTCGTCACACAGCTCGAGGTGCAGGGGCTCGAGTTCGTCGACCCGCCCAAGTTCCCCGGCTGCTGGGCGGAGGACGTCGAGAAGCCGGAGAAGCCGAACGGCCGGCGCGACGTGATCCAGGGGAAGGGGACGGTGATGCGCTTCACCCTCCTCAAGAAGGCGGTGTCGGGCCTCTCCGCCGGGACCGTCACGCTCCCCGCGGCCAAGGTGCGGCTCGCGGTCCGGCTCGGCGGAGACCCGTTCGACCCGTTCGGGATGATGGATCGGCGGGTCGTCGAGCGCTCGACGCAGCCGCTCGAGATCAAGTTCCTCCCGATCCCCGGGCGCGCCGCGTTCAAGGGGCCGGTCGGCCGGTTCGACCTGAGCGCGAAGGTGGACCACCCGACCGTCGCCGCCGGCGAGGCGGTGACGCTCAAGGTGCGGGTCGCCGGCACCGGGAACCTCCGGACCGCGACGGAGGCGCCGCACGTGGAGGTCCCGGGCGCCAAGGTCTACCCGCCCACCGTCAAGAGCGAGCTCGCGCGCGGCAAGGGCGGCGTCTTCATCGAGTGGGACTACGTGGTGGTGCCCGCCGCGGCCGGGTCGCTGACCGTCCCGCCCGTGTCGCTCGAGGTGTTCGACCCCTCGGAGAAGAAGGTCGTCACCAGGACGGCCGGCCCGATCCAGGTCGCCGTCACCGCGGCCCCGGCCGGGGCCGCCCCGCCCGCGCCGGT
>CAYLNK010000551.1:0-2106 GCA_964384675.1 uncultured Holophagales bacterium | reverse complement strand
GGGGGCCGGGGCCGGCGCGGGGGCAACGGACGCCGGCTCCGGTGTCGCGACGCTCGCCGCCTGCGCGGGGGCGTGCGACACGGAGGGTGGGGCCTCGCTCGGCAGCTCCTCTGCCTTGACGGCCGGAGCCGACGTGACCTCAGTACCCTCCGCGACCGCCGTCGCCGGCGTGGCCGGCCTGGCCGCCGTGGCCGCGGTCGCTCTCGTCGCGTCCGTCGCTTCCGTCGCTTCCGTCGCTTCGATCCCCTCGGGTCGGGCCGCTTCCGCCACGGTGGTCGTCGGCGCGCTCACGGCCGGGGTCTCGTGGACCACGGGCGCCTGGGGCTCCTCGACCTCGTGCTTCTCGTAGGAGGTGGCGGCCGGCACCGCGGGAGCCGGATCGGGTCGGACCGGCGCGGACGGCGCCTGGCGGGGGGCCTCAGCTCCCGCAGCCGGCCTGGCTTCGGCCATCAGGGCGGGCGCCGGAGCGTCCTTCTTGAAGACGACGACGAGACCGTCCTTGGCTGGACGGAGCTCGGGGGTCGTGGCCTCACCCAGATCGAAGACCACGCGCGTGACCGCGTCGGCGCCTGGAGCGGCGCGGAACTGCGAGACCCGGACCTTGCTCACCAGACTGCTCTGGACCGCCTGGACCTTCTTGGTCGCGGCGTTGCGGACACCCTTCAGGTCGACGACGTGGCGGGCCGGGTTAGAGAGCGAGAAAGCCTCGTAGGCGAACTCGGCGTCTCCCCGGAGCACGAAGCGGGCCCCACCGGGGACCGAGGAGGCGACCACAGAGTCGAGCCGCGACGCCGCGCGCCCCGCCGGGGTGCTGCGGGCCGTGATCACGGGCTCGGACGGAGTCGAGGAGGCCGTCGAGACGGTCGCCGTCTCGTCCGTGGTGCGCACCGGCAGGGTCTCGACCTGGATCGCCTCGGGCTCGCGCTCGAACGCGGGGGCAGCGGACGCCATCAGCGCGTCCGGCTGCTTCGGCGTGGTGGGCTTCCGGCCGAGCCTCACGGCCATGGCGAGGGAGCCGGGCTCCGTACCGAGCGTCGGATCGACCGGACCCTTCGTCGTCAGCTCGAACTGCACGTGGGGCTTGCCGAGCTCGACGAACGACTTCATCGAGACCTCGGTCAGCACGGACCCGTCGGCCCGGGGAGGCTCCAGGCCCGGCGAGGCCACGGCGTCGGCGAGGTCGACGACGATCCGTTTCCCCTCGTCCCGCGTGTACATCGTCGGGGAGAGCGGGCCGGCGCCGGACAGGAGCAGGCGCGGCGCATCCCCCTCGACGAGGAGGGTCGCGCCCGTGAGCGTGACCGGCGTCCTGACGGACGCCGTGGTCTCGCTGCCCGTGGCGGGCTGGTCCGACGACGCCACCGCCCCTGTCCGCGAGGCGCAGCCGGCCGCTCCCATCGAGACCGAAAGCGCGGCGAGCATCGCGAGGGATGGCGCGGTGACCTTACCTTTTCGCAGCATGGTTCCTCCCCCAAGATCCATCGGTGCGCGAGAGCCGCCGTCCCCGGCCAGCCCCCGCGTCGCGTAGGTCGACGACGAGACGGACCCGTTCACGGCTTCCTCGCCAGCGCGAGCGCCTTGACGACGTCCCGGAACGGCTTCGGGCTCGTCGGGTCGTTCACGTTCTGACGGAACGTGATCTCCGAGCCGGTGATGTCCGTGACCTCACCGTCGAACACGGTATTTCCCTTTCGGAGCAGGTACGACTTGTTGTCGGACCCCCTCATCATCGCGATCCAGCCGCCGCGCGTCCGGATCGTCCCTTGCAGCTCGAGCTCCTCGACCAGCATTCCGGCGACCCCGGCGGGCACGTTCCCGGGTTTCCTCTCGTTCGGGTTCCGGACCAGGAGCGACCGAAACGGGTCACGCCGCCCGCCGACCTCGTACGTGTAGACCGGGGGCGTGCTGTCCTGCTCGGCCGGAATCGGGACGTCTTTCACGGCCTCCCCGGCCTTGGCCGGGGGGGCCGCAGCCGGCTGCTGCGCTACGGCACCCGGCGCGAGGAGAGCGAGGAACGTGACGCAGGTTGGAAGGAGGGTGCGCGTCGTCAACATGTCACTCCACCCCGCCCGCGTCCTTCCGGCCGCCGCCGGCGCCAGCGGGTGC
>CAYLNK010000550.1:0-2120 GCA_964384675.1 uncultured Holophagales bacterium | reverse complement strand
CCCTCGGCCGGACGCCCTCCTTCGTCTCGGTCGGCGGCCGGCTCGCCGGGCTGGTCGCCGTCGCGGACCGTCCGGCGCCCGGCGCCGCGGAGGCGGTGGCGTCGCTCGTACGGATGGGTCTCGACGTCGTGATGGTCAGCGGCGATCGCGGGGAGACCGCGCGCGCCGTGGCGAAAGAGCTCGGGATCCCGAGGGTGATCGCCGGCGTGAAGCCCGAGGGGAAAGCGCGGGTCGTGGCGGCGGAGCGTGCCCGCGGCCGCGTCGTGGCGATGGTGGGAGACGGCGTGAACGACGCCCCCGCGCTCGCGAGCGCCGACGTCGGGATCGCCGTCGCGAACGGGACGGACGTCGCGGTCGCCGCCGCCGACCTGGCGCTGATGCGGGGCGGGATCGCGACGCTGCCGGTCGCGTTCGGCCTGGCGCGGGCGACGCTCGCCACCATCCGGCGGAACCTTTTCTGGGCCTTCGTCTACAACGTGGTCGGGATCCCGCTGGCGGCGGGGGCGCTCCACTCTCTCACCGGCTGGCAGCTCTCGCCCGTCGTCGCGAGCGCGGCGATGTCCCTCTCGAGCGTCTCGGTGCTGATGAGCTCGCTCGCGCTCCGGCGCTTCGGGCGTCTCTCGTGAGCGAGACCCCGCTTGCGCACCCGTACGTGCGGCGGTATGAAGCTCTCGTGGACGACACCGCCGCTCCCGTCAATCCCGAGGTGATCGCCCGCCTGGTGGCGGGCCACCGGGAGTTCCTCGGCTTCCTGCAGCGTCGAGTCGGGAGCCGCGCGCTCGCCGAGGACCTCCTCCAGGACGCGTTCGTGCGGGGGCTCGAGAAGGCGGGATCGCTGAGGAGCGAGGAGTCCGCGGTGGCCTGGTTCTACCGGATGCTGCGGAACGCGGTCATCGACCACTACCGAAGGCGGGCGACGGCGGACCGGAGTCTCGCCGCGTTCGCGGCCGAGCTCGAGGCCCAGGTCGAGCCGGGCGCCGAGGCCGCCGGGGAGATCTGCCGGTGCGTGGCCGGTCTCGCCGGGACCCTGAAGCCCGAGTACGCCGAGGCGCTCCGCCGGATCGAGGTCGACGGCGTCGCGGTGAAGGACTTCGCGGCCGAGGCCGGCATCTCGAGCGGCAACGCGGCCGTGCGCGTCTTCCGCGCTCGCGATGCGCTCCGCAAGCAGGTCGCCAGGGCTTGCGGCACGTGCGCACGGCACGGCTGCCTCGACTGCTCCTGCGGGGGACCGCCGAAGGAGCGCTAGCGCTCGATCTCCGGCTCCGGCATGAAGACGTCGGTGAGGCGCCGCATCACCTGCCGCGAGTCCTCGACGTGCAGGAAGTGCCCGAGCCCGTGGAAGACGATGCGCTCGGCGCCGGGGACCATCACCGCGAGCCCTTCCGCGCAGCGGAGCCACTCGGAGTCGTCCCGGTCGCCGACGAGGATCCAGGTCGGCGCGGTGATCGAGCCGAGCGAGCCCGCGAGCGGGCCGTCGGGACGCGGTGGCCGATCGTGCTTGTAGGCCGAGCCGGTCCCGCGCCGGTAGATCTTCCCGACGCGCTCGATCATGCCCTCGTGCTCGTTGACCACGTCGAAGTGGCGCGTGAGGAGGAGCCGCTCGTCGACCGCCTTGGCCACGTCGGCCCGGTACGCCTGGAGCATCGCATCCCGGGCCGCGGCCGCCTCGTCCACCCAGGGGAAGCCGTCGACCATGGGCGAGAGGAACACCAGCTTCTCCGTCCGCTCGGGGAACCGGAGGGCGAACTCGATCGCGATCTCGGCTCCCTCACCGTGCGTCACGAAGCTCGTCTTTGGGACCGAGAACCAGTCGAGGAGCGCCCGGACGTCGTTCGCCTCGTCGGCGAACGAGATCGGCTCGTCCCCGGTGAGGAGCGAACGCCCGTGCCCGCGCCGGTCG
Organism: uncultured Holophagales bacterium; assembly: GCA_964384675.1. Classification (GTDB taxonomy): domain Bacteria; phylum Acidobacteriota; class Thermoanaerobaculia; order UBA5066; family UBA5066; genus CAYLNK01. The sequence continues at coordinate 220 of CAYLNK010000550.1, read as the reverse complement.
ATCCGGATGGCCCGCAGCCCGGTCGCGAGCCCGGTCGCGGGAGCCTCCATGATGTCGGCGTCGGCGAAGGCGCCGTGGAGCAGGACCACCGTATCGCCATCGCCTCCGACCTCGTAGTACAGCCGCTGTCCGTTGACGCCGGCGTAGGGCATGCGCAGCACCTCCGTGAACGGAGCTCGATTCTACGGGTCCGAGGCGACCGGTGCGGGGGCGTTCGCCT
>CAYLNK010000549.1:0-2132 GCA_964384675.1 uncultured Holophagales bacterium | reverse complement strand
GCCGACGCCGGCGCAGGAGCGGGGGCGCGCGCTCTTCCTCGCGGCGCGGACGACGGACGGGCGCGAGATCCCGAGAGGTCTCCGCTGCTCGACCTGCCACCGTCCGCCGCTCTACACGAACACGCTGTCGTACGACGTCGGGTCGCGTGGCCCCTCCGACTCGACGGGGACGTTCGACACGCCTCACCTCCTGGGCATCGCCGCGTCGGCTCCGTACCTGCACGACGGGCGGGCCGCGACCCTCGAGGAGATCTGGACGGTCCACAACCCGCGGGACACGCACGGACTCACCAACTACATGACCAAACACCAGCTCAACGACCTGATCGAGTACCTCAAGACCCTCTGAGAGGTCCAAGAACCTCATGAGCAGAACACCGACGCCGTTCGTCCTCGCCGCGCTGCTGGCCACACTCGGAGCGGGTCCGCTCCGGGCCCGGTCGGCCACCGGTCCCCTCCCGTTCCCGCTCGTCGAGCGGTTCGAGTCGTACGGCGTGCCGGACGGCCTCCCGTCGTGGAAGGTGCATTGTGTCCTCGCTGAAGGGGGGCGCGTCTGGGCCGGGACGACGAAGGGGCTCGCCGTCCTCGAGGACGGGAAGTTCCGGACGATCGGGACCGAGCAGGGTCTGACCTTCCCGGTGGTGTCGGCTCTGGCGCTCGACCCGGCCTCGGGGGACCTCTGGATCGGGACGTTCAAGGGGCTCAACCGTCTGAGCGGTGGACGCGTCGAGACCTTCACGCAGACCTCGAGCGGCCTCCCGAACGACGTCGTCTACGCGGTGATGGTGGCCCGAGGGTCCCTCTGGGTGGCGACGGCGGCGGGCGTCGGGCGGCGCGACCTGAAGACCGGGGCGTGGAGCCTCTTCGACCACACGAACGCGATCTTCCACGAGCCGTGGTGCTACGCGCTCGCCGAGACGCCGGACCGGATCCTGGTGGGCGTCTGGGGCGGCGGGATCGCGGAGTACGACCTCGCCAGGGGGACGTGGAAGGAGTACCGGGACCCCGACGGCGAGATGGAGCTCGACCTCCTCGCCGACGACGGGCCGGTCCACGACATCACGTCCTGGATCTCGACCTCAGGAGAGGGGCTGCTCTGGCAGTCGACCTACTTCGGCCTGTCGCGGTACGACGGGAATCGCTGGCGGACCTTCGTCAAGGACAGGACGCCGCTGGTCTCGAACTTCATCAGCACCGTGGCGGCGACGGGCCGGAACGCGTGGCTCGGCACGGACCAGGGCCTGGCGGTGACCGACGGCGACACGTGGGCGACGTACCGGAAGGCGAAGGGCGGCGGCGGCATGGTGACGATCGCGAGGCCGGGCGCCCCGGTCGAGACGCGGCGGATGTCGAGCGCCCTGCCGGACGAGTTCGTCCTGGGCATCTCTCCGGGCGACGGCGAGGTGTGGCTGGCGACGTCCCACGGACTCGCGCGCGCGGTCCTCGCGAGGGCCGAGGCACCGGCCGGGACCCGCTGAAGACGGAACGAGGAGCGTGGAGATGAGCAAAGCGACTTACTTCGAGACACCGGTGATGGCCGGCCTCGCGTACAGCGAGGCCGAGCAGGCGGAGCGCCGGGCGCTCGGCCTGCCGCCCGACGTACCGGCGCCACGGGGCCTGATCGGCACCCTCGCGCAGCTCGGACGTCCCGTCGTGAGGAAGCGCGCGATCCGGGCGCCGGCGGTGCTCAACGAGGCGCCCGACTACCCGCAATCCGTGGCGTTCTCGCGCGGCGTGAGGGTCGACATCGAGGGCGGCGTCTCTCACCTCCTGATCAGCGGCACCGCGAGCGTCGGTCCCAACGGAGACACGCTCTATCCCGGCGACTTCCGCGCCCAGTGCTGGCGCACCTATCGCAACATCACGACCCTCCTGAAGGCCGAAGGCGCGTCGTGGCACGACGTCGTCCGGTGCTCCTGCTACCTGCGGGACATCGAGCGGGACTACGCCGACTTCAACCAGATCCGCACCGAGCTCTTCTCGGCCCTGGGCCTCGACCCGCTCCCCGCCTCGACCGGCATCCAGGTCCGCCTCTGCCGGAGCGACCTCCTCGTGGAGATCGAGGCGCACGCGATCCTCGAGGCGAGGGCGCCGCGCCCGTGAGACCGCGCCACGCGTGCGCGCTCGCCGCT
>CAYLNK010000548.1:0-2135 GCA_964384675.1 uncultured Holophagales bacterium | reverse complement strand
CCCTCGACCCTCGTTTCTCGGGCGCCGCCCGCCGGGACCGGCTGGAGCTGCGCTCGCGTTTCGTGGGCGAGCCCGACGGCACCGCCCGCCCACGGAAGGGCCCGTTCGTCGGACACGAGACTCTCCCCGACGGCCGTCGTGTCTGGGCCGTGAAGGGGCCCGGCGCCGCCGCACCCGTACACCTCTTTCCGAAAGGAGCCGATCGATGATCGAGGCCGCCCTCGCCACCCTTCCCGAGGCCGTGCAGAGGCCGCTCCGCGATCTGACGAGCGCCCTCGAGACCGCGCTCGGTCAGAACCTCGCGTCGCTCGTCGTCCACGGCAGCGCCGTGCGGGGTGACTTCCGGCCCGGCCTGAGCGACGTCGACGTGATCGTCGTGCTGTACGACACCGCGTTCGAGCAGCTCGCCAGGGCCGCCGACCCTCTCCTCCTCGCCCGCCATTCCGCCCGGGTGGAGGCGATGCTCCTGCGCGCGCAGGAGCTGCCGCGCACCGCGGACGCGTTCCCGCTCTTCTACGGCGACGTGCAGCGCCGGCACGTGGTCGTGTCGGGCAGAGACCCGTTCGCCGGGCTCACGATCGCGACCACGGGCCGGCGGCTCCGGATCGAGCAGGAGCTACGAGAGGCGCGGATCCGGATGCGGAAGAGTGCCCTCGAGACGCTCGGCGAACGGACCGAGCTGGTCGGCCCCCTCGAGCGGAAGCTGCGGCAGCTCCGGAGTCCGCTCCACGCGCTCCTCGAGCTCCAGGGGGTCGCCTGCGCCGACGGTCTCGCCGACGTGCTGAACGCGTCCGGACGCCTGCTCGCGGTGGACGTCGCGCCGCTCCTCGACGTGGCGGCCCGGCCCGAGGGGGCGCACGTCGCGTACCGGCAGCTCCTCGACCGGGCGATCGAGAACCTCGACGGCCTACCGCTGGAGGCGGCCCGATGATCGAGCGGCTCTTCGACTTCTTCCCGTTCGACATCGAGAGCGGGCCCGCCTTCCTCGGCTTCTACCTCCTCTTCGCGCTCGGAGTCCTCGTCGCCGCGATCGTCGGGACCAGGTGGGCGGCCCGGCAGGACGCCGAGGCGATCGCCGCGTCGAGCACGCTCCGCATCGGGCTCGTGCCGCGCCCCGAGGACGTCCACGCGATCGCGTTCCTGCGGGACGGCCTCTCCGGCGTGGCCCGTACGCTGATCTCCGAGGGGCTCGCCGAGGGCTGGCTGCGCGCCAAGAACGAGAAGCTCACGGTGAGCGGCGAGATCCGGCCGGGGACCACGCTCGCGAGGAAGCTCCACCAGAGGCTGGTCACCAAGGCCTCGGGCTCGGGCAAGGTGAAGCCCGAGGACGCCCTCTCGGAGGCCCTGGAGGTCGTCTCGGCGAACCGGGACGCCCTCGAGGACCGCCTGAAGGCCTCGGGCCTGCTCCTCGACGCCCGGGCCAGAGGCCGCGCTTCCCGGTTCTTCGACGCCGGGCTCTTCGTCATCGTGGCCGTCCCGGTCATCCGGATCCTCCGCGCGATCGAGATCGGCGGCCGGCCCTTCTCCCGGCTCGTCCTGCTCACGATCGGCGCCGTCGTGGTGCTCCTCGTCGCCCGGGCGAAGGTGCGGACGAGCCCGCTCCGCAGCCGCTATCTCGACTGGCTGAAGAGCGCCACGCACTCGCTGCAGCAGGACGTCGCGTCGGGGCGGCGGCGCGAGGCCCGGGACGTCGGCCTCGCCGTGGCCATCGTCGGGATGGGGGCCGTGGCCGCGTCGCCGCTCTTCGCCGCGATCGCGCCGAAGCTCGATCCGCCCCGGCCCGTGGGGGGCTCGTCGTCGTGCGGCTCCTCGTCCTCGGGCGGCTCGTCTTGCAGCTCCTCGAGCTGCGGAGGAGGAGGGGGATGCGGCGGCGGCGGCGGCTGTGGCGGGGGCGGTGGCTGCGGAGGCTGACCCGGCGTTCGAGGTCCTCGACGTCTTCGAGGGGCTCTTCCGCCTCGAGACGCGGAACCCCACGCTCGACGGCTCCGTGCCGCTTCGCGTGGCGCAGGGGTGCGCCCCGCTCCTCGCCGGCAACGCGTACGGCCACCAGCTGACCCTCTCCCGGCTGCTCCCGATCGGCGAGCGGCTCGGGCGCGTCCGCCTCGGAGCTCCGGACGACCTCGCCCGGGACCTGC
>CAYLNK010000547.1:0-2149 GCA_964384675.1 uncultured Holophagales bacterium | reverse complement strand
GCGCGCTCGGCCCGCCGCAGGCAATCGCGCGCGTCGGCGTCGCTCCCGGCGGCGAGCGTCCGCTCCGCCCCGCGCTGCCATTCGCTCTCCTCCTCTTCCAGGCAGGTGATGCGGGCGCGGAGCCGGTCCTCGTTGGCGATCGCCCGCGCCGCCGCGCGCTTGGCCGCCTCGAGCTCGTCCTCCATGTCGCAGATCAGCTGGTGGAGGCTCCGCTCCGGGTCCTCGATCTCGTCCAGCACCGCGGAGAGCTGCCCCTTCACGAGGAGCGTGAACCGTTGAGTGATCGTCACGGCGACCTCCTTCAGCTCCACGACTGGAGCTCGTTCGCGAACACACGGATCCGTTGCAGCACCCCCTCGCGGCGGTACTCGAGCCACGCCGCGAGGCCCATCAGGAGGAGACCCAGGAACGCCCCGCCCACGAAGAGCGCGGTCGGCTCCGCCCGCCCCACGAAGAGGACGAAGCTGCCGAGGTCGACGAGCATCGCCGCGGTCGAGACGACGAGCAGCGAGCGGGAGCGGAGCGAGAAGCTGGCCGCGCCGAAGAGCAGCGCCAGAACGAGCAGGATCGCCTGCCAGCTCCAGTCGAAGCGGGCGTGGAGCGCCAGCATCGGCGTCGCGTAGACGAGCGTGGCCCCGGCCGTGAAGACCCGGCGCGTCCAGTCGCGCCCCATCTCCTCGCGGAGCAGCGCACAGAGCGCCAGGAGCGCGAGGCCGGGGGCGAGCGAGTAGAACTCCACGCCGAGGAACGGCGAGGCCGCGATCACCGAGGCGAGGCCTGCCATCAGGAAGAGCGAGGCGAGGAGCGACGGTCCGACGCGCCTCTCCTGGTGCGACGCCACCAGGACGTAGAAGCAGCTGACCAGGAAGACCGGCAGGGCGTTCGCCCAGACGAGGCCCGGAGCGTGGAGCGTCCGGTAGAGGGCCAGCGCGCCGGCCGCGATCGGGAGGAGCTGCGCGGTCGTGAGGAACGGCGCCTCGAAGACGTCCTTGCGATCCGTGCGAGCCAGCAGCCGCCCCGCGGCGTACACCAGCGTCGCGGCGGCCAGGAGCGCCCACGGCGAGCGGCCGTGGCCCAGCTCGATCCAGCCGGATTCGAGCGCGACCAGGAACGCGAGGAGGAGCCGCCCCTGCATCGCCCAGGCCCGGCCCGACGCCCGCTCGCGCCAGGCGAGCCCGAGGTCGCGCGCGGCATGGCCCAGCGTGACGAGGAGCAGAACCAGGTGCTCCCGCTCCGCGAGCCCACTCTTCAGGAGCGCGCCCGCGAGCGCGCCCACGGCCACCACGAGAGCGAGCACCTCGACGAAAGCCGACAGCCGCGTGAGCCCCTCCGACGCCCGGCCGCCCGTCGCGTCGACGGCGAGGAGCCAGCCGAGCGCCGCCGCCGCGAGCGGCGCCGCACGCAGGTCGAGGAGGAGCGCACCGGCCGGCGCGCCGCTAAAGAGCGCCGCGAGGTGGAGCGCGACCGGCAGGAGGAGGGCGATCGGGACCCTGTAGCGAATCCCGAAGGTCTCTCCTGCGGCGAGCGGACGGTCCGCCGCGCCGGCCCCGAGATGGAGGACGACGAGGAGCGCCACCGCGAACGGCACGGCCCCGCTCCAGGTGAAGCCGAGGAGGACCGCGAGCGCGCACCAGGCGTGCGTCAGGAAGGTGAGCGGACCGTCGAGCGCCGCGCGGTCGAGGAAGCGGATGCGCACCGGGGGCGGGGCGGGATACGTCGACGGCGAGGCGGCCCGCAGCGGCAGGCGCAGGAGCGCGAGCGCGAGGCCGGTGACGAGGAGCGCCCGCGGGATGGTGTCCAGAACGCCGCACGCGAAGAGCCCGAACGCGGGGAAGACGGCGAGGAGGCCGAGCCCCAGCGTCACGGCCGGGCGGCTCCGCTCGACGAGCCCTCGCTCCGCGAGGACGAGCCCGAGCGCCGCCACGACGAGAGGGCGGAGCCCGAAGTGCGCGACCGACGGCGCGACGTGCCCGTGGAGGACGGGGGTCAGCGCCGCCAGCAGCGAGAGGAGACCGCAGACCGAGTGAAGCACGAGGCTCGCGCGCCCCGCCGGCCGCAGCGCGGGCGGGACCGTGTCGCCGGCACGGACGGCCGCCCAGGAGCTTTCCTATGCCGCCACGGTGGCGGCAGACCGAGGCTTATGCCCGCT
>CAYLNK010000546.1:0-2153 GCA_964384675.1 uncultured Holophagales bacterium | reverse complement strand
ACGCCGCCCCGCCCGAGCCACGCCGCGGTCCCGATCCGCACCTCCCGTCCATCGACCTCCCCCTGGGCCCCGGCGCCCGCCTCCATCGCGAAGCGGCGGGCGCCTTCGATCCGCAGGCCCCGCGCCCGTGCCCCGTCGACGACCGCGCGGGCGACCGGGTGCTCGCTCCACACCTCGACGGACGCGACCGCGGCGAGGAGCGACCGCTCGTCGCTCGAGCCGAGCGGCACGACGTCCGTCAGCACAGGTCGGCCCGAGGTCAGCGTACCGGTCTTGTCCAGCAGAACCGTCGTCACTCGGCTCGCCGCCTCGAGCGCCGCGCCGCCCTTCACCAGGATCCCCAGCTCGGCGCCGCGCCCCGTGCCCACGGCGACGGCCGCCGGCGTCGCGAGACCGAGGGCGCAGGGGCACGCGATGACGAGCACGGCGACGAGCCGCTCGAGCGCGACCGCGAGACCGGCGGGCGTCGGGTCGAGGACGAGCCACACCGCGAACGTCAGGAGGGCGAGGCCGATGACGGCCGGCACGAAGACGCCGCTGACCACGTCTGCCAGGCGCGCGATGGGCGCCCGGGAGCCCTGCGCCTCCTCCACCGACTTGACGATCCGGGCCAGGACCGTCTCCTTGCCGGTCCGGCTGATCCGGGCCGTGAGCGCGCCGGCGGCGACGAGCGTCCCGCCGAATACGGCGGCGCCCTCTCCCTTGTCGACGGGGAGGCTCTCGCCGGTCAGCATCGATTCGTCGACGGCCGCGCCCGATCCGCCGGCGACCACTCCGTCCGCCGGGACCCGCTCGCCCGGCCGCACGACCACCAGATCGCCGGGGACGAGGGCGGTGGCCGGCACCTCGGACACGACTCCGTCCCCGGAGAGGCGGCGGGCCGTCGGCGGCACGAGGGCCACGAGGCCGCGCACGGCCTCGGAGAGCCGGCGGCGCGCCCGGGCCTCGAGCCGCTTGCCGAGGAGCACGAACGTGACGATCGCGGCGGCCGCCTCGAAGTAGAGGTGAGGCATCGGCCCGTGGCCCCCGTGCCCGAGGACACCCGGGACGAGGAGCGCGGCCGCCGAGTAGCCGAACGCGGAGAGGGCCCCGAGCGAGACGAGCGTGTTCATGTCGGCCGAGCGGTGCCGGAGGGCACGTCCGGCGAGCCTCAGGAAGCGGAGGCCGGGACCGAAGACGACCGGGGCGGCCAGCGCCAGCTGGATCCAGCCCGCGGCCGGCCCGCCGGTGCCGGGGATCCGCCCGTGGGACATGCCGAGCACCAGGAGCGGCACGGTGAAGGCGGCCGACACGAAGAGGTCGCGCGCCACCTGGAGGTCCTCACGGCGCTCCCGCTCCTCCAGACCCTCGGCCGGGCTCGCCCCGGTCGGCTCGACCGGCGCGGGAACGGAGTAGCCGGCCTCGACGACGGCCGCGGCCAGCGCGTCGGCGCTCCCTTCGGGCGTGTGGGTGACGGTGGCCCTCGCGGTGACGAGGTTGACGCTCGCCCCGGTGACGCCGGGAACAGCGCGAAGGGCGGTCTCCACGCGGCGTACGCAGCTCGCGCAGGTCATCCCCTCGATCGGGAGCTCGGTCGTCTCGGTCTCGGGCCGGGGAAGCGGAAGGACGGCGGCGGGGCTCGACATCGGTTCCTCCGACCGTGCCGACGCGGTGGACGCCGTCGCATTACAGGTTGTAATGGCGGCGGACCGCCGCGTCAGCGTGTCCGGAGGCTCGAAATGCGTAGACCGTTCCTCGCCGCGATGCTGCTCGTCGTCACGACCTCGCCCGCGCGCGCCGGCGACGACGTCGTCGACCTGGAGGGCGCGGTCCGCCTCGCGCTGGCCCGCAACGCCGACCTCCAGATCCGGCGTCTCGACGAGACCGCGTCCGAGGCGTCGCTTTCGGCGGCACGCTCGTGGGCCGATCCTCTTCTCGAGGTCGAATCCCCCGCGGAGCCCGACGCCCGGCTCTCCCTCCGGCTGGAGCACGACCTGTCGTCGGTGCTGCGGTCGCCTCTCCGCGCGGCGGCGGCCGGGGCCGAGCTCCGGGCGTCGCGGCACCGGACGGCCGGACTCGCCGTGGGGCTCCGGTACGAGGTGGAGGTGGCGTACCGCGAGCTCGAGGCCGCAGAAGCGCGGCTCGATCTCGCGGCGATCGCCGCCGAGATCGCC
>CAYLNK010000545.1:0-2157 GCA_964384675.1 uncultured Holophagales bacterium | reverse complement strand
GCCGGGCTGCGGGACGACGAGCTCGCCGCGCTCGCCGGGGTCGGCGCGTTCTCTTCGCTCGGGCTGACGCGCCGCGGCGCCCTCTGGCAGGCGGCGGCGATCGGCGCGGCCCGCGGTCCGCTGTTCGAGCCGGAATCCCGTCAGGCCCCCTCGGACGCCCAGCGCCCCGCGGACCGCGAGATCGGCCCCCTAGGGGCCGGCTTCCTGGGCGACGACGAGCCCTCCCCGCTCCCCGAGATGTCGACGTTCGAGGAGACGGTGGCCGACTACGGGGGCGCCAGCCTCACGGCGGGGCCGCACCTGATGGCGCACTTCCGGCCCGCGCTGACGGAGCAGGGAATCCTCTCCCTGGCCGAGGCCGAGCGCCGGCCCGACGGACACACCGTGCGCGTGGCGGGCGCGGTGATCGTCCGCCAGCGCCCCGGCACCGCGAAGGGGTTCGTCTTCCTCTCGCTCGAGGACGAGACCGGGATCCTCCAGGCGATCATCCGGCCGGACCTCTTCAAGGAGCATCGGCCGCTCATCGTCGGCTCGCCCGGCCTGGTCATCGAGGGGCGGCTCCAGAAGCGCGACGGGACGCTCTCCGTGAAGGCCGAGCGCTTCTGGAAGCTGCCGGCGGTGCCGGAGGTGCCGGCCCACGACTTCCGGTAGCGCGTGCGGTCAGAGCCGACACGAGAACGATCCGTCCAGCCTCCCGACGAACCGGCGAGGTCGCGCCGCGGCGTACACTCGGCACATCGTGAAGTCCTTTCGCCGCGCGACCCTGGCGGCCCTTTTCCTCGCTTCGCTCGCCGCTCCCGTGCCCGCGGCGCTCGGAGCGCCCCCCCGTCCCCTCTCGGCGACCGAGCGTCACGCGGTGCGGCTGGTGGCTGGCTACCTCGCCCAGGGCCCCCGGGCGCTGTGGGAGAACCTCGCCGACCGATCTCTCCTTCGTCGGCTCGGGGAGGCTGCCGCTCTCGACGAGCTCGCGGTGCGGGCCGGGCCAGCGGAAGGAGCTCGCTGGGAGCTGCGGACGCCGGAGGACGACCGCCCGGGCCGGCCGATCCTCTTTTCGGTGGAGCTGGCCTCCGGGATCGACGACCTCCTCGCGTTCGAGATCGTCGACGAGGCGGACGGACCGCGGCTGCTCTCGGTCAAGAGCCTTGCCGAGACGGCCCGCCGGAAGCCGGGGACCGCTCCTTTGGTGCCGACGCTCCCGCCGCGACGCGTCCCCCTCAACTTCTGGCTCGCCGTCACCGGCTTCGCGGCAGCCGCCGTCGCCTTCGCGACGGCCGTCGGGTCCAGACGTGAGCCGGTCCCCGCCATGGCGCTCTCGATCGCGGGCTTCCTCGCCACGGGAATGGGACTCGTCATCTCCCGGGCCGAACCCGCGAGGAAGCCGGCGGCCGGCGGGCCGGGACGGGTCGTGCCCCGGCTCGCGAGCCTCGCCCCGCTCCGCCGGCTCCTCGACGGAGATTCGGGCCGGGACCTCGCGGCGCTCCGGGCCGCGCTGCCGAGAGACGAGCCCGCCGCCTCGGTGGGGCGCCTCTGGATCGCGCAGGCGGCGCTCGCCCGCGGATCCCTGACGGAGGCCCGGGACCTGCTCAGGACCGCTCCCCCGACGGGCTGGACCGAGGCCCTGCGGGGGCGGGTGGCGTTCTCCGCGAACGACCTGGTGGAAGCCGCGCTCCGCTACGAGCGGGCCGCGGCGAGCCCGGACGTCCACGACGGACTCTTCCTCGAGGCCGCCCAGGTCCTTTCCCTCCTCGGCTTCGACAGCCAGGTCGCTCCGTACCTCCAGCGACTCGACCGCCTCGGGACGCGCTCGGCCGACGCGCGCCTGCTGCTGTCCGACGCGGCCCTCAAGGCGCGCCAGCTCGACGTTTCCGAGAGCGTGTTCCGCGCGGCGTGGGCGCTGCGTCCCCTCGAGCGGCGGGACCTCTTCGGCGTGGGTGAGCTGTGGGAGGTTCTGCGGCGGCCCGACGTCTACAAGATGCTCGCGCTCGGGTCGCCGTTCGAGCCCGTGGTCACGCCTCCGCCGGCGAACGCGCCGATCGCGCTCCCCGAAGGCGCGAGCGCGACGCTCTGCGGCGCGCTCCTGCGGATCGAGGCGCGCGGCGCCGAGCTCTTCGTCCCGTTCGGGGCGTCGATCGCGCCCGCCGGGACGCCCGTGGAGGA
>CAYLNK010000544.1:0-2186 GCA_964384675.1 uncultured Holophagales bacterium | reverse complement strand
CGTCGTACGTCGTGACCGGGTCGGTGAACCAGGCCTGCGTCGAGAGCGGCCTCCACGCGGCCGGCAAGGCGCTCCTCGCCGACGCCGGCATCGCCGACGTGATCATGGCGCCCGCCGCCGACATGTTCGAGATGGGCGTGAACGTCCAGGTCCTGCGCCGCGGGACGATGTTCGCGGTCCGCGCCCGGAAGCTGTACGAGCTGTACCGCGACCACCCGTCTCTCGAGAGCATCCCCGCCGCCGAGCGCCAGAAGGTCGAGACGCAGCTCCTGCGCTCCACGTTCGAGGAAGCCTGGGCGTCGACCCGCGCCTTCTGGGTGGCGCGCGATCCGCGAGAGGTGACGAAGGCCGAGGCCGATCCGAAGCACCGGATGGCGCTCGTCTTCCGCTCGTACCTCGGCCTCGCCAGCCGCTGGGCCATCGCCGGCGATCCGGGCCGCACCACCGACTTCCAGATCTGGTGCGGGCCGGCGATGGGGGCCTTCAACTCGTGGGCGCGCGGCAGCTTCCTGGAGAAGCCCGAGCAGCGCTCCGCCGTCCAGGTCGCCCGCAACCTGATGGAGGGCGCCGCCGCGGTGACACGCGCCCAGCAGCTCCGTTCCGCCGGGCTCGCCGTTCCGCCGACCGCATTCGACTTCCGTCCCCGTCCGCTCGCCTGATTCGTAGAGCCGCACCGATACCGAGGCCCGCATGACCCACGACACCGCCCCGAACCGCCAGCCGATCGCCGTCGTCGGCGTCAGCGCCCTCTTCCCCGGCTCCTCGGACGCCACCGGCTTCTGGAAGGACATCCTGGCCGGGACGGACCTCATCCGCGACGTTCCCCCGAGCCACTGGCTGGTGGAGGACTACTACGACCCCGACCCGTCCGCGCCCGACAAGACGTACGTGAAGCGGGGCGCGTTCCTCGATCCGATCGACTTCGACGCGCTCGGCTGGGGCATTCCCCCGTCGACGATGCCGTCGACGGACACGTCGCAGCTCCTGGCTCTCGTGGTCGCGCAGAAGGTGCTGCAGGACGCGCTCCGCGAGCAGTTCGAGACGATGGACCGCTCGCGGGTCTCGGTGATCCTGGGCGTGACGAGCGCGCAGGAGCTCCTCTCCAGCATGGTGAGCCGCCTGCAGCGGCCGGTCTGGGTGAAGGCGCTCCGCGAGTCCGGCCTCCCCGAGGACGAGGTGACGTCGATCTGCGAGCGGATCGCCAGCCACTACGTGCCGTGGCAGGAGTCGACGTTCCCCGGCCTCCTCGGGAACGTCGTCGCCGGGCGGGTGGCGAACCGCCTGAACCTGGGCGGCACGAACTGCGTGACCGACGCCGCATGCGCGTCCACGTTGAGCGCCCTCTCGATGGCGGTCGCCGAGCTGCAGCTCGGACACAGCGACCTCGTCATCTCCGGCGGCGTCGACACGCTCAACGACATCTTCATGTTCATCTGCTTCTCGAAGACACCGGCGCTCTCGCCCACGGGCGACTGCCGTCCGTTCAGCGACAAGGCGGACGGCACGATGCTGGGCGAGGGGCTCGGGATGGTCGCGCTGAAGCGACTCGCCGACGCGGAACGGGACGGCGACCGGATCTACGCCGTGATCCGCGGCGTGGGGACGTCGTCCGACGGCCGCTCCAAGAGCGTCTACGCGCCGGTGCCCGAGGGTCAGGCGAGCGCGCTCCGCCGCGCCTACGAGCTTTCGGGCTACGGGCCGGAGACGGTCGAGCTGATGGAGGCGCACGGCACCGGGACGAAGGCCGGCGACGCGGCCGAGTTCGAGGGCCTCCGACAGGTGTTCGACGGCGCGGGACGCGCGGACCGCCAGTGGTGCGCGCTCGGCTCGGTGAAGAGCCAGGTCGGCCACACCAAGGCGGCGGCAGGCGCGGCGGGCCTCTTCAAGGCGGTGATGGCGCTCCACCACGGCGTCCTCCCCCCGACGATCAAGATCGACGCACCGAACCCGAAGCTGGGCCTCGAAGAGAGCCCGTTCTACCTCAGCACGAAGGCGCGGCCGTGGGTCCGCGGCTCGGGGCATCCGCGCCGCGCCTCGGTGAGCGCCTTCGGCTTCGGCGGCTCCAACTTCCACGTCGCCCTCGAGGAGTACCGCGGCCCCGCGCCGCGCGCCGAGCGACTCCGGAGCTTCGCCCGCGAGCTCGTCGTCGTCTGCGGCGAGTCGCCGGCGCAGCTGGTGATCGCCGC
>CAYLNK010000543.1:0-2188 GCA_964384675.1 uncultured Holophagales bacterium | reverse complement strand
CGCCCCGGCGCGAGGTCGAGCTCGTCGACCGAGCGGAGGGCGGTCGTGCCGGGAGCGCCCGCCAGGAGCCGCGGCATCGTCCCCGCGAACGCCAGCGCGCGGAGCGGCGACGGCGAGGGACCGCGCGCGATCAGCGTCCGGGCGAGCCAGCCGGAGCCGGGGTGCGCCCCACCCACGACGCCCGACTCGATCTCCTCCCACGCCTCGAAGTGAGAGTGCGAGCCGCCCCGCCAGCCGGCCGCGTGGACGATCGCCAGCTTCCCGTCGCGGTAGAGCGGCAGGAGCGGCGCGAGCGCGGGATGCAGCCCGAAGGTGCCGTCCAGGTCGAGCACCGCGCGCGCGGCCTTCCCGGGAGCCGGCAGCGCGAGCGTCGGGCGCAGGCGGGCGTAGCCGTCGTCGCGCCACGGCACGACGGCGTTCAGCGCGTCCCATCCCCCGCGGAGGCTGACGACGACGAGTGTTCGACTCATGCGTACTGGACCTCCGGGTGCGAGAGGGCGAGAGCCAGGGCCGCCGACCCGGCGACCCCGCGGAAGGCGGCGCGCTCCTCGCGCGCGAGCGGGCGTCCGAGGAGCCACGCGGCGGTGGCGATCGGGTCATCGAACGCGTCCGACGGCAGGCGCGTCCCGCGCACGTCGCCGTTCGCGAGCGCCAGGGCGACGCGCCAGCGCGCCAGCACGGTCGCGCTCCACGCGGCCTCGGACTCCGGGTAGCCGTCCGGCGTCGGCCAGCCGAACGGGGCCTGGCCCATCTTCTCGAGCGCGCTCTGCAGCGCGAGTCCGCCGTCGGTGCGGGCGTCGAGCCCGCGCAGGACGCGGAGCGTCCAGTCGTACGGACGGAGGAAGCGGGGCGGGGCGTCGTGGAGCTCCGGGGAGTGGACGAGCGTCGAGACGGTGGCGCAAAGGTCGCCGCCGCTCCTCCGGAACGCCCCCTCGACCCGCGCGACGAGCGAGGACGGCGCGTCGGGACCGTGGAAGCGGCGACACAGCTTCCCGGCGACGAAGGCCGCCGTCGACGGGTGCGCGGCGAGGAGGTCGACGACCGCGTCCAGCTCCCGCTCTCCTGTCGGGGCGATGCGCGCGCCGAGCACCGTCTTCGGCCCTCCGTCGTGCGCCTCGGGGTCGAACGTCACGAGGTGCCTCCGGAACGGCCCGCGGCTCACCTTCCAGCCGGTGAGGGCGCGGGCCAGCTCCATCACGTCGCGCTGCGCGTAGCCGCCCGCCACGCCGAGGGTGTGCAGCTCCAGCAGCTCGCGCGCGTGGTTCTCGTTCGGCTTGCCGGCGACGTTCGCCGTGCCGTCCAGGTAGACGAGCATCGCCGGGCTGGTGAGGCTCGCCCGAAGGAGATCGCGGAAGCGGCCGAGCACGTGGGGGCGGAGCGTCTCGCGGTCGTCGACGAGCTTCAGCCACGCGCCGTCGCCCTTCCCGGCGAAGACGTTGAGGTGGTCGCTCCACAGCTCCACCAGCCGTTCGGCGAGCTGCCGCTCCGAGTAGCGCGCGCGGAGGAGCGTCGCCTTGCGGAGCGCGCCCAGGACCTCCGGTCCCGCGAAGAGGAAGAGGTCCGGCGCGTCGAACGAGAGCACCTCGATGCGCCGCACCAGAATCCGCGCCTTCCAGTCGGGGATCGACGCGGGCGCGAGCTGCTCTTCGAGGTACCCGCCCAGCCCGCGCCCGGCCACCCGCTCGACGTCGCCGGGAGACGGTCCGTACGTCACGCGGTGGAGGACCCGGCGGATCCCGTCGGAGGTCGTCGGATCCGAGGCCGCGGCATGCGGCCTGAAGACGGCCAGCGCGGCCCCGCCGAGGAGCAGGCGACGCCGGTCGAGCACGCTCAGGCCTCCGCGGCGACGAGCGGCGGGACGGGGCGCCGGGGGGCGCCGAGGAGGGCGCGCACGCCGGCTCCGAGCGCCACGAGGAACGCCGCCGGGAAGACGACGAGCCAGCCGAGGACCGGCATCAGGCACGAGAACCCGAGGAGCGCCGCGCCGCGCAGGAGCGCCCGGAGCGGGGTGTCACCGGCCGGCGCGGTCCGGGTCCCCAGGCCCGAGGCGATGCCGGTCCCGCCCAGCGCGGCGACCGCGAGAGCGCCGAGGAGGGTCGCCAGGGCGAGGAGCTTCCAGCCCGCTCCCGACGTCTTGGCGAGCCCCACCGCCACGACGAAGACCGTCACGAACGCGAGGAGCCCGAGC
>CAYLNK010000542.1:0-2229 GCA_964384675.1 uncultured Holophagales bacterium | reverse complement strand
GCCGAGGCGGTCCACGAGGCGGCCCGCCGGCGTGCCGGCCAGCGCGGCCACCAGCGGTCCGGCCGACAGCGCGAGCCCGACGAGAGCCGTCGGGAGGCCGAGCCCCCGCGAGAGGTGGAACGGGCCGACCACCAGGGTGGCCATGATCACCGTGGAGACGAGCGCGCTCCTGGCGAGGCTCGCGAGGAGCCCCCGGTCCCGGAGCATCGCCAGCCGGATCAGCGGCGAGGCGACCCGTGCCTCGACCCGGAGGAACGCCCAGGCCCCGAGGAAGGCGGCCGCGAGCAGGCCGACGTTGAGCGGACCGAGGTGACCCCGCCCGCTCGTCATCGCCAGGGCGTACGCCGCGAGCGTCACGGCGAGGAGCAGGGTGCCGGCGACGTCGAAGCGCGAACGCGTCTGGGCGCGGGGACGATCGGCGGGCAGGGTCCGCCGCGCGAGGACGAGATTCAGGAGCCCCACCGGGACGTTGACGAGGAAGATCATCCGCCATCCCGGTCCGGCCATCAGGACGCCTCCGAGCGAGGGCCCGAGCGTGGTGCCGATCGCGGACACCGTCCCGAGGAGCCCCATCGCGCTCCCGATCCTCTCCTTCGGGACCGTTTCCCCGACCAGGGCCACCGTCAGGGCCATCATGATGGCCGCTCCGAGGCCCTGGGCCGCCCGCGCGACGATCAGGAGCCAGAGCGAGGGCGCGACGCCGCACAGGAGCGAGGCCACGGTGAAGAGGCCGATCCCGAAAAGGAGCAGCCGCCGGCGGCCGACCAGGTCGCCGATCCTCCCCACGCTGACGATGAGGGCGGTGATGGAGAGGAGGTAGGCGAGGACGATCCACTGGACCGACTGGAAGGAGGCGCCGAAGGCCTGGGCCAGCGTCGGCAACCCCGCGTTGGCGATGCTGGTGTCCAGGGAGGGCATGAGCATGGAGAGCGAGAGGGCGGCCAGCGCCCCCCGCATCGACGCGATCCGGCCGCCGGCACCGGCGACCGCGTCGTCCTCCACGGAAAGAACGGCTGCTTTCGACATGCCCCGAAGGTAGGGCTCCGCGTGACATGGCGGAAGACGCATCGGTTGCACGTTATCCGTGCGTTTGACGCCATGTCCGGTCCGTGCCAGGGTGGAGGCATGTCGATGCCCGATCTCAACCTCCTCGTCACGCTGGACGTGCTGCTCGCCGAAGGCAGCGTCGCGGGGGCCGCCCGGCGGCTCCGGCTCAGCCCGTCGGCAATGAGCCGGGCGCTCGCGCGCTTGCGTGAGACGACGGGCGATCCGCTGCTGGTCCGGGCCGGACGGGGTCTGGTGCCGACGCCCCGGGCGCTCGAGCTTCGCGGGCAGGTCGGCCCCCTGGTGGAGACCGCCCGGGCAGTGCTGCGCCCGGCGGAGAAGCCCCGGCTCGGACGGCTGGTCCGGACGTTCACGGTGCGGACCAGCGAGGGGTTCGTGGAGAGCTTCGGACCGGGGCTTCTCGCTCGCATCGGCAAGGAAGCTCCAGGCGTGCGGCTGCGCTTCGTGCCCAAGACGAGCAAGGACAGCGCACCGCTGCGCGACGGGACCGTCGATCTGGAGACCGGGGTCGTGGAGGAGTCGAGCGGTCCGGAGCTGCGCGCCCAGGCGCTCTTCCGGGACCGCTTCATCGGCGTCGTGAGGAAGCGGCATCCGCTGAGCCGGGGCGTGATGACACCGGTCCGCTACGCGTCCGGCCGGCACATCAGCGCCTCACGGCGGGGACTCGACGAGGGGCTGATCGACGAGGTGCTGAAGGCGATCGGCCTGGAGCGGAACGTCGTCACGGGCGTCGGCGGCTTCTCGACCGCGCTGGCGCTGGCGCGGGCCACCGACCTGATCGCCACGGTCCCGGAGCGGCACACCGGCAACCTGCGCGCCGGCCTGCACAGCTTCTCCCTTCCGTTCGCAACGCCGGAGCTCACCGTCTCGATGCTCTGGCACCCGAGGCTGCAGGCGGATCCCGCGCATCAGTGGCTGCGCGAATGCGTAAGGGACGCGTGCGCGGAGCCGCCGCCGGGCCGGGGAGCGCCGTTTCGGCCCCCGCCCGGCGGCAGCGGATCCGTGCCTCTCAGGCCCGTCGCGCCCGGGCGGCCTTCCTGACCGGTGACCGGTCCGCGGCGGGTCGGGCGGTCGCGGTCTTCCCGGCCGATCCGGCATCGGGCGCGGCACCCCTGGCGTTGGCGTCGGGGACGTCTCGGCCGGCCGAGGCCGTCCGTACGACCC
>CAYLNK010000541.1:0-2236 GCA_964384675.1 uncultured Holophagales bacterium | reverse complement strand
CTTGAGCGTCTCCCCGAGCGCGTTCACCTCCAGGAAGACCTCGCCGAGGGCGTCGCCGGCGCGCGCGCCGCGGCCCCGGATGGCGTAGTCGCCGCCGCGCAGCGCCGACAGCAGGTTCGAGACGGTGCGGAGCGGGAAGGCGATGCGCTCGCCCAGGGAGAGCGCGGCCGTGACCCACCAGATCGCGAGGAGCGCGGCGAGCGCCAGCTTCATCCGTGTCCGGGGAGGGTCGGCCAGGAGGAGGCCGACCGCCACGGCCGTGGCGGGCAGCCCGATCAGCAGGGCGCGGAGGAGGACGATCCGCTCGAACGGCGTGGCGCGGTGGGCGTCACTCCGCATCGCCCGGGTCGTCCCCGCGGCTCATGCCGAGCTTCTGGAGGCGGCGGTAGAGGGCGCTCCGTGAGAGGCCCAGGAGCTTCGCCGCCTCGGTGACGTTCCCGTCGTAGCGGGCGAGCGCCTTCTGGATCAGGAGCTTCTCCACGTCCTCCAGGCTCATCTCGTCCATCCCGGGAGCGGCCGCGCCGCGCGCGACGAGACCGAGGTCCTCGGCGGCGACCGTGGAGCCGCGGGCCATCAGCACCGCCCGCTCGACGACGTGCGCCAGCTCGCGCACGTTGCCGGGCCAGGCGTGCGCGACGAGCGCGCGGCGGGCGCCGTCGTCGAAGCCGGCGATCGACTTGCGGTAGCGACGGGCCTGGTCGGCGAGGAAATGGTCGGCCAGCACGGGGATGTCGGCGCGCCGCTCGCGGAGCGGAGGGATCGGGATCTCGATGGTGTTCAGCCGAAAGAGCAGGTCCTGGCGGAAGCGCCCGGCCGCTACCTCGGCATGGAGATCGGCGTTCGTCGCGGAGACGAGCCGCACGTCGGAGCGGCGAGTCCGCGACGAGCCGGTCCGCTCGAACTCCCCCGTCTCCACGACGCGCAGGAGCTTGGACTGGAGCGTCATCGAGAGGTTGGCGATCTCGTCCAGGAAGAGCGTCCCCTGGTCCGCCATCTCGAAGCGGCCCAGCCGATCCACCTTGGCGTCGGTGAAGGCCCCCTTGACGTGCCCGAAGAACTCGCTCTCGAAGAGCGTCTCGGAGAGGCCGCCCATGTTGACGGAGACGAATGGCCGCGGGGCGCGGGGGGACGCGGCGTGCAGCCGGCGCGCCACGACGCCCTTGCCGGTGCCGTTCTCGCCGGTGATGAGCACGTTCGCGTCCGACGGTCCGACGCGCTCGATCAGGTCGAGGACGGGGCGCATGGCGGGCGAGGCGGAAAGCAGGTCCGGCGGTCCGTCCGCGCGGAGAAGGCGATTCTCGGCCTCCAGCTTCTCGCCGCGCCGGAGCGCGCGGGCGAGGTCCAGCTGGTTCCGCACGATCGCGAGCAGCCGCTCGTTCTCCCACGGCTTCTGGACGAAGTCTCGCGCGCCGCGCCGCATCGCCTCGACCGCGAGCTCCACGCTCCCCCACGCCGTCATCACGACGACGGGGATCGGCGCGTCGAGAGCCATCAGCTTCGAGAGCAGCTCGAGCCCCTCCTGCCCGGAGGTCGTGTCGCGCGTGTAGTTGAGGTCGATCAGCGCGAGGTCGTACTCCCCGTCCTGCGCGGCCGTTAGCGCGGCGGCCGGCGAGGCGACCCCGTCGATCCGGTAGCCCTCGCCCTTGAGGAGGAGGCGCAGCGCCTCCACCACGTCGGGGGCGTCGTCGGCGATCAGGAGGCGGGCGCTCACGAAAGGGATGTTACGTGCCGGAGCGCCGCGCCGCGGGTGTCATCGGGCTCATTCCTGCCGGAGGATCGACGCCGGGTCGATCCTCGTGGCGCGGCGCGCCGGCAGCGCCGAGGCGCCCAGAGATATCGCCAGGAGGCCGAGGGCCGTGGCGAACGGCATTGCGGCGGCGGCGGCGCCGCGGGCCTCCGGGGCGACGTTGCCGGCGACCCGGAGTAGCACCAGCGACGTCAGGAGCCCCAGCGCGATCCCGACCGGCATCAGCGCCGCCACCGTCGACGCCTGGCTGAACAGCACCACCGACAGTCCGAACAGCCCGAGCGCGAACACCCACGGGTGCGCCCGGATGATCTCCGACAACGCCCCCACGATCTGCGCCTTGTTCCCGTCGAAGAAGCAGTTCCCCATCCACCCAAGCCCCGCGATCGACACCACCGCCACCACGCCCGCGACCGCCACCGAAGATTTCACCGCGTCGCCCGGACGCGCCCCGAAGAACAGCATCATCACGCCCGACACCGTCAGCAT
>CAYLNK010000540.1:0-2254 GCA_964384675.1 uncultured Holophagales bacterium | reverse complement strand
GTGCGGGGCACGCCGTTGCCGGCGCGGCACGCGCGGCCGCTCCCGGAGGGCCGGTTCGCGCTCGCGCCTCCGGTGCGGGCGTCGGTGAGGTTCCGGCGCGGCAACGTCGTCGATGCCGACCTGCTTTCGGGCGAGCTCTCGTTCGACGCCGTCTTCTGCCGCAACCTCCTCATCTACCTGACTCCCGAGGCTCGCGCCCGGGCCCTCTCCTCGCTGGCGCGGCTCCTCGTCCCGGGAGGCCTCCTGTTCGCCGGTCATGCCGAAGCGCTCTCGGTCCACGACCCCCGGTTCCGCCCGGCCGGTCCGGGGGAGGCGTTCGCGTTCCGGGTCGGGGGCGCGCCCGAGGCCGGGGAGCCGCCGCCGATGGCCGCCGCCCCGCGTCCCGTCCGGATCCCGAAGGCGCACCGTGCCCCGGCGCCGCCTCGAGGCGATGCGCCGGCTGTGCCGCCCGAACCCTCACGCCTCCCCGAGGTCGCCCGCCTCGCGGACACCGGGAGGCTGGACGAGGCGCTGGCGCTTTCGGAGGAGGAGGTGGCGGCCCGGCCGGAGGCGGGCGGCTACTTCCTCCTCGGCGTCATCCGGCGCGCGCGTGGCGAGGACGAGCTCGCCGAGGAGGCGTTCCGTCGCGTCCTCTTCCTCGACGAACGCCACCGCGACGCGCTCCTCCACCTCGCCCTCCTCGCCGAGAGACGCGGGGACGCGGCTCGGGCCGCGGGCTATCGCCGTCGGGCGCGGGCGGAGGCCGGATGAGCGGGGCCTCCGCCGGTCCGGGCGCCCCGGCCCCGCCGGCCTGGGGCTGCTGGGGGACGATCGGGGTGACCGGAGACCGGAGCTGTCCCGAGCTCGCCACCTTCGTCCACTGCCGCAACTGCCCGGTCTTCTTCGGGGCGGCGCGGGAGCTCTTCGAGCAGCCCGCGCCCGACGGCTACGCCGGGTCGTGGACGGCGATCGTCGCCCAGGAAGCGCCCGCGGTGTCCGAGGCGATGTCGGTGCTGCTCTTCCGGATCGGTGAGGAGTGGCTGGCGCTCGAGACCTCCCTGTTCGCCGAGGTGGCCGAGCTCCGGCCCGTCCACCGCGTCGCGCATCGGAGCCACACGCTGGTCTCCGGCCTGGTGAACATCCGCGGTCAGCTGCACCTCTGCGTGGCGATGGACCGGCTGCTGGAGGTGGCCCCCGGGCGGCCGAAGGACGCCCGGGCGCGGGCCCTGGAGCGGCTCGCCGTCCTCCAGTCGGGGGCCGAGAGCTGGGTGTTCCGCGTGGCCGAGGTGCACGGGGTGCACCGGTTCGAGGTCCGCACGCTGGGACCGCCGCCCGCCACGCTTTCCGCCCCGCTCCTCGCCGTGACGCGCGGGCTCTTCCCGTGGGAGGGCCGCCGGGTCGGGCTTCTCCACGGCGAGAACCTGGTGGCGGCGCTCCGGAAGGTGATCGGGTGACCGAGCGCGGCCCCCTCTACGCGCTCTTCCGCGACGAGGTGGCGCGGCACGCGGCGGCCCTGAGGGCCGGGCTGCGCGGGCTCGAGCGACCCGGGGCCGAGCCCGGGTCGGCCCTCACCCTCGCGACGCATTCGATCCGGGGCGCGGCCCGCGTCGTCGGCGTCTCGGCGGCCGAGCGGCTGGCCGGGGAGCTTGAAGAGTGCCTCGCGACGGTCGAGCGGACGAAGGCGGCGCTCGGACCGCCGGCGATCGCGACGCTCCTGGCCGCCGCCGAGGCGCTGGCGCGCCTCGGCGAGGTTTCGGCGGGCGAGATCGACGCGTGGGTGACGGAGCGGCGCGGAGAGCTGGACGAGGTCGCCGCCTCCGTGCTCGCGCTCACGACCTCGCTCGCGCGGCAGGCCCGAAAGGAGAGGCGGGAGGAGCCGAAGGGTCAGACGCTCGAGCTGTTCCGGCTCGAGGCCGAGGTACACACCGCCACGCTCACCGAGGGGCTCCTCGCCCTGGAGCGCGAGCCGCAGAGGCTCGACGTCGTGGACCGGATGATGCGGGCGGCCCATTCGCTGAAGGGGGCGGCGCGCGTCGTCGGGCTCGACGCGGCGGTGGCGCTGGCCCACGCGATGGAGGACCACCTCAGCGGCGCGCAGCGCCAGGGGCGCCCGCTTTCGCCTGCCGCGGTGGACGTCCTCCTCGCGGCGACCGACCTGCTCCTCTCGCGGGCCGAGGCGACGCGCCGGCCCGAGGCGCCGGGCGGCCCGACGGACGCCGACGCTCTCGCGCTGGCGGAGCGGACGGCATTCGCGCACGAGAGCGATCTCCTCGGG
>CAYLNK010000539.1:0-2264 GCA_964384675.1 uncultured Holophagales bacterium | reverse complement strand
GACGACGCGCGACGACGGCCGCTCGCGCAGGACGGCGCCGCGCACCAGGCGCGAGTGGACGATCAACGCGGTCGCGTCGTCGACGACGCCGGCCGAGACGGGGTACGACCACGGGTCGAGGTCCCACACCGGGTTCTTCGGTCCGCTCACGTTCTGCTCGGCGAGGCGCCGGCCCCGCTCGCCGTGGGCCCGGGTCAGCGCGTGGACGTAGTCGCGCTCGCGGCCCCGGTCCAGGTAGGCGGCGGCGAAGAGGTGATGGAGCGCGAAGTCGTGGAGGACGACGACCGCCGGCACCTTCCGGGCGTTCGACTCCAGGGCCTCGACGGACGGCGCGTGGAGCGGGTCGTTCCCGAGCTGCACCAGCACGGCGTCCGGACGGGCGGTGAACGCGCGCGCGGCGTCCGCCGGGGCATACGGCGTGACGTCGTGCCGCTCGGCGAGAGCGGGGAGCAGCTCGGCGGCGTAGTCGGAGATCCCCGACCGCACCGGAGGCAGCGGGCTGACGAACGAGACGCGCAGACGCGCCGGGCTCACAGCCCGCCCGCGGCGAGGAGCGCCGACACCGCCGATCGCCAGGTGATGGCACGAACCCGTTCGTACCCGGCGTCGCCGAGCCGCGAGGCGAGCGTGGAATCGGCCAGGAGCCGCGCCGTCGCCTCGCCCACCGCCGCACCCGACGGCTCGGTCACGGCACCGGTGACGCCCTCCGTCACGAACTCCAGAGGGCCGCCCGAGTCGCGGCACGTCACGACCGGCTTCCTCGAGAGGAACGCCTCGAGCGCGATGTAGCCGTAGTCCTCGTCGGCCGGCGTGAAGACGACGGCTCCGCACGTGGCGTAGAGCGCCAGCAGCTCGTCGTCGGTCACCGCGCCGCGGAAGTCGACCTCCGCGCGGGTGCGCGCGGCCACCTCACGCAGACGCGCCTCGTCCGGGCCCGCCCCGGCGATCACGAGGCGGAAGCGCCCGGCCGCCGCCCCCTCGATCGCCAGGTCCATCCGCTTCCAGCGGTCGAGCCGCCCGACGACGAGCGCGAAGCGCCGGGCGGGCTCGGTCCGATAGCGCCCCGCGAGCGGCGGCGGGTGATAGAGCGCCTCGCCGGCGATCCCGTTGAAGCGTCGCAGCCGGTCCGCGGTGTTCCTCGCGTTCGTGAAGACCTTCCGCGCCTCGCCGAGCCCCGTGGCGTCGGCCGCCGCGATCAGCTCCCTCCAGCGCGTGTCCTCCGGCCCGGCGTCGAAGTCGCTGTCGGAGGTCCCGAAGCGGTCGTACGCCTGGCGGAACTGGTGGATCAACCAGACCACCTTGTTCGGGTGTCGCACCAGGTACGACGGGAACTTCATCGGGATGACGAGGTCGATCCGCTTCCCGTCCGCCTCCGTCAGGTCGACGAGCCGCCACGCCAGGGCCGACGTCACGATCTCGGCCCGCGGGTACCACTTGAACGGCAGCTGCACGAGGTCGGCCTCGTGTCCTTCGGCCTTCAGCTCACGCACCAGCCCGGCCGCGTGACGCTCGGCCCCTCCCGAGGCGAACGGCACCTGCGCGCTGCAGACGACGACCCGGGCCACGCGCTACTTCACGCCCGTGACGGCGTAGTCCTGCGGCCCGAAGAGGAGCCGCGCCACCGGCGCGAGACCGGGGCTCGCGAAGAGCTCCTTCGGGATCGACTCCGCCTCCGGCACCGGAGAGCGCCAGTCGACGGTCACGTCGCGGAGGCCGCCCGCCGTGAGGAGATGGGCCAGGGACGGTGCCGGGATCGGCCGGACGTGCGTGAGGTCCATCCAGAACCACCTCATCGCGTAGACGGATTCCGGGTTGATCGTCTCGAAGAGGATCCGCCCGCCGGGGGCGAGCTTCCGGATCGCGAGCTCCACCAGGTCCACGAGGGCCGAGGGCTGGAGGTGCTCGACGACCTGATACGCCGTGACTCCGCCGAGCGAGGCGTCGGGCTTGGCGCCGAGCCAGGAGAAGAGGTCGGCCTCGTCGACGTCGAGCCCCTTCTCCCGGGCGCGAGAGGCCATCACGCCGTTGGCGTCGCAGCCGGCCGCGGGGAGGCCCGCCTCGCGCAGCAGCTCGAGGAGCTCGCCGCGCCCGCAGCCGAGGTCGACGATCGCCCCCGGCACGCCGCGGAACCGCTCGACGTCCTGCCTCTGCCTCTGGCGGATCTCCGATTCCGCGCCCCGGAAGCGGCGCTCGAAGTCCGAGTAGAGCCCGGCGCGAAACGGGTCGTCGGCGGCGAGCGCGCCCCCGGCCGCCGCGGGGCCGCC
>CAYLNK010000538.1:0-2271 GCA_964384675.1 uncultured Holophagales bacterium | reverse complement strand
GCTGATCCGCTGGCGGGCCGGGTTCCTGCCCGAGCGCGTGGACGTCCCGCGCTCCCGCGGGACCGAGGTGGCGCGCTTCCTGGCGCTCTGCCTGCGCGACGCCCGCTCCGAGCCGGCCGGCGCGCTCCTCCCGGCGGTCCGTGCGGAGGAGCGTGGGGCCGGGACGACCCTCGCGCCTCTCCTCGCCCTCGAGGCGCGTCTCCTCCATCGCCTCGGCCGCCCCGCCGACGCCCGCCGCCTGGCCGACCTCGCCGCCCGCCTCGCTCGCGCCCGGGGCTCGGGGTCAGGTCTTGATTTTCTGTTATAGGATCTGGGGATGAGCCGCCCCCTTCGCCTCGAGCACTCGGGCGCGATCTGGCACGTCACCAGCCGCGGGAACGAGAAGCGCGACGTCTTTCGCGACGACGAGGACCGGCTCGGGTTCCTCGACGTCCTCGGGCGCACCGTCGAGCTCTTCGGCTGGCGCCTCCACGCGTACGTCCTGATGGGCAATCACTACCACCTCCTCGTGGAGACGCCGGCCCCGACTCTCTCCCGCGGGATGCGCCAGCTCAACGGCGTCTACACCCAGCGCTTCAACCGGCGGCACGGGCGGACGGGACACCTCTTCCAGGGCCGCTTCAAGGCGATCCTGGTGGAGCGGGACACGCATCTCCTCTCGCTCGCGCGATACGTGGTGCAGAACCCGGTGGCGGCAGGGCTCGCGCGCGCGACGGCGGACTGGCGGTGGAGCAGCTATCGCGCCACGGCAGGGCTCGAGAAGGCGCCGGAGTGGCTCGAGACGGAGTGGACGCTCGAGCAGCTCGCCCCGGTGCGGCGCGAGGCCGTGAAGCGGTACCGGCAGCTGGCGAACGACCCGAAGGCGGCGGCGTACGCGCCGTGGAAGGAAGTCCGGGGACAGGTGTTCCTCGGCTCGGAGGCCTTCCTCGCCGACGTGGAACGACGGACCAGCGCGGCTCCCGACGACGCCGGGCGCGCCGAGGGCCCGGACCGTTCCGCGGAGCACGCGATGTCGCCGCGCCGTGAACGGCTCCTGGGCCCGCTTCCCGTTCCCGCCCTCGTGGAGGCGTGCGCCTCCGCGCTGGGCGTCCCTCTCGCCGCGGCGAAGGAGAGCCCTCGCACTCACGTGGGGCCGCGGCGCCTCCTGGCTTACGCGCTGCGCCGCTACGCGCGTGCGACGCTGAACGAGATCGCCGCCGTGCTCGAGGTGGGGGAGGCGCAGGCCTCCGCGCTGGCCCGTGCCGGGGAGGAGGTGTTCCTCTCGGAGCCCGATCTCCGCCGCCGGCTCGAGGAGGCGGTCGCGCTCCGGACGGGCTGATGGAGAAGCCGGCTCGTCCTCTCAGCCTCGGGCCGTACCGGGTCCTCTCGGAGATCGGCTCGGGCGGGATGGGCGTGGTGTACCGCGGGTACGACGACCGGCTGCAGCGCGAGGTGGCGCTCAAGGTGCTCGACCTCGACGGCCGCGCGGGCCGGCGCGACCGGGCTCGACTCTTCGAGGAGGCCCGCGCCGCGTCGGCGCTCCAGCACGCCAGCATCGTCACCGTCTTCGACGTGGGCGAGACACTCTCTCCGGTGGGCGACCCGTCGGGGGAGGATCGCCTCGTCGGCTGGATCGCGATGGAGCTGGTGACGGGCGAGACGCTCGAGTCGCTCCTCGCCCGCGGACGTCTCGCTCCGCGGCGCGCGCTCGAGCTGCTCCTCCCCGTCGCGGACGCGCTGGCCACGGCCCACGCCGCCGGGATCGTCCATCGCGACGTGAAGCCGCCCAACATCGTCATCACGGCGGAGGGTCGCGCGAAGGTGCTCGATTTCGGCCTGGCCCGCCGCTCGGGCGGCTCCTCGGCCGGACCGAAGAGCTCCGAGCGCACGCTCGCGCCGGCGACGCTCGACGGCATGGTCGTCGGCACGGCGGCGTTCATGAGCCCCGAGCAGGCGAGCGGGCAGAAGGTCGACTTTCGGAGCGACGTCTTCTCGTTCGGCTCGACGCTCTACGAGGCGGTCACGGGTCGGCGTGCCTTCAAGGGGCGCTCCGACGTCGACGTGATGCACGCCGTGCTGCACGACGATCCGCCCGATCCCGGGACGATCGTGCCGGACCTGCCGCCGTTCCTCCTCTTCGTGCTCGGCAAGTGCCTGAAGAAGGAGCCCTCGGACCGCTACCAGTCGACCCTCGACCTGGTGCTCGACCTCAAGCAGGCGCTCGCGGAGACGACGCGCTCGCGGCCCGTCGCCGCGCTCGGCCTCGCGCGACCCGGGCCACCGTCCCGGTCC
>CAYLNK010000537.1:0-2274 GCA_964384675.1 uncultured Holophagales bacterium | reverse complement strand
GGGCGGCACGAGGAAGCCGGTCTCGCCGTCCACGACGAGCTCGCGCGGGCCGCCGTGGTCGCTCGCGATCACGGCGCGGCCCGAGGCCATCGCCTCGAGGAGGATCAGCCCGAACGACTCCGGCAGGATCGACGGGCTCACCACCACCGTCGCCGCCGCGAGGAGGTCGGTCACGTCCTCCCGGAACGGCTGCAGCTCGACGCGCTCCGCCACGCCGAGACGCACGGCGAGCGCGCGGAGCTCCCCGGCGATCGTCTCGCCGCCGCCGAACTCGTCGCCGCAGAAGACGAGGCGTGCGGTCGGATGCCGATCACGCAGGCTCGCCATCGCGCGGAGGAGCACGTCCGGGCCCTTGCGCGCCGAGAGGCGGCCGACGTACGCCACCACCGGCGGCGAGGCGGGCGGCCCGAGCGGATCCCGCTCCTCGATCCCGTTCGGGATCACGGTGGCGATCCGGCGGCCGGCGCCCGAAAGCGAATCGCCCGCCGCCTCCGAGACGACGACCACCCGGTCGGCGAGGAGGCGCACCAGGCCGTGGAGGAGCGCGCGACCCGGCCGGTCGGTCACGATCTCGTGCAGGTGCCAGACGAGCCGTCGACCCGCGAGCCGCGCCGCCAGCGCGGCGGGGAAGACGGTGACCGTGTTGGCATGCACCACGGCGATCCGCTCGCGCCGCAGCAGGCGCCAGATCCGCGCCGTCGACGACGCCACGTCCAGCGCGTACCGGGCGAGCGCCAGCGGCGACGTGAGGATCCGCCGGCGCAGCACGCCGATCCGCATCCGGTGCACCGGCACCCCGACCTCCGTCAGTCGCCGCGTCAGCCGTCCGGCGTACGGCACGTCGGTGGAGAGGAGCACCTGCGGCTCGAAGCGGCTCCGGTCGAGCCGCCGCACCAGGTCCAGGAGCACGCGGTCCGAGCCGTAGAGCTCGTCCGACGGGTGGACGTAGAGGAGGCGCGTCCGGCTCTCCTCCGCCCGTGGCGGCGGAGCAGCGGCGAGAGCGAGCCCGAAGAGCATCCAGAACGACGCCAGCCAGCTCGTCTCGGTGGCATGCGCGCAGATCAGGACGACGAGGAGCGCCCCGAGCCGCTCTGCGTGACGCCCCGGACCGGACCGGGCCGCACGCGCGACGCGCAAGAGCGCGAGCCCCACGAACGCGAGGAACGCGGCGAGGCCGATCGCGCCGGTGTCCGCGAGGAGGTGGACCTCGAGGTTGCCGGCCCACGCCATCGTGTGGTCCTCGGACCCGGGGATCCGCTCCATCGCTCCGTGCCCGGCGCCCAGCAGGGGCGCGTCCCGGAAGATGCGGAGCGCCTCCCGGTACGTGCGGAGGCGGATCAGGACGTTCGGGTCGGTGCTCACCCGGGAGAGCGAGCCGACCTTGCCGGCGACGCCCCAGTCCGTCTCGGGAAGGCCGCGGCTCGCGAGGAACGACACGGCGCCGGCCACGGCCACGGCCCCGAGCGCGAGGACGACCATGAGCCGGAGCAGAACGCGGCGCATCTGCCCCGCGCGGAGAGGGCCCGCGACCCAGAGCGCGGCGAGCACCGCCGGGAACGCCAGCCACGCGGCGCGCGTCAGGCTCACCGCCACGGCTCCGAGCGTTACGAGGACGCCGGCGGCGGCGAGGAGCCGCGAGCCCGTGCACATCTTCGAGTCCCGCGCGCGGAGGACGAGCGCCACGGCGGCGGCCGCCGAGAGCGCGCCCAGGACGTTCGGCTCGAGGAGCGTGCCGTGCGGGTGGACGTAGCCGAGCACCGGCTCCGGCGTGATCCCCCACATCGAGCCGGTGAGCGCGTTCGAGACGGCCGCGGCGATGCCGACCGCCGCCTCCAGCACCGCGAAGACGAGGAAGCCGTTCCAGGCCCGTTCCGCCACGTCGCGATCGAGGAGCGCCGGCAGCGCGAGGAGCGGCACGAGCGTGGCCGCCAGGCGCGCCGCGTGCAGGAAAGCTCGCGCCGGCTCCGGCTCGCCGAGCGCTCCCGCGACGCCCGCCACGAGCCAGACGCCGACGAGGACGGAGAGCGGATCGAGGCGACGGGCTCCGCGCCGCGCGAGGAGCCCGAGACCGGCGAGGAGGCCGATCGCCTGCTCGGGCCGCACGTTCAGCTCGCCGAGCGGGATCGGCACGCCGGAGAGGAACGACGCCAGCGACAGCCCGTGCGCCAGCCAGACGGCCGGGATCGCGAGCGCGAACCACGCGGCGGCCCCGGCCGCCAGGAGCGCCGCGACGCCCTTCGGGCTCGCGGCGGCGGCCATCCCGGAGACGGTGGC
>CAYLNK010000536.1:0-2283 GCA_964384675.1 uncultured Holophagales bacterium | reverse complement strand
GGAAGGAACTCGGCGAACGGGGCGAGGTCGACGACGGTGCCGGCCGCGACGCCGCGCAGCACCTCGAGGAGCTTCCGCGCCGGCGTGAACCGGCCGTCCATCTTGAGGATGAAGTCGCAGCCGAGGAGGGCTTCCTCGTTTCGCCCGTTGCGGGCGAGCTGGACCGTATGCCGGAAGGTCTGCAGGACCTTCTCTCGAGCCTCGGCCGAGAGGGACGGGCTTCCCGGATAGGGATTCGGTTCCGGCATCGTCTTCCCCTTTCGACTCCGTTGCGGGCTCTGCCTGGAAGGAATCAGCGTAGCAACGGGTTCCGAGCACGGTCAAGCGAGCGAGCGCCGCGAGCGGGTACCATTCGCGCTCCGGAGGGGCCATGGCCGCGTTGATCGAGTGTATCCCGAACATCAGCGAGGGACGGCGTCAGGACGTGGTGCGGGAGATCCGGGAAGCCGCCGTGGCGGCTGGACCCGGCGTCATCCTCCTCGACTCGACCTCGGATCACGACCACAACCGCTCGGTCCTGACGTACCTGGGCGACGGCCCGGCGCTGGTCGCGGCGATGACGGCCCTCGTGGAGGCGGCTCTGGCGCGGATCGACCTGCGCACCCACCAGGGCGCGCACCCGCGGCTCGGCGCCGTCGACGTCATCCCGTTCGTGCCGATCCGGGGCGCCACCAGCACCGACTGCGTCGCGCTCGCCAAGGAGCTGGGCCGGACGCTCTCCGAGCGGTTCGGGCTGCCGGTCTACCTGTACGAGGACGCCGCGAAGAGCCCGGACCGATCCAACCTGGCCGTGATCCGCAAAGGGGAGTTCGAGGGACTCGCGGCGAAGATGAAGGACCCCGCGTGGACGCCCGACTACGGCCCCGCGGAGCCCCACCCGAGCGGCGGGGCGTCTGTGGTGGGCGCGCGCGCGCCGCTCGTCGCGTACAACATCAACCTCGGCACCGCCGACCTCGCCGTCGCCGACCGGATCGCCAAGGCGATCCGCCACGTCTCGGGCGGCTACCGGTTCGTCAAGGCGATGGGGGTGAAGCTCGAGGACCGGGGCCAGGTGCAGGTCTCGATCAACATGACGAACTTCGAGAAGACGCCGCTCCACCGCGTGTTCGAGACCGTGCGCTCGGAGGCGGAGCGGTGCGGCGTGCCGGTCGTCGGGTCGGAGATCGTGGGGCTCGTGCCGCAGGCGGCCCTCCTCGCGACGGCGGCCCACTACCTCCGCTTCGAGATGGACCCCGGACCGCTCGTCCTGGAGGGGAAGCTCCTCGAGATCGCCCTCGCCGGGAAGGCCGCGGAGTGACGGTTCGCCCTGCTCCTCTCCTGGCCGGCGTCCTCGTCTCGATCGGAGCGGCCGCGATCCTCGCCGCGACCCCGCCGCTCGTTCCCCCGGACACCCGGACGGCGATGGACTCGGTGGTCGAGAAGGCGCTGGCGACGGACGGCGCGCTCGACACGCTACGGGGACTGACCGACACGGTGGGCCCGCGCCTCGCCGGATCCGCGGGGGACCGGGCGGCCGTGAAGTGGGCGGTGTCGACGCTCGAGGCCCAGGGCTTCGTGAACGTGCGGGCCGAGCCGGTCGAGGTGCCGCGCTGGGAGAGGGGCGAGGAGACCGGCGCGGTCGTCTCCCCGGTGGCGCAGCCCCTCGTCCTCACGGCGCTCGGCGGCAGCGTCCCGACCCCGACCGGCGGGCTCGAGGCCGAGGTGATCGAGGCCACCTCTCTCGAGGCCCTCGACGCGCTCGGCGAGAAGGCGAAGGGGAAGCTGGTCCTCCTGTGGAAGAAGATGGACCGGAAGCGGGACGGCGGCGGCTACGGCGAGACGGTGGGCCTGCGGGTGGCGGGCCCCTCGCGGGCGGCGAAGGTGGGCGCGGTGGGGGTGCTCCTGCGCTCGGTCGGGACCTCCGACGCCCGCTTCCCCCACACCGGCGTCCTGCGTTACGACGAGGCGGTGCCGAGGATCCCGGCCGCGGCGCTGGCGATCCCGGACGCCGACCTCATCCACCGTCTCCTCGCCGATGGGCGCCCCGTGCGCGTCCGCTTCACGCTCTCGTGCCGCACGCTCCCCGACGCGGACTCGGCGAACGTGGTCGGCGAGGTGCGCGGGCGCGAGAAGCCGGACGAGATCGTGGTCGTCGCCGGGCACCTCGACTCCTGGGACCTCGGCACCGGGGCCGTCGACGACGGGGCCGGCGTCGCGATCTCGATCGAGGCGGCGCGCCTGATCGGGGCGCAGCCCCGCCGCCCGCGCCGCACGGTGCGCGTGGTGCTCTACGCGAACGAGGAG
>CAYLNK010000535.1:0-2313 GCA_964384675.1 uncultured Holophagales bacterium | reverse complement strand
GCCTGGCGCGGCTGGCCCGCGCGCTCGGCACGGTCATCGCGACCGAGGCGCTCCCCGGCCCGGAAGGCGATCGGACGGACCTGGGAGACGCGCCGCGGCGCGCGCTCGTCGTGGGCCTCCAGCTGGGGGACCTCCTGATCGTCGGCGTCCTCCTGGTGGCGGCGACGCAGCCGTTCGTGCGGCCCTTCGAGGGGGCGGCCGTGGTGCTGCTCCTCCTGGGCACGCTCGGGATCGGCTTCTGGCGGAGCGCGCGGAACCTGGAGGGACACGTGCGCGCCGGCGCGCAGGCGCTCGCGGAGGCCCTGGTCCCGGGCGCCGTCCCGGGACGCGCGGTCGCCTCGTCTCCCACCCTGGTACCGCTCCACGCGCTGTTCCCGGGCCTCGGCGACCCCGAGCGGATCGAGGTGCCGGAAGGCTCGCCGTGCTGCGGCCGGACGCTGGGAGAGCTGAATCTCCGGGGGACGACGGGAGGCGCGGTCCTGGCGATCCGCCGCGGGGACCGGTCGATGATCGACCCGACCGGCCACGACGCTCTGCTCGCGGGAGACGTCCTGGCCGTCGCCGGAACGCACGAGGCGGTCCGGGCCGTGCGCGATCTCGTTCTCGGGCGGGCGCCCGGCGCGCCGGACGACGCGGAGTCGCCCGGCGCGAGCTCCTGAGGATCAGAACCCGAAGGAGAGGCCCAGGTCGACGAGCCACTGGCTCATCTTCAGCTCGATCCGTTGCTGGCCCGGAGCCTCCAGCGGGTTCGCGCCGGAGACCGTGTTCTCGAACGCGTGCACCACGGAGAGATGGACCTTCGCGCGCCCCAGCGTCTTCGAGGCGCCGATCGTCACGTGGTCCTGCACCACGCCGGGCGCCAGGATGTTGAAGAGCACCTCGCTCTCGGGGACCGGCTGGTTGCAGTGGGCGTATCCGGCCCGGAGCGTGAGCGTCGGGGTCGCCGCCCACTGGACGCCGAGCTTCACCGCGGTGACGTCCTTCCAGCCGAAGCCGGCGCCCCCGTCGTCGCCGAGCCGCGCCGTCATCAGGTTCGGGAGCATCGGGTTCCCGATCGACTCGGTCTCGCTGTAGTTGATCCGCTGCACGTCGACGGCGACGGTCAGGCCCTCGACCGGCACCACGGCGAGGCCGAGCGTCCAGTTGGCCGGGATGTCGAAGTCGCCGCCCTCGGCATAGAGCCCGGCGTACTTCGTGAAGTGGCCCATCTCGATCTCGGACTGGTACGCCGCGCCGACCGAGAGCCACGGCGCGAGCCTTCCGAGATAGCCAAGCCGGCCTCCGATCCCGACGGTCTCGTCGTGTCCGTTGTTCGAGAGGTTCGACGGGTCCCTCGAATACGGGGCGAAGCTCCCGACGCCCTCCACCTGGAAGCGCTGGTAGCAGAAGATCGGGCTCAACCCGAAGGCGTGGTCCTTGCCGAGCTTGTACGTGAGGGTCGGCGCCACGAACATCTGTGACAGGTCGACGCCGGTGCGCCCGGCGTAGAACAGCGGCGCGTCGTACGCGGTGCTCATCCCGCCGTTGCCGTAGATCGCCACGCCGAACGTCATCGCGTCGCTCAGCTTTCAGTTGGCGCCGAGGCTCGGGATGACGAAGACGTTCGTGCCGCTCTTCGTCGTCCCGGGCTGCAGGCCGAAGGTGCCGGGATAGCCCGACGGGTTTCCGGACACCGTGAACTCGCGGCTCGGCGCGAAGACGGCGACGCCGAGGTCGTAGCCCGTCAGGAACGCGTTGGCGGCGGGGTTCGTGGCGGGAGCGAGGGTGTTCAGGGGAAGCGCGACACCCGCGCCGGCCATACCCAGGTACGGCGTGCCGTAGCCGAGCTGGAAGTAGCCGTCGGTGGCGAGCGCGGGCGAGGCGAGGGCGAGCGCCAGGCCGATGGCGCGGAAGATCCTGCTCTTCATGGGATCACTCTCTTTCTTTGCGGGCCGCGGCCCGCCAGCTCAGGGGCGACGGGAACCGGTCAGCAGCCTCCGCCCTTCTTCGGCCCGGAGGCAGCGGGGGCGATGGCTCGGGGGACGGCCGCGACGGGCGGCGGGGCGGCGGACGAGCCGGTGAAGTGCGCGTGGAGCGCGCCGCGCAGGCGTAGCTCCGCGAGCGCTCCGGGAGTCGGTTCGGGGGGCGCGAGGGGCGCCGTGAGCACCGTCGACGTCCAGGCCTCGTAGCCGCCGGCCAGCACGGCGACCGTGCCGCCGAAGCGCGTCACGCCCTCCGGCAGCGACGCCGGGTCGCCCTGCGCGTAGACGACGAGGTCCCGCGTCGGGGCGAGGCCCGCGACGACGGCGGCCTTCGCGTCGCCGGCCGCGAGCG
>CAYLNK010000534.1:0-2324 GCA_964384675.1 uncultured Holophagales bacterium | reverse complement strand
GGCGCACGCCGCCAGGGCCGACGCCAGCCGCTCGAGCCGCGGGGCCACTCCCTCGGGCGCGGTGTCGCGCGTCGTCTCGCCCTGGCCGACGAGCGCGCGACGCTCCAGCTCCCACCGCTCCTCGACGGCACCGGCGCAGTACGCGATCGTGCCGACCCTCTTCACGGACCCTCGCCCGCGCCTCTTCTCGAACGTCTCCTCGATGGCGCGCACCACGGTGTCGACCGGGATTCCGCCCTCCAGCCACCCGCGGATCAGGGCCCAGTCCTTCGGGGATGCCAGGTAGGGAGACCCGGACGCGGCGATGAAGGCGTCCTCGATCCGGGTGGCGTACGCTTCCTCGTCGAGCGCCGACGGCCGGTCAGGCGCGGCGGCGCTCGGCCCGGTTCCGCTCATGGAGGATCCGCAGGCCGCGGAGCGTCAGGTCGGGGTCGACGTGCGACAGCTCCGGACAGGCCGAGGAGAAGAGCGGCGCGAGGCCTCCGGTCGCCACGACCTTCACGTCCTGGCCCAGCTCGGCGCGGATCCTCGCGATGATCCCCTCCGTCATCGCGACGACGCCCCAGTAGAGCCCGGACTGCACGCTCTGCGCCGTCGTCTTGCCGATGACGCGCTCGGGGCGGTGGAAGTCCACACGCGAGAGGCGAGCCGCCCGGGAGAAGAGCGCGTCGGCGCTGATGCGCGGGCCGGGGCAGATGACGCCGCCCAGGTATTCCCCCGCCGTCGAGACGACGTCGTACGTGGTGGCGGTCCCGAAGTCGACCACCACCAGCGGTCCGCCGTACGCCTCGAACGCCGCCACCGAGTTGACGATCCGGTCGGCGCCCACCTCGGCCGGGTGGTCGTACAGGATCTTCATGCCGGTCTTCATCCCGGGCGCCACGAAGATCGGGTCGACGCCGAACGCGTCGCGGCAGGCGGCCCTTATCGGGAAGTCCTGCGACGGCACCACCGACGACACGATGACGTCCTCCACCTCGTCCAGGCTCCGCCGCTTCGCCGCGAAGAGCTCGCGCAGGAGCAGCATCAGCTCGTCCCCGGTCCGCTCCCGCAGCGTGGTCACGCGGGCGGTGGCGACGAGGACGTCCTCCTCGAAGAAGCCGAGGACGGTGTTGGTGTTCCCGACGTCGAGCGCGACGAGGAGCGGCATGCCGGGAGTCTCCCTCAGAACTCGGTGACGTCGCCGGAGAGCAGCGTCTCGGCACCGTCGTCGGTCGCGAGCTTCAGGAAGCCGTCGGCGGTGACGCCCTCGTAGCGCCCCTCGACGACCTTCGCGCCGTCGCGGAGCGTCAGCCGGTCGCCCGTGGCGTGGACCGTTACCGCGGCGAACGCCGAGGCGAGGTCTTCGATCGGCTCGGCCAGGAGGCCGTCGATCACGGTGAGAACGGCGTGCGCCGCCGTCTCGACGTCGAGCTGGTCGTCCCGGACGCCGGCCAGACGCAGGGACGTGGCGTCGGGGAGGCCGGCGGCGTCGAACGTCTCGCGCGAGGTCGTCAGGTTGAGGCCCACGCCGACCACGGCATAGCCCCCTCCCTCTCCGCCGGAGCGAGCCTCCACCAGGATGCCGCCGACCTTCTTCCGGTCGATCACCAGGTCGTTCGGCCACTTCAGCCGGATCGTCACGCCCCACCGCTCCGAGAGGCCGCGAGCGAGCGCGATCCCGGTCTCGACCGGCAGCCGCACACGCTGGGGCCCCTCGGCCCACGGCACGATCACCGAGACCGCCAGCGACTCCCCCGGGGGCGACACCCAGCCGCGGCCCGCTCGCCCCCGTCCCGCCGTCTGGTGACGCGCCAGGATCGCGGTCGGCACCAGCTCCGAGTCGTCCACGAGCATCCGCTCGACGAGCTGGCGGCCGACGTCGTTCGTCGACTCCGACTCCGGCAGCACCATCAGGTTCGGGATCTCGGAAAAGCGCCATCTCGGGAACGTCTCGCTCATCCGTCCGTCCCGTCAGTCCCGCCCCAGGTTGGAGGCCAGGCGCGCCCGCCGCTCCTCCAGCTCCTGGAGCTGCTTGCGGTTCTTCTCCACCACGTCGGGCTTCGCCTTGGCGAGGAACGCCACGTTGCCGAGCTTCACCCGCAGCGTCCCCGCCTCGCGCTCGACGGCCGCCAGCTCCTTCTCCAGCTTCGCGATCTCGTCGGGGCCCAGCTCGCGGACCGGGAGCGCGACCACGAGGCCCAGGTTGCCGATCGCGTCGCGGAACGCGCCGGGCAGGTCCACGGACGGCGCGATCTCGAGGCGCGTGAGGCGCGCGAGGCTCACCGCCAGCGTTCAGCCGTCTGGCCGGGATTGGCCGCGTAGCCCAGTGCGCGGAGCGTGTC
>CAYLNK010000533.1:0-2329 GCA_964384675.1 uncultured Holophagales bacterium | reverse complement strand
CTAGAGCACCTGGAGCCGCTCGCGCGCCGCGTGCGCGCCCGCCCGGAACGCGTCCCACAGGCGCCGCGCCTGGACGGCCCCGCCCCGCGGGTTCTCGGGCGCACCGCTCTCGCGGAACGCCCGCGGCCGGTCGAGCGGGATCGAGCGGAAGGCGGTCGCGAGGACGCCCGGCGGCGCGGGGATGCGAGGTGGCTCGGGGATCGGCGCGGCCTTGTCGCGCTCCAGCCAGCGGCGCGAGAACGGCGTGTAGACGGTGAACGGCTTGCCCGCCGCGGTCGCGAGCGTGTCGGGCGGCACGAGAAGGAGGTCGTCGAGGAGGACGAGCCGCGCGCCGATCGCCACGAGCGCCCGGGCGGCCTCCGCGTCGCGGCGCCGAGGGTACGGCTCGTGGTCGGCGTGCGCGAAGACCTGGTCCGCCCCCACCTCCTGTGCGAGGGCCGCGAGAGCGCCGGCGGGAGGTCCGTCCCGCACGACGAGGCGCGAGCCCCTCGCGCGGAGAGCGGCGTCCAGCTCCACGAGGGAGTCGCGCAGGACCGCGAGGCGCGGCGGCGAGAAGTCCGTGGTGAGGTAGTAATCGTCGAGGACGAAGACCGGGACCACGGCGTCCGCCGCGCGGCAGGCCGCGTCGAGCGGGACGTTGTCGTCGAGACGGAGGTTGCGGCGGAGCCAGCAGAGGGCGACCGACATCGCGCTACTCCCGCGACGGCCCGCGGCAGACCCCTTCGGCCTGGCAAGTCGTGGCTGCGGAGGGGGGCCGGGGGAAGCCGAAGCCGGGCGGGCTCCCCCGGTTTCCACCGTCAGCGGCGGTTTTCGCGCTTGCGACAGGGGCCGCACAGACCCCAGATCTGGTGCGAGTGCGACGACGCGGCGAAGTCGTACCGCGAGCAGACCGCATCCTGAAGCTCCTCGATGCGCGGCTCGACGAACTCGATCACCTTCCCGCAGCCCGTGCAGACGAGGTGGTCGTGGTGCTCGCCCTTGCGGAGCCGCTCGTACCGGTACTTCTCCTCGTTCAGCCTCACCCGCCCCACGAGACCGCACTCGTGGAGCAGCTCCAGGGTGCGGTAGACGGTGGCGCGGCTGATCTTCTTGCCGCGCTCGCGCATCCGCAGGACGAGGTCTTCCGCGTCGAAGTGCCGATGGGTCGAGAAGATCTCGTCGAAGAGCGCGGCGCGCTCCCGCGTGGTCTTCAGGCCCTTCCGCTTGAGGAACTCCGCGAACTGGGCTCTCTCCTCGGCGATCGCGCTGCTCACGCCCGAACGATATCGCAGCCACCGGCGCCCTGCCCCTAGAATCTCCCGCTCCCATGAGTCCGTCCGGAATCTCCCTGCCGAGCCCGCTGCCAGAGCTCCCGTCATGGGCGCTGGCCCTCATCGTCCTCTTTTTCGCCGCGCTGGTCGCGGTCGCGGTCCGGGTGCTCCTGGAGACCGTCGCGACGCGCCTCGCCCGCAAGACGCGGACGCGCGCCGACGAGATCCTGATCGAGGCGACCCGGCGCCCCGTCACGCTCGTCCTCTTCCTCCTCGGCGTGCGGGTGGCGCTCGATCTGGCCGCGCTCCCGGCCCGCTACGGGGCGTTCCCGGCCCGCGCCGTGGTCGTCCTGACGGTGCTCGTCCTGGCGTACGGGATCGGCGCCGCCCTCCTCGCCCTCCTCCGCGAGTACGCCCCCGCCTCCCCGCGCCTCGCGCCGGTGGCCGGGTTCCTGGCGGGACTCACCCGGGGCGTGGTCGGCTTCCTCGGGCTCCTGGTCGCCCTCGACTCGGTGGGGATCTCGATCACGCCGATCCTGGCGTCGCTCGGGGTCGGCTCGGTCGCGGTGGCTCTCGCCCTGCAGGAGACGCTCGGGAACTTCTTCGCCGGGATCGCCCTCCTCGCCGACCGGCCGATCCGCGTGGGCGAGTTCGTGCGGATCGAGCCGGACCTCGAGGGGCGCGTCGTGGAGATCGGCTGGCGCACGACGTCGATCCTCGACTTCAGCAACAACCTCGCGATCCTCCCGAACGCCGTGGTCGCCCGGGCGACGATCCGGAACTACAACCGGCCCGGCGTGGACGAGCTCGTCGGGGTCCGGGTGCTCGTGTCGCACGGGACGCGGCTGGAGCACGCCCTGGCCGCGGCGCGGCGCGCGCTCGAGCCGATGGGGGGCACGGTCCAGGTGACGGCGATCGAGCCGGCGGGGATCGAGCTCACGGGGTACGTGCCCGTCCCGGAGCGGCCCGCGCGCGTCGGCACGAAGGCCCGCGCCCTCGAGGCGATCGCGCTGGCGTTCCAGGAGGACGCGATCGAGCCGGCGCGGCTCCCGACGCCGGGAGCGCCGCCGAAGGTCAGC
>CAYLNK010000532.1:0-2337 GCA_964384675.1 uncultured Holophagales bacterium | reverse complement strand
TTCAGCCCGGCCGTCGCCACGAGCTCCGCGTCGGACGCCCCGAGGAGCGCGCGCAGAGCCGCGGTCCGCGACTCGTGCGCGCCGAGCCGGCGCCGGACGCGACCGCCCGCCACGAAGAAGAGACGGACGCCTCCGCGGATCGACTCCGTGCCGAGGAGCTTCAGCGCCTCGATCTCGGCGGTGGAGCGCAGGTGCGTCCCACCGCAGGTGTTGAGGTCGGCGCCGGCGATCTCCACCAGGCGGACCTCCCCCTCGAACCCCTCGGGGAGTCCCCGCGACCTCACGTTCAACGTCGGGTATTCCGCCTGCGTCACGCGACGGGCGGTCACGGGCCGGGCCGCGCGGATCTCGGCGGCGACCTCCTCCTCGAGCCGCGCGAGGTCCGCCTCCGGGGGGCTCGCCACCGCGAGCTCGATGTCGCAGGTCGCCTCGCCCAGGTGGAAGGACGTCGTCTCCCAGCGGAACCGGTCCTGCGCGACGGCCGTCAGCAGGTGCTGGCCGGTGTGCTGCTGCATGTGGTCGAACCGGCGCGCCCAGTCGAGCGTCACGACGACGGGCCCCGGCCCGACCGGAGCGGCCAGGTAGTGCCGCGTCGCGCCGCCACGCTTCTGCACGTCGACGACGGCCACGTCCCCGAGCCGGCCCCGGTCCGCCGGCTGGCCGCCTCCCTCGGGGTAGAGGATCGTGTCGTCGAGCACCGCGAACGGCCTTCCCGACTCGACGCCGGTGTCGAGGACCGTGGCCTGGAGCTCGGTGAGGGTGGCGTCTCGTTCGTAGGCCGGGATCTGCATCAGCTGAAGATGCCAGAGATCAGCTCGCCGACGAGGTCGAATCCCACCTCCACGACGGCGTCCACCGCCTCCTCCCCGACGGCGGAGGCGACGCCCGAGGCCGTGGACGCGACGGCTGGCGACGTGGAGGCCGTCGACGCGGCGGCCGCGCCCGTGACGAGCGCGACTCCCGCGACGGCCGCGGCCGCGGGGACCACCCGCACCATTCCGGCGCGCTCCACGAGGGTGGCCTTGGGCCTCGTCCCGGGGCCCACCCTCGACAGCTTCGGCAGCTCGTCGCGGTCGAACCACACCCCGTGCGTCGGGCAGGCGTCGAGGTCGATGCCGACCTCGTAGAGGCGATACCGGGCCAGCTGCCGGCCGCATTCGGGACATCCGACCCGCGGCGCCACCTCCACGAGGAGCGGCGCCGACGCGGAGGCGCGCTCGGCCTCCGCCACCGAGCCCTCGGGAAGGTCACGGACGCCGTGCGGCATCACCCTGCGCGCGAAGACGCCGCCGCATCCGCGGCACGAAAGGAGGCGGTAGCGCTTTCCCTCGCGCGGCGAAAGAGGTCCCTGACACCGGGGACACGGTGAGGTCGGGCTCATCGGCCGGATTCTGGTCCAGCCCCGCCGCTCGCGCCAACGCCCCTGGTGGCGTGTTCGCGAAGAACCCGAAGCGCCTGCTCGGCCCTCGACGCCGATAGCGGCGTTGCGCAGACGCTCGGCGAAGAGCCCACTTCAGCCCTCGGTCTGCGCGCCTGGCTCTCGGCGCCGATCGCCGTCGCATCCACTTCGCCCTCCTCGCTAGCGCGCCACTAGACTCCGTCGCCGATGAGGTTCGACGCGCGGCGCGCGCTCGCCGTCCTGGGGCTCGCCGCCGCCGCGGCGTGGGTCGCGCTCCCGTTCCGGCGCCTCGTCCTGGAGACGCTCCGCTGGTCCGGCCTCTCCTGGGACGCCGCCTCCCATGCGGCCGCCGCGCTGGACCTCGCGGACCACGCCCGGCGCCTTTCGCCGCTGCGGTTCGTCGCCACGCTCCTCGACCAGCACTGGTGGCCGCCGCTCTGGCCGCTCCTGGCGGCGCCGTTCGTGGGGCTCGCACGAGACCCGGTCGCCGGGGCGACGATGCCCGCCTTCCTCGCGTTCGTGCTGACACCTTCCGCCGCGTGGCTCCTCGTCGACCGGCTCGTGGAGCGCCGGCTCCGCCTCCTGACGTTCGGCCTGACCGCCCTCCTCTTCCTGCGCTCCCCGATCCTCCTCGAGATGTCGGGCTGGTCGATGCTCGAGACGGTGGCCGGGCTCCTCGCCACGTCGTCCTTCCTGGCCTTCGCCCACACAGGGAGCCCGCGGGCGGAGCGGGCAGCGGCCCTCCTCGGCGCCGCGCTCTTCTTCGTGAAGGTGCACTACGGCGCGTTCCTCCTGGTGACGCTCGGCGCGGCGATCGTGCTGCGGCTCGACCCGCAGGCGCGGGCGCGGGCCCGGCAAGCGGCGGAGCGCCTCTTCCCGCCACGGATCGCCGCGGCGTTCGGGGCGCTCGCCGCGCTCCTCGTGGTCGCGCGAGCGGT
>CAYLNK010000531.1:0-2346 GCA_964384675.1 uncultured Holophagales bacterium | reverse complement strand
CGAAGGTCGGGGCGCGGTGCCGGACTCCGAGCCGCCGCCCGGCCTCCGGATCGGGGTCGACCACGCCGACGATCCGCGCCCCCGCCCGCCGTGCCGCGTGCGCATGCCACCGGCCCATCAGGCCGGCTCCGGCCACGACGACGCGGATGGACGCACCGGGCGGCATGGCGGGGGAGTGTACGAGGCATCCCCTACACTCCGCCGGTGCCGGAGCCCGACCCGATGACCTCGCCCGTCCGGCTCTCGGTCCTGGTGACCGCGCGCGGAGAGAAGGCGCATCTCGCGCGATGCCTCGACGCGGTCCTCGCGCAGCCGGAGCCCGCGGAGGTGGTCGTCGCCGACGGTTCGCCCGAGCCGTTCGCGGCGGGAGGTGACCCGCGGCTCCGGGTGATCCACCTCCCCGGGGCGCGCTCGGTGCCCGAGCTCCGCTGGACGGCCCTGCGAGCCACGTCCGGCCACGTGGTGGCGGCCGTCGAGCATCGCTGCGTCCCCGACCCGGGCTGGTGCGCGACGCTCCTCGCCGCGCACGCCGCGCATCCGGAGGCGGCGGCCATCGGCGGACCGGTCCGGCTGGCGCGCGGCGCGGGCGTTGTGGACGTCGCGGTCTACCTCGTCGAGTACGGGCTCTTCGCCCCGCCGCTCCCCGAGGCCGAAGCGCATGATCTCTCCGGCGCCAACCTGTCGTGGAAGCGGGAGGCTCTGGAGGCGCACGGGGACCTCCTCGACGCCGGGGCGTGGGAGACGTTGATCCACGCCCGCTTCCGGCGCGACGGCCGTCCGATCCGCCTCTCGTCCGCGGGGGTGACGTTCCACAACGCGATGAGCTTCGGGACCGCGCTCGCGCAGCGGTTCCACTACGGTCGCGGCTACGCTGCCGACCGTCTCGCCGGCGCCGGGCCCGGGCGCCGGCTCCTCTACGGTGTCGCGACGCTGCTGCTGCCGGGGCTCCTCCTCGCGCGTCTCGCGCGCGCGGCGCGGCGCGGGCACCTCGTCGCCGACCTCCTTCGATCGCTCCCGGTGACGTGCGTCCTGATCGCCTCCTGGTCGGCCGGCGAGGCGACCGGGTACCTCTTCGGACCTCCTCGCGCGCGGCGGATGTTCTGAACGCCCAGGGCCCGCACGACGCCTCCGTGGAGACCCGGCGCGTGGCGCGCAGCCTGGCCACGCTCGGCAGCGCGCACCTGGTCGGGCGCGCTCTGGCCGTGGTCACGAACGTCTACCTGGCTCGCGTTCTGGGCGCGGCCTCGTTCGGGGTCGTGACGTTCGCCCTCACGGTCCTCTCCTATCCGGAGCTCCTCGTGAGCGCGGGGTTCCCCAGGCTGGGGCCGCGCGAGATCGTGCGCGACCCGGGCCCGGCGGCCGTCCGCCGGCTCGTCGCGGCGGTCCTCGCCATCCGCCTCGTCCTCTCGGCGCTGGCGTTCGCGGTGCTCGTCGCGGTGGTGCTCGCCCTGCCCGGCCGCGGCGACCTCGAGCGGCAGACGATGCTCCTGTACGGCCTCTACCTCTTCATCGTGGTGGTGGACCTCGGCTGGGTGGCCCAGGGCGCCGAGGCGATGCACGTGGTCGGCGGCGCCGAGGTCGTGGTTCAGGCCGTGACGCTCGCCGGGACCATGCTCCTCGTCCGCGGGCCCGAGCACGTCCTCCGCGTCGCCGCGGTCTACCTCCTCGCGCAGCTGCTCGGCGCCGCGGTCACCGTGCGGTTCTACGTCCGCCGCTACGGATGGCCAGGCCTCGGGGCGCCGGCCGCGCTCTGGAAGAGCCTGATCCGGGCGGCCCTTCCCCTCACGCTGACGCGCACGATGTCGATGATCAACCTGAACTTCGACATGCTGATGGTCGGTCTCGTCATGAGCCGGTCGGCGACCGGCGAGTACGGGGCCGCGTACCGGTTCCTCCTCGCTCCCGCGCTG
Source organism: uncultured Holophagales bacterium (assembly GCA_964384675.1). Taxonomy (GTDB): domain Bacteria; phylum Acidobacteriota; class Thermoanaerobaculia; order UBA5066; family UBA5066; genus CAYLNK01. Next base: position 436 of record CAYLNK010000531.1, on the reverse strand, counting down.
GCGCTGAACGTCTATTTCAACGCGGTGACGCCGGTTTTCGATCGCGTCCACAGAGCGGGGATGGACCGGATCGCGGGGGTCGTCGACCGTTCCCTCCGGCTCACCGGGGCCGCCGGGCTGGGCTGCGCGGTGGCGGGGACGCTCCTCGCGCCCGCGGCGTTCGACCTCGTCTTCGGTCCGGCGTACCGCGCGGCCGTGCTCCCGTTCCAGATCCTCATCTGGTCGACCGGGCTCCTCTTCCTGAGCCGCAACTACCGGACGCTGCTCGTGTCGCTCGGGCACGAGGACACGTTGTTCCGGCTCACGGTGGTCTCGGCGGCGGTGAACGTCGGGCTCAACCTCGTCCTCATCCCGCGGCACGGCCTCGCCGGGGCCGCGGTCGCGACCGTGGCGTCCGAGGCGGTCAATCTCACGCTCGGCTACGCCCGCGTCCGCG
>CAYLNK010000530.1:0-2362 GCA_964384675.1 uncultured Holophagales bacterium | reverse complement strand
GGGGGTCCTGGTCGCGCTCCTGCTCGCCGACGCCTGGTGGCGGGGGCGGACGCCCGGGGACGGCGGTCGCCGGTCGCCGGCCGGGCTCCTCGCGATCGCGGCCACGCCGGCGGGGCTCCTCGCGTACATGGCGTACCTCGGCTCCCGCTTCGGCGACCCGCTGGCGTTCCTCTCGTCGCAGAGGGCCTGGGGCCGTCACGGGACCAGCCCGCTCCGGCCCTTCCTCGATCTCCTCCACCGGCCGCCGGACGGCTGGGGCCACGCGCTTCTCGGGGGGACGCTCCCCGTGGACGCCTGGGTCGACGGCGCCTTCGCGCTCCTGTTCCTGGCCCTCGGCTCGTGGCTCCTCTCCGAGCGGCGCTGGGGCGAGGGCGCGTTCGTCGTCGCCGGCGCGCTCGTGAACGCGTTCACCGGGTCCCTGGCCAGCGAGCGCCGCTACGTCTGGGTCCTCTTCCCGGCCTTCGTCCTCCTGGCGCGCCGGGGCGAGCGGCCGTGGGTCGACCGGATCGTCACCACGCTCTCGCTGCTCCTCCTGGCGCTCTTCACCGTGCTCTTCACGAACTGGTACTGGGTGGCGTAGCGCGGGGCGACGCCGTCAGGGCCGGCCGGACGGCGCCAGGCGGCGGGCCACCTGCCCGGCGAAGCCCAGCACCACGCGCAGCTCCGTGCGGAGCCCCTCCCGCGGGCCCGCGGCCACCATCAGGAAGCGCGCCCCCGACGGGTCGACGTCGAAGCGCGTGTCGACGGTGGGCGCCTCGAAGAGGAGCCTCGGGGCCTCCGCCGTGAAGCCCGGCGACAGGTCGTAGCTCACCGAGTAGACCTTCCGGCCGTGCCGGTAGAAGAGCTCGCGCCCCTTCCGTGCGAAGACGGGCCAGCTCCCTCCGCCGTGCGACACCACGATCCGCCCGCCGCCGCCCCGGAACGGCCGCACGTAGACCTCCTCCTGCCCGGACTCGTTCGAGACGTACGCGAGCCACCGTCCGTCCGGCGAGAACTCCGCGTCCCTCTCGATCGAGGGTGTGCTGAGCAGGTCCTCGGCCATGCCGACGGACGGGCCGACGGCATCCCCTTCCGGCGCGGCGGGCTCCGCGAGCGCCACGACCCGGAGATCGCTCCGCCCGCGCGGCGTGAACTCGTTCACGACCAGGTGCCGTCCGTCGGGCGAGATCGAGCACGGGCGCTGGTCGTTCGACTCCGAGGCGAGGAGCCGTCGGGGCGGCAGGCTCGCGTCGAGCGGCGTCTCCCAGAGGACGGCGGCGAGGCCCGGGCGCCACGACGCGAAGACGAGGCCGCGGCCGTCGGGCGTGAAGACGGGGCGCGAGCTGTGCGCCGCGCCGAACGTCACGCGAGAGAGCGTCCCCTTGGCGAGGTCGGCCGTCCAGACGTCGTACGTCCGGTCCCAGACCACCACCGCGGCCCGGGTGCCGTCCGGGGAGAGCTTGGGGAACAGGAAATGGCGCGACACGTCGAGAGCGGGCTCCACACGCCCGAAGCGGTCGACCCAGACGAGCCGGCGCTCCTCCTCGGACTGGCTGGAGAGCGCGACGAGGTCCCCGTCGCGCGAGAGCGCGAACGCCGCCGCGCCGGACGTCGTGACCCGCACCGGCTCGGCGAGCGAGACGGGCACCGAGACCGGGGCGAGGCTCGCCGGGTCGAGCGCGACGACCGAGAGGTCCTGGTTGCGCGAGACGACCAGCGCGGGCCGGCCGCCGGCGTCCGCGACGACGCGCACGTACGACGCGCCCTTCAGGAGGAGGCGGCGCCGGCCCGATCGGAGCGAGACGGCCTCGATGCGGGCGTCGTCGAACGTGGTGATCGACGAGTCCCCCACCACGAACGCCAGCTCCTCCCCGCCCGGCAGCGGCTCGGGGAACCGGTGGGTCCTCTCGCCGCGAGCGACGTCCAGCACCGTCAGCGGGACCGCGCGGCCGCCTCCGGCCGGGACGCGCATCAGGGGCGTGTCGTACCCGGGGCTGTAGACGATGGTGTCGTCGTCGAGCCAGGCGGCGCCCGCGCCGAGAGCGGCGTCCGCCACCGCGACCGGCTTGCCCTCCCCCGACGCCGGCACCTTCATCAGCTTCCCACCGGCCGCGAAGCCGACCCACCGGCCGTCGGGCGAGAAGAACGGGGAGTCGGCCTGCTCCGTGCCGGGGAGGCGCGCCGGCGCGTCGCGATCCTCGGGCCAGAGGAACAGGGCGCGGCCTTCGTCCGTCGTCCCGACGAACGCCAGGAGAGCTCCGTCTCGCGAGAGCGCGATCGGGTTGCCGAAGCCTCCGGTGAGCCCAGCCGGAGAGGGGAAGACGCGGGAGAGCCGGCGCAGGGGCGGGAGCGGCCGCGCGCGCCACGGCGCCCGGACGAGGCC
>CAYLNK010000529.1:0-2366 GCA_964384675.1 uncultured Holophagales bacterium | reverse complement strand
CGGCGGGGGCGCGGGTGGTCTCGGCCGACCGCGAAGGACACACCGGCCCGCCCGGCACGCGCTCCGTCGCGTGCGACCTCGCCCACGCGGCCGACGCCGCCGAGGCGATCGCCTCGGTCGAGCGGGAGGAGGGACGCCTCGACGCCCTCGTCCACTGCGCGGGGACGACGCGCGACGCGCTCCTCGCGAAGATGACCGACGAGGCGTGGGAGAGCGTGCTCGGCACGAACCTCGGGTCGGCGTTCTATCTCCTGCGGAGCGCGGCGCCCGTCCTCCGGAAGGCGGGCGGCGGCAACGTCGTCCTCGTTGCCTCGATCAACGGCGAGCGCGGCAAGGTGGGCCAGGCGAACTACGCCGCGAGCAAGGCGGGGATGATCGGCCTCGCACGCACGGCGGCCCGCGAGCTGGGCCGCCACGGGACGCGCGTGAACGTCGTGGCGCCCGGCTGGATCGACACGCCGATGACGGGATCGCTCGCCCCGGAGTACCGGCAGCGCGCCCTCGACGAAACGGTGCTGGGCCGCCTCGGCCGGCCCGAGGACGTGGCGGGCGCCGTCCTCTTCCTCTGCTCCGGCCTCGCGCGGCACGTCACCGGCCAGGTGCTGCGCGTGGACGGCGGCCAGCTCATCGCGTGAAGGAGCGACGCATGCACGACGAGACACCGGCCCGGGACGAGGTCGTGGTCAGGAGCCTCACACCGGCCGACGAGGAGGCGATCGTCTCGATCGACGCCCGCCTCGTGGGCCGGCGGCGGGACGAGTTCTTCCGGCTGAAGCTGAAGCAGGCGTTCGGCGACACGGGGATCGCGGTCTCCCTGGCCGCCGAGCTGGACGGCTCGGTGGTCGGCTTCCTCCTCGCGCGCGTCTACTACGGCGAGTTCGGCATCACCGAGCGGGTGGCCGTGATGGACGTGATCGGCGTCCGCCCCGACTTCTGGGGTCGGCGCGTCGGCTCCGCGCTCGTCGACCAGCTCCGGACCAACCTCCTCGGCCTCGGGATCCGGACGCTCCAGACGGAGGTCGCGTGGGAGAGCCGCGACCTGATGCTCTTCCTGCAGCGCGAGGGATTCACGCTCGCCCCACGTCTCTGTCTCGACCTGGACCTGGAACGGTCCCGGGCCACGTGAGACGCTGCGTCCCGTGACGGTCTCGCTTTCGGCCCGCTACGCCCTCTACGCGGTGCTCGAGATGTCGGTCGCCGGAGACGAGCCGGTCACCGTGTCCGGCATGGCCGAGCGGCACGGGATGTCCCGGACAGCGCTCGCCAAGGTGCTCCAGCAGCTGGTGCGCGCGGGCCTGGCGGTGGGCGCGCGGGGCGTCGGGGGCGGCTACCGGCTCGCCCGCCCCGCGTCGAGCCTCACCGTCCTCGACGTGATCTCGGTCTTCGAGAGGTCCCGGGTCCCCGGCCAGGCGCTCCTCGGCGGACGCCCCGGGTCGGGCCCCGTCGACGGCGCGCTCCGCCGCCTCTTCGACGAGGTGGACGAGCTGGTACGCGGCACGTTCGCCTCGGTCACGATCGAGACGCTGGCGCGCACGGCGGCCCGGGAGAGGCCGCGGTAGTCGCCCGGTCCTCCCTCCCTCACCCGAACCGGACGTTGTCGATCAGGCGCGTCTTCCCCAGGAACGCCGCGATCGCCAGCATGGCGGGACGGTCGACGGTGGCGAGCGGCTGCATCGTGTCGGCGTCGACCAGGTCGAGGGCATCGAGCCGGAACGCCGGCTCCGCCTCGAGCGCCTTCCGCGCCGCGGACACGATCTTCTCGGCCTTGCGCTCGCCGAGCTGGTAGACGAGGTGCCCGGCCAGCAGCGACAGGAAGAGCGCCGGCGCCTTCTTCCGCTCCTCGGCCGACAGGTACGCGTTGCGCGAGGAGAGGGCGAGACCGTCCGGCTCGCGCACGGTGTCGTGAACGACGATCTCGATCGGCAGGCCGAGGTCCCGCGTCATCCGCCGGATGACCGCCGCCTGCTGTCCGTCCTTGGCCCCGAACACCGCGACGTCGGGGAGGACGAGCCCGAAGAGCCGGGCGACGACCGTCGCCACGCCGTCGAAATGCCCGGGGCGCCGGGCGCCCTCCATCCCCTCGGTCACGCCCGCGACGTGCACCGTCGTCGCGAAGCCGTCCGGGTAGATCTCGCCGACGGTGGGGGCGAAGAGCAGCTCGGCGCCGGCCGCCTCGAGCTTCGCCTGGTCCCCCGCCAGGTCGCGCGGGTAGCGAGCCAGGTCCTCGTTCGGACCGAACTGCTTCGGGTTCACGAAGATCGACGCCACCACGTGCCCGGCGCGGCGGCGCGCCTCGGCCACGAGCGCGAGGTGCCCGCCGTGGAGCGCGCCCATGGTCGGCACGAAGCCGACCCGCTCCCCCGCGC
>CAYLNK010000528.1:0-2375 GCA_964384675.1 uncultured Holophagales bacterium | reverse complement strand
GGGGCCCGGTGACCGGCCGGCTCGCCGAGGCCGCTCCGGAGGACCGTCCGCGCGAGAAGCTGTTCGCCCGGGGTCCGAGCGCGTTGACCGACGAGGAGCTGGTCGCGCTGGTGCTCGGAACCGGACGCGCGGGACGCCCGGTGCTGGAGATGGCCCGGGACCTCCTCGCTCGCGGAGGGCTGTCCGGGCTCCTGGGGCGCGGCCCCGCCGATCTTCTCCTTTCGGCGCGCGGGGTCGGCACGGCGAAGGCCGCGCGCCTCGCCGCGGTGCTGGAGATCGCGCGCCGGCACCTGGAGAGCTCGCTCGCCGGCCGTGACCTGATGGGCGATCCCGAGGCGGCCGCCCGCTACCTGATGGTGTCGCTCGCGGCCGAGGCGCGCGAGGTGGTCGGCGCGCTCCTCCTGGACGCGAAGAACCGGCTGGTGCGCGACGCCGTGGTGTTTCGCGGGGCGGTGGGGCACGCGTCGGTCGCGCCGGCGCCGCTCTTCAGAGAGGCGATCCTCTCCGGGGCGTCGGGCCTGGTGCTGTACCACAACCACCCGTCCGGCGACCCCGAGCCGTCGGCCCAGGACGGCGAGACGACGCGCCGCTTCGCGGCGGCTGGGCAGGAGATCGGGATCCCGCTCCTCGACCACCTCGTCGTCGGGCAGGGGCGCTGGTTCTCGTTCCACCGGGCGGGACGGCTCGGCTAGGAGCTGCCCAAGGTATCCTCCGCGGTCCGATGGCGCGCCGCTACTTCACCACCCCGATCTACTACACCAACGACCGTCCCCACATCGGTCACCTCTACACGTCCGTGGTCACGGACGCCCTCTCCCGCTTCCACCGGCTGATGGGCGACGACGTCCGGTTCCTCTCCGGGACGGACGAGCACGGGCAGAACATCGAGAAGGTGGCCCGCCGCGAGGGAGTGGCGCCGATCGAGGTGGCCGACCGCCTCGCCCCCGCGTTCCGGGAGCTGGGACGGCAGTTCGACGTCTCGATCGACGACTTCATCCGCACCACCGAGCCCCGGCACCGGATCGGCGTCGAGGAGATCATCCGGCGGATCGAGGCGAGGGGCGATTTCTACGTGGCCGGTCACGAGGGCTGGTACTGCGCGAGCTGCGAGACGTTCTACCCCGAGAAGGACCTCGTGGACGGCAACTGCTCCGTGCACGGGACGAAGCCGGAGTGGCAGCGGGAGGAGAACGTCTTCTTCCGCCTCTCGGCGTACGGGCCGCGCCTCCTCGAGCTGTACGAGACCGGCGTCGACGGCCAGCCGTTCGTCTTCCCCGAGTCGCGCCTCAACGAGGTCCGCTCGTTCGTGGCGTCGGGCCTCAAGGACCTGTCGGTCTCGCGCACCGCGATCACCTGGGGCCTCCCGTTCCCGGGACACCCCGGGCACGTCGTCTACGTCTGGCTCGACGCGCTGACCAACTACATCAGCGCGCTCGGCTTCGGCTCCGGCGACGAGTCCCTGTACCAGCGGTACTGGCCGGGCGTCCACGTGATCGGGAAGGACATCCTCCGGTTCCACGCGGTCTACTGGCCGGCTTTCCTGATGTCGGCGGGGCTGCCGCTGCCGCGTCAGGTGGTCAGCCACGGCTGGTGGCTGCGCGACGCCCGGAAGATCTCGAAGTCCGTCGGGAACGTCGTGCGGCCGGACGAGCTGGTGGCCGCCTACGGCGTCGACGCGCTCCGCTGGCACCTCCTCGCCGACATGACGTTCGGGCAGGACGCGTCGTTCTCCGACGAGGCGTTCCTCACCCGCTACAACGCGGACCTCGCCAACGGCCTCGGCAACACGCTGTCGCGCGCGGTGCGCATGGCCGCGGACGCCTTCGGCGGCAGGACGCCGTCCGAGCGATGCGACGACAACGAGGTGAAGGTCGCGGCCGAGGCCGCCGTCGCGGCGTGGCGCGCGGCGTTCACGTCGTACCACCTGGACGCGGCCGCCGAGGCGATCCGGGTCCTCGTCACGGCGATCGACGGCTACATCGCGGGCAAGGAGCCGTGGAAGCGGGTGAAGGCCGAGGGCGTCACGCCGGCCCTCCACCGGATCCACCACAACGCGCTCGAGGGGCTCCGCGTCGCCGCGGTCCTCCTGGCCCCGATCGCGCCGCGGAGCAGCGAGGAGATCCTGCGCCGCCTCGGCGCGCCGAAGCAGATCGCCTCGCTCGCCGAGGCCGACCTCGTCTGGGGCGGATTGCCGCTCGACGCGCCGCTCGTCCCCGCCGCCCCCCTCTTCCCGCGCGCCGACGCGAAGGCCTATCTCGCGGCGCCGCCCACCCCGGCCGTCAAGGAGAAGAAGATGTCCGACGCCCCCGAAGCTCCCGCCCCGACGGCTCCCGCGGCGCCGGCCGCGACGGCCCCTGCCCCGGCCCCGGCTCTCG
>CAYLNK010000527.1:0-2377 GCA_964384675.1 uncultured Holophagales bacterium | reverse complement strand
CCTCGTCCTCGCGCGGCGCGCGGACCTGCGCCCGCTCGTCGTCCTGGTGGAGCCGGGGTCTCCGCGCTGGAACGACGCCCGGGCGCTCGTGACGGGCTCCGGAGGGCCGGCGCTCGCGCTCACGCTCGAGGGCGACCGGGCGCTCGTGGAGGCGACGCCGAAGGCGCTCGAGGCGGGGGAGCGCGCGCGCCGGACGCTCGGCTCGTGCTCGGCGACGCCCCTCGCGTGCCTGGTGCGCGCGGCGGGCGAGCTCGACGGGGACGTGATCGTCGTCTCGGGCCTCGTGGAGCCGGGCGAGACGTTGCGGCCGCTCGGGACGTTTCGGTACCTCCGGGCGGCTCCGCTGAGACCGGGCCTGGTCTCGCCGGCCGCGGAAGAGCCTCGGTCCGCGCAACGAGTGACGAACGCGGGGCGCACGCCCGCGGCGCGGCTCTGGGCCGCCGCCCTCGAGGTGGCCGGCACGGAGATGGGCGCGGGGGGCGACGAGGTGACCGTCGTCGATTCGCTCGAGGGAGCCGAAGGGCGGGCCGGGCTCTGCGTCGTGCCGGTCACGTCGGCAGGATCCTTCGCGCGCACGGCCTCCGTCGGCGGCGTGGCGCTCGCCGAGGACCCGGCGCTGGCCGCCGGGGTGGGGGCGCTCGAGCTCGGCTCGTCACTCGCGCTCGTCGAGGATCCGTCGTTCCGTCCGATCGTCGCGCCGGTCCTCTCTCGCCGCGGACCGGCCCTCGTCGCGGCCGCCACCGAGGAGGACCTCGGCCGGTGGGCGCACGGTCCGACGCTCGTGGCGATCGCCCGCGTGATCCTCCTGGAGGCGGGACGAACGGTCGTCTCCGACGGGGCGCCGTCGGGCGGGCACGCGCCCTGGAAAGGAGGCGCGCCTCTCGGGCTCGCCGACGTCGCGCCCGGACGGTACGTGCGCGAGGACGGGCGCGTCGCCGTGACCGTGAGCCGCGAGGCTCGAGCTCCGGCGCATCCGCTCGACGACGCGTCGCTCGCGGCTCGCGGCGGGACCCGGATCGATGACTTGCCAGCGCCCAGGACGCCATCGCGCTGGCCGGTCGCGCTCCTGGTCGTCGCGCTCGCGCTCCGCCTGGCCGACACCCCGCGCGGGCGGGCCACCGCCGTCGTCCCGTTCGCCGTCGTCCTCGCGCTCGTGGCCCTCCTCGCGCTCGACGGCTCCCTCGTCCACACCCGCGCGGTGCGCCGCGTGGTCGAGACGTCGGGGAGCCTGTCGCTTCCCGGCGCGGTCCGCGACGCGGCGTGCGCACGCCCCGGCGCGGCGCGTCCCTGTCTGGTCACGGCGCGGGCGGGGTTCGCGGACGACGGGACGGACGCGAACGCCGTGGTGTTCCGGCCGGGGCGCCCCCGGGTGGACATCGTCTCGTGGGAGCTGCCGGCCGAGATCCGGGCGGGCGAGGCGGGCCTGCTGCACGCGACGCTCGACGTGAGACGCGCCGCGGGCCGCGAGGTGACGCTCTCGGTGCGGCCCACGAGCGGCGTCTCGGCGGAGGCAACGCGGAAGATCTCGTCGGCGCGGGAGGTCGTCGGCCTCGACGTCCGCGTTCGCCCGGCGGCCGAAGGGGTGTCGTTCGCGCTGGTGCGGGCCGGGATCGGCGAGGACGGCGACGCGCTCGTCGTTCCCGTCGTGACGCGCTCCCGTCCCGCGCGGCGGCTCGTCCTGGCGGCGGCGCCGGGCTGGGAGGCGCGCGCGGCCGGGGAGGCCCTGGCGAAGCGAGGCGAGGTGGAGCGGCTGACCCGCCTCGGCGCGACGACGACGATCGTCCGGGGCGGGGAGAAAGCCGTCGATCCGATCGACCGCCTGGCGGGTGGCCTCTCCGGTATCGACCTCGTCGTCCTCGCCGGATTCAGGCGGGAGGAGCTGTCCGGCCGGCCGGAGGCGACGCTCCTTCGCTTCGTTACGGACGGTGGGGCGCTCCTGTTCCTGGGCGAGCCGCCCAGGCTTGCGACGCTGCCGCTGCCGTCCACGGGGTCGGCCGGCGAGGAGAGCCTCCTCCCTTCGCCCGTGACCGGAATGCTCGCCGATCGCCGCGCGTCCTTCCTCGGCTTCCCGGCCTGGCAGGCGACGCTGCCGATCGGCGGCGTCGTGCTCGGGCGCCTCGGGGACGCACCCTGGATCGTCGGGCGCGCGGTCGGGAGGGGGCGGATCGCGGCGCTGACCGCACCCGACCTGTGGCGTGCCGGCCCGGCCTACGAGGCGCTGCTCGGCGATCTGACCGGCTGGCTCGAGGCCGGGCGCGGCGGCGAGGTGGTCAACTTGACGCCCGACCTCCGGACGCTCCGCGTGGGCGACTCCCGGGTCGCGCTGCCGGCGGCGGCGAGCGCCTCCGAGATCGCCGGCCTCGCCGTCGACCCGGTC
>CAYLNK010000526.1:0-2378 GCA_964384675.1 uncultured Holophagales bacterium | reverse complement strand
TGGCCGGCCTCGCCCTCCTGGTCGCCTTGCCGGGCGCGTGGATGGTCCGCCGTTACGAGACGCACCGGCTCGATCGCGAGCCGCTCGCCCGAGAGCTGGACGGGAGGACCCGGGGCCGCGGCGCCGTCGTCGCGTGTGTCGGGACGAACCAGCCGTACCTGTACGCCGGGACGGGGCTCCAGAACCGCGTCGTCTACGTGCCGACGTTCCGCGAGCCGGAGTCGCGCTTCTACCCCGCGAGCGGACCGTCCCCGTTCCCGCGCGCGATCCGGATCGAGCGGGAGTGGCGCGCGAACGTGGCCCGGATGGGCGTCGGCTTCATCGTCGTGAGGCGGACCGGGATGGAGGAGCCGGAGGCCGGCTGGATCGCGGGAGACCCGTCCTTCGAGAGGGTCTTCACCGACCCGAGCGGGGAGCTGTTCGCCGTGCGCCCGCTCACGGGTTCGCGATGGTGATCGACCCCGTCATCGAGTTGTGCCCCGAGCCGCAGGACGTCTGCGAGCAGGCGTAGCTGTACTTCTTCACCTGGTTGGCGGTCGGCTTGAAGTTGTCGACGACGCACGGTCGGGTGATCGACACGACGTCGCAGTTGATGATGCCGAGCGCCGAGAGGCCGCCGATCCCGTGGATCACGTCGGCGCTCGTCCAGGTGAGCTTGTAGGTCGTGCCGACGAGGAGCGTCACGTCCTTCGGCTCGAACGAGAACTGCCTCGAGACGATCGTCAGCTCCTGCTTGGTGATCGGCGCCGTGACGACCACGTCCTTCGACTTCACGCCGGTGCCTCCGGGCGTCGTGACGAAGTGCGCGGCCTTGAAGGTCCCGGCCGTCGCGTACGTGTGGCTGGCGGTGGCCCCCGAGATCGCCGTGCTCCCGTCGCCGAACGCCCAGGTGTGCGTGACGCCGGCCTGGGGCAGGCCGGTCGAGGCGTCCGTGAACGTGACGGACTGGGCCGTTTGAGGCGCGGAGGGCGTGACCGTGAAGTCGACCGCGGGCGCGACGGCGGTCGCCGGCTCCGGTGTCATGACGATCGCGAACGGATCGCCGGACGTGTTGCTGATGACCGACGCGAAGGCCAGGACCGCCCGGTCGCTCGAGACCTCGAGCCAGAGGTTCGTGTCGGTCGTCGAGCCGATCCCGCCGAACGTGTCCTCGTTGAGGCCCACCTGCCGGAAGCCGTTCCCGTCGACCGTGAGGGTCGCGGTCGCGAGGAGGGTGCCGTCCCCCTTCCTCACCCGGGCCGTCACCGTGGCCGCCTGGTCCGCCGGGTTCGTGAAGGCCACGTTGGTGCGGTACCCCGCGGAGGAGGAGCCGCTCGCCGCGAGCTGGACGAGCGTCCCGGCGGTGAGGGCCGCCGTGGCGTCCAGGCCCGGCAGCCACTGCCCGGAGACCGATCCGTTTCCGCAGCCGTTCGTGTTGTCGACGCTCGACGAGACGATCAGGGACCCGGCGGCCGCGCTCGTGCGGAGCCGGACCGGCCCGAACGGGCCGGACGCCCCTCCGGCCAGGCCGAAGAGGCTCGAGAGGACGTTGTCGTAGGCCAGCTGCTGGCGGGGAGGGACCGTGATCTGGGGCTTCTCGACGACGCTCCCGGTCGTCTGGTCGTAGAAGACGGGCGTGAAGAGGATCGGGGCCGAGGTCGCGTTGAAGACCCGCACGTCGCTCTGGAACTTCGCCCCTCCGGCCCCGTCCCGGAAGACCGTCGACGGGATCAGCACGTCGGCGAGCCCGACGGCCGGTGAGAGGAGGATCCCGAGGGAGAGGACCAGTCGCTTCGTCATCGTTCGAGCTCCGTTCCGGACCGTGGGCCCGGGGCGTAGACGTGCACGAAGGGAGTGAGGATTACCTCGTCCAGCTCCCGCGCGGCCCCGTAGTATCGTGCCGGCGATGCTCCTGGCCCCTTCCGAGTGCGCGCCGGCCTGGCTCCTCGTGCGCTCCAAGCCGAAGCAGGAGAAGCTGGCGCTGGAGATGCTCGAGAGCCGGGGGATCGACGTCTACTGTCCGCGCGTCCTCGAGCCGCGCACGTACCGGAATGCGCCCACGAGCCCGGTGCCCCTCTTTCCGTCCTACGTCTTCGCCCGCTTCGCGCTCGCCGAGCAGTTCGCGCCGGTCAACTTCTGTCCGGGAGTCCAGCGCGTCGTCCGGTTCGGGGACCGGTTCGCCGGCGTCGAGGACGAGGTGGTGGCGGTGCTCAGGGAGCGCGAGGGCGGCCGCGGCTATTTCGTCTTCGAGCGGCCCCGGCCGGCGCTCGAGAAGGGCAAGCGTGTCCGGATCGTCTCGGGACCGCTCGCCGGATACGAGGGGCTCGTCGACGAGTACCTGCCGTCGCGGGACCGGGTGCGTCTCCTGCTCAAGCTGGTGACGGGGACCTGGCGGGCCC
>CAYLNK010000525.1:0-2382 GCA_964384675.1 uncultured Holophagales bacterium | reverse complement strand
GGCGGCGCGGCGAACCCGGAGATCGACGCCGGCGCGCGCGAGCGGCTCCGCGCCGCGGCGGCACCGAGGGCCGGCACCGGACAGGCGTCGCCGGCTCTTTCGATACCGGAAGAGCTGGACAGGCTCTTCACCGAGTACGAGCGGCACCGGCTCGAGGAGTGCGTCAGGAAGGGGTCCCGGGTCCTCCTCGTGCCGCTCGAGCTGGACTTCGACACGTTCGACCAGACGCTGCGCGCCGGGATGGCCGCCGCCGGCGTGCTCGGCGAGCTGGTGGGGACGTTCCCCGGCGAGTCGTCGTCGGCGGACCGGATGAGCTTCCGGCTCCTCGTCGCCGCCCCCCCGTCGATTCCCGGAGCCGAGGTGGCCGCTCGCTGCGGCGGGACGTCCTGGGTCCCCCTCTACGACCCGCCGGTCAAGGCCGAGCCACAGGTCGAGGAGGGCCCGTCCCAGGCGTCGTCCAGCGTGCGGGTCGGGCTGGAGAAGATCGACGCGCTCCTGGACCTGGCCGGGGAGCTCGCTCTGGCGCGCGGGGCTCTCCGCAACGCGCTCGCCCGCCTCTTCGCGGCTCCCGACGACCGGCGCGCCCGGATCGACGCCCAGCGCGCCTTCGCCCAGCTCGATCGGTCGGTCTCCGGGCTCTCCGGAGCCGCCCTCGCCACCCGCCTGATCCCGGTCGACCAGATCACGGCCCGGCTGGCCCGGGCGGCGCGTTCCATCGCCACGGCGCAGGGGAAGGAGATCTCGTTCGAGGTCGTCGGCGGCGAGACCGAGATCGACAAGGTGGTCGCCGACGCGCTCGCCGACGCGCTCCTCCACGTGGTGCGAAACGCGGTCGACCACGGGATCGAGCCGCCCGCGGAGCGCGAGCGTGCCGGCAAGCCGCGCGCGGGACGCCTGGTGGTCACCGCCGAGACGCGAGGGCGCGAGGTCCTCCTCCGGATGACCGACGACGGACGCGGGATCGACGCGGGCGCGGTCCTCGGCCGTGCACGGGAACGAGGCGTCCTGAAGGCCTCCGACCCGGATCCCGCGCGACCGCTCGAGCTGATCTTCCGGCCCGGCTTCTCCACGGCGGCGGCGGTCTCCGAGGTCTCGGGGCGAGGCGTGGGCCTCGACGTGGTCCGCTCGACCCTCGCATCGCTCAAGGGCCGCGTGGAGGTGCGCACGGACGTCGGCGCCGGCTCGACCTTCGACGTCGTCGTCCCGATGACCCTCGCCGTGGTGGAGGCGCTCCTCGTGCGGAGCGGCGGGAGGCTCTTCGCCTTCCCGAGCGCGAGCGTGGCGTTCACCTACCTGGTCGAGCCGGGCTCTCCGGCTGCGGGAGGGACCGACCCGACGAACGACGGCCGGGAGTCGATCCCCATCGTCGGGCTCGACGCCCTCCTCGGTCTCGCGCAGGACACCGAGGTGGGACGCCGCGCGGTCGTGGTTGCCGAGGAGGGGAGCCACCGCGTCGGCTTCCTCGTCTCGCGGATCGAGGGGCTGGAGGACCTGGTCTTCAGGCCGCTCGCTCCGGAGATCCCGCGGCACCCGGTGATCACCGGCACCGCCGAGATCGCCGGTGGCGACCTCGCCCTGACGCTCGACACCGGCCTGCTCGTCTCCGGGGCGCGCGGCGGGGAACGGCTCTCATGGTAGGCGCGTACCTGGCGTTCCACGTCGCCGGCGAGCGCTTCGCCATCCCGCTCGACGCCGTCCGCGAGGCCTCGAGGCTGCGCCGCCTGACGCCTCTGCCGGGGGCACCCGATACCTACGCGGGGGTCACCCTGGTGCGGGGCGAGGCGCTCGGCGTCCTGGACGTCGGACGCGCCGTCTCCGCCGGCGTGCCGCCCGGAACGGGGGACGTCCTGATCGTCCTCGACCGCCGGCCGTGCGCGCTGCGGGTCGACCGGGTCGACGGCGTCGAGGAGATCGACGACGCCGACGTCGTTCCCCCCGACCCGCCCCGTCCTCCCGTCGCCGGGACCGTGCCCCCGCCGCGGGCCACGTCGCTGCTCGACCTCGAGCTCCTCCTCGGAGCACCGGAGACGCCATGAGCTGGAATCGCGGGACCCCACCACCGAGCGGGATCCTCGGCCTCGGTTTCCCGGAGCCGCCCCCGCCCGAGCCGCCTCGCTCCGCGCTCGGTGGGGAGATCACCTCTCCGGACCCGGCCGTGCGGTGGCGCACCGCGGCCGTGCTGGCCGACCTGCCGGGAGACGAGAGCGAGGCGCTGCTTCTCCTACTCCTCGGCGACGCCGACTATCGCGTGCGCGAACGGAGTCTCGCCGCGCTCGCTCTCCGGTTCACGCCCGCGGTGGCCTCGGCTTGCGCCGTCGCGCTGGCGGACGACGACAACGCCGGCCGGCGGGGGGCCGCGCTGGCGCTCCTGTCGCGGGCTGG
>CAYLNK010000524.1:0-2444 GCA_964384675.1 uncultured Holophagales bacterium | reverse complement strand
CTGGCGGCCGACCCCGCGCTCGCCGGCTGGCCGCTGGTGGCGCTGGTGGACGACGCCGAGGCCGCGGCGCGGGACGCCCGATCGTTCCTGTGGCACGTCTTCACGCGCTTCGAGCCGGCGGCCGACCTGCACGCCGCCTGGCGCGAGCTGGTGCGTAATCACATCGCGTTCACGCCGCCGATCCTCCTCGACGCGCGGATGAAGCCGTGGATGCCGAAGGTGGTCGAGGCCGACCCCGAGACCGTGTCGCTCGTCGACCGTCGCTGGCGCGATTACTTCCCGCGCGTCCTCTCCTGATATCCTTTTCGTTCCGGAGGCGACATGCGGTTCCCCGTCGGAGAGCTCCTCGCCGAGTCGGGCGAGCTGACCCTTTCGGGGTTGAGCAGCGCCTCCGGCTGGCAGCGTGAGCACGGAGGGACGATCGAGCGGGCGCTGCTCGCGACGGGTGCTGTCTCCGAGGAGGCTCTCACCACGGCGCTCTCGAAGGCGACCGGCGTGCCGTCCGCGAGCCGCGCCCAGCTCCTCGACGCCGAGCTCGACGTCGTCACGGCGCTCCCCCGCAGCGCCCGCCGCCGCCTGCGCGCCCTTCCGTTCGCGCGGAACGGCGCACGGCTCCAGATCGCCGTCTACGACCCGCGTAATCCGGTCCTGGAGACCGGCCTCGTCGCCTCGACCGGCTCCGAGGTCGAGCTCTTCGTCATCGCCGATCCGATCCTCGAGGACTGCCTCGACCACTGGGAGAAGCGGGAGGCCGAGTCCCCGTACGCGTTCGAGTTCGAGCTGGGGGACGATTCGGGAGTCGACGAGCCCGTCGAGGAGCGCCCGTCCGATCCGTTCGAGCGGCTCGGCCGCGCCCTCCTCGCCGACGCGCTCGCGGCCGACGCGACGGAGCTGGTGATCGGGCTCTCGCGCACGAGGGACACGGGCTACGCGCGCTCCTATCACGACACGCAGCCCCCCATCGCCCGGAAGCTGCCCTCCGCCGTGGTCCCGCCGCTGATCGCCTGGCTCCGCAACGGGCACGACGGCGCGACGCCGTTCTTCGTCGAGAGGCCCGTCGGTGAGGCGGAGGTGGAGCGGGTCCGGGTGATCTTCGCGGAGGCGTCGGAGAGCCGGCTGACGCTGCGTTTCGCCGCCGAGGGGAAGGATCCCGGCCCGAGACCGTGCCGTCACGTCCGCTCCGCGGGGATGGTCTTCTGTCCTCTCTGCGGCGAGGTCCTCTGAGGGCTCAGCTCCCGCCCAGGAAACAGTCGAACGCCCTGCGCCGCTCCCGTTCGCCGGGGGGCACCTCCGCGAGCGCCCACGTCTCCTCCTCGGGCGGCGCGAACGGGTTGCGGACTCCGAGACGGAACGTCCTCACCTCTCGGAAGGCGAGCCCCCGGCACGGCGAGCCCTGCGCGGAGGCGGAGGGCACGCGGAACACGAGCGAGCCGATCCGGCGCTCTCGGACGAGCCTCTCGAAGACGGCGTAGCCCTCCGCCGTCGACGAGGCGTGGACGATCGGGTCGACCCCGGTCATCCCGGGCAGGAAGACGCGTGACCGGAGGCTCGTCAGGACGCCCTCCGAGACGCCGTTCGCGGCCAGCCACTCGGCGACGGCAAAGCCCGAGGCGTTTCGCGCGAGGGTCCCCGTCCGTGCCGTGCCGAGCAACGCGCCCGGGAGGAGGCGGGCCGAAAGGCCCAGCCCCATCGCGCCGGTGACCGCCAGCTGCAGCCCGAGCGCCAGGAGGACCACGGGTCGACTCCGGCCCCACGCCAGAGTGCCGGCGGCGAGCGCCGCGAAGAGGAACGGGTCGAGGAAGAACCGCGGTGCGGGCTGAGCCAGTACGGCGAGGAGGAGCACGGCGCCCGACGCGGCGACGACGACCGCCGGCGCCTGGCGGCGCGCGCGGACGAGGGCGATCAGCCCGACGAGCGCACCCAGCCCCAGCGTCGACGCCGTCTGCGCCGAGGTGAGCGGGAGCACGAATCCGGCCGCGCGCACGAGCGTCGGTCCGGCGGGAGACGGCTCGCGCAGGACGTGGACGAAGTGAGCCGCAGGCGACGAGGGTCCCTCCAGGAGCGCCGTCGCGAAGGGCCAGAACGGGTCCCCCGCGAGGACGGCGTTCCGTGCCAGGACGGGCAGGGTGAGCCCCACGGTCCAGGCGGCCAGCGCCACGACGGCGAGGCGCGCGCGGCGGGCCTCGGCGGCACGCCACACGAGGAGCCCCGCGACGGGCGTCGCGGACAGGAGAAACGTGTACTTGCAGGAGGCCGCGAACGCCACGAGGCCCGCGGCGAGCGTGAGAGCCACCGCGTCGAGAGGCTCGCGCCGCCGCCGGGCCAGGATCACCACGGCGAGCGCGAGAGAGGCCGAGGGCACGAGCCCGGGCTTCTGCGTCGACGACAGGAACAGCACGACGGGGCACCCGAGCACCATCGTCGCGCCGGCGAGCGGCTCCCCT
>CAYLNK010000523.1:0-2458 GCA_964384675.1 uncultured Holophagales bacterium | reverse complement strand
AGCCGGGCCGCCGCGTCGGCGGGTGGCGCCGCCGGGGCCGGGGAGCCCGCGAGGCAGGGGACGGTCGCCAGGACGGCAGCCAGGAGCGAGGACGCAGCTCGGACGCTTCGCATGGAGTCACCTCGTCACCGATTCGGGAGCCGCCGAAGTCTACGCGTCGCCGCGCCGGACGGATCAGGGGCTCAGCCGGGAAGGAGGTGCCGGGCCTCGAAGAAGGCGCGCCAGTGCTCCCCCGGCCGCTTCCCGACCCGCTGCTCGAAGTACCGACGCAGCTTCTTCAGGTCGTCGGCGCTGTCCTTGGCGGCCGTGCCGGCAAGGCACTCGACGACGTCGGCGGGCGTCCCCGGCCCCTGCCGCAGGTACCACCCCCGCACCCCGACGGCATGCGCGACCGACACGGCCTCGGCCGTGGAGAGGACGGCGGTCATCCGCTCCATCGCCTGCCCCTCCTCCGTCTCACCGGAACGGAGCTCGCGGAACGTCGTCACGAGTACCTCCAGCACCTTCTCGTCGGGCGGGATCGGCACACCGGAACGCGCCAGGAGCCGAGCCGACTCCTCGCGCACGAGCGCCAGCTCGGTCGGGAAGTCGGGGATCGGGAAGATCGTCTCGAAGTTGAAGCGGCGCTTCAGCGCGCTCGACATCTCGTTCACGCCGCGGTCCCGCGTGTTCGCCGTGGCGATCACGTTGAAGCCGTCGCGCGCGAAGAGCATCGCGTCCTCCCCTTCGAGCTCGGGGACCGAGAGGACGCGGTCGGAGAGGACGGAGAGCAGCGAGTCCTGTACCTCGAGAGGGCAGCGCGTGATCTCCTCGAAGCGGACCACCTGCCCGTGCGCGAGCCCCTGGTGGAGCGGCGCGGGGACGAGGGCGCGCCGCGACGGCCCCTCGGCCACCAGCAGCGCGTAGTTCCACGAGTACTTGATCTGGTCCTCCGTGGTCGACGCGCCTCCCTGGATCGTGAGGGTCGAGCGGCCGGAGATGGCCGCCGCGAGGAGCTCGGAGAGGAGCGACTTGGCGGTACCCGGCTCGCCCACCAGCATCAGACCGCGGTTCGTGGCGAGCGCCACCATCGCACGGTCGACGAGCGACGGGTTGCCGACGAACTTCCGCCGCACCGAGAGCGCCTCGTCGCCCACGATGAAGCGGCGCACGGCCTGGAGCGACAGCCGCCATCCCGGCGGCCGCGGGTCCCGGTCGGCCTCGAGGAGCCGCGCCAGCTCGTCCGCGTACATCACCTCCGCGGGCGGGCGCTGGATGGCGGCGGGCGCCGGCGCGGGCGGGGACGGGATCGACCCCTTCTTCACGGGCGGAGGGCCTCGAGGTCGCGCACGATCTCGCTGAAGAGGACGGGGTCGAGCGCGCCGAACGTGAGGACGCCCCCCTCGCTCCACGTGCCGGGCCTCTCCAGCGTCACCGTCCGCAGGGTCTGCTCCGAGAACTCGAGCGCCATCCCCGCGATGATGCCCGGCTCGAGGGAAAGATGCGCCTCCAGGTTCCCGGGCAGGGGGCGCTCGTACCACCAGCTGCAGCCGCCGTCCTGCGCCGGGCCGCGCCGCCAGCCGCGCTGCTCGAGGCCGAGCACCTTGCCCGTCGGCACCTTGATCCCCTCGACCCGCTTCAGCGCTTTCTCCCCCGCCTCCGCCTCGACGATCCGGAACGTCTCGCGCCCGAGCTGACGGAACGGCTGGAGGATCTCGTAGTCGCCGAAGACCTGTCCCCACCGCGCGGCCGCGTCCTGGGGCAGCTCGAGCGCGTGGACCACGCCGACGCGCGCTCCCTCCGGGAGGACGAACGTGTCGTCCGAGGCGTCCGCCAGGCTGCCGTCCTCGGCCACGCGGAAGGTGGCGAGCAGCCGCTCCGCGTCGTCGTAGACACCCCAGACGAGACGGCGCACCACGTGGACCACCAGCGGGTGCGCCACGAAGAAGTCGCGGTACACCTCGGCCGAGAAGCGGCGCCGCCCGCACATCGCGAGCTCCAGGCGGAGGAGCTGCTGCGAGGCGACCGTCTTCGCGTCTTTCTTGAGGGCCTTCCAGGTCTCCACCGCGGCGGCGCCCTTCTCCGCGTCGTCGCTCTTCCCCGGCTTCGGCAGGTCGGGAAGGCGCTTCCCCTCGGAGTCGCGCACGAAGGGCCGGAGCTGCTCGTCGAACCCGACACGGAACGCACGCGGCCCGAAGTCGAGCGTGCGCGAGCCGTCGTCGTCGAGGCCCAGGTCGGGCACGAGCCGGTCGGCCATCTCGTCCGCCGTCAGGCCGCGCCGCTCGGCGACGAGGGCGATCTTCTCGCGCGCCTTCTCCTGCAGTCCCTTGAACTTCACCTTCTGGGCGATGCCGTTGAGGTGCATGAGCGCGACGTCGGTGCCGATGGCGGCGAGGACGTCGAGGCCCATCACCGCGCGCGCGTGGGCCGCCTCGCCGGGCCACTGCCGCACGAGCGGCGCCAGGCGGCGCGCCGCCCC
>CAYLNK010000522.1:0-2461 GCA_964384675.1 uncultured Holophagales bacterium | reverse complement strand
GCCCTGCGGCGCGCCTGAGCGCGTGTCGAACGCGGGCGATGGTGACGATCGCCGGCGGGGAGCACGCGTCACGGCACGCCCCGCGCCGAGGCCGTGGGGCCCGGCGTCCTGCCCCCCAAAGGTCCTTCGTCATCGGCGTCCATCGACAACGTTCCTGGCGCGCGCGGGACGGGTCCCGCGCGAGGAGGTGACCACCATGGTGATGCGTCGTTTCAAGGTGCGGAAGGAGGAGCGCGGGCTCCTCTTCCGCGATGGCTCGTTCGAGCGCGTGCTCGCGCCGGGCGTGCACTGGCTCGTCGACCCGCTCCGTCAGGCGCGGGTGGACGTGGCGTCGGTCCGCGAGGTCTTCCTGAAGAGCGCCGCGCTCGACGTGATCGCGCGCTCGGGCGCCCTCGGCCGCGAGGCCGAGGTGCTCGACCTCCGCGACGACGAGCGCGCCCTCGTCTTCGTCGACGGCCGCTTCGAGGCCGTCCTGAAGCCGGGGCTCCACGTCGTCTGGACGGTCTTCCGGAAGGTGGATGTGGAGCGGCTCGACGCGCGCGCAAGCGGAGGGCGGCTCGAGCACCCGAAGCTGTCGGCGATCCTCGGGTCGCCGACGGCGGCGCTCGCGCTCGACGTGCTGAACGTCGAGGCGGGCCAGTCGGGCCTCGTCTTCCGCGACGGCCGGCTCGACGCCACGCTCGGGCCGGGCACCTACGCGTTCTGGAAGGGGATCGGGCGCGTCAAGCTCCAGTCCGTCGACCGGCGCGAGCGGGTTCTCGACCTGTCGGGCCAGGAGATCATGACCTCCGACAAGGTGACGCTGCGCCTCAACGCCGTCGTCACCTACCGCGTTGCCGACCCGGTGAAGGCCGTCACGTCGACCGGGGACCTCGAGCAGTCGCTCTACCGCGAGGCGCAGCTGGCGCTCCGTGCCGTGATCGGCACGCGCGACCTGGACGCGCTCCTCGCGGACCGTGACGGCGCGTCGGGCACGCTCGCGTCCCTGGTGCGCGAGCGCGCCGCGGCCTTCGGGCTCGAGGTCGTCACGCTCGGCATCCGCGACGTCGTGCTGCCGGGCGAGATGAAGGACCTCTTCAACAAGGTGACCGAGGCGAAGAAGGCCGCCGAAGCCACCCTCATCACGCGACGCGAGGAGACGGCGGCGATGCGGTCGCAGGCCAATACCGCCCGCCTCCTCGAGGGGAACCCGATGCTGATGCGGCTGCGCGAGCTGGAGGCCCTCGAGAAGGTCGCCGGCAAGGCGAAGCTCAGCGTCGTCCTGGGCGAGAAGGGGCTCACCGACCAGGTGGTCCGTCTCGTCTGATCCGATCGACCCGGGGGAGCGGCAACCGCCGCTCCCCCGTTTTCTCATCCGCCGGCCTCGCGTCCGCCCGCACGGCTATGATCGAGCTCGCGACGGCCGTCCGGAGGGCACCATGTCAGAGCCTTTTTCGTTCGGGGAGATCGGGGTTCGGATCGGGGACGACGCCGGGCCGGGCCGTCCCGACGAGGACACGCCGTTCCGGATCCTCGTGCTCGGGGACTTCAGCGGGCGCGCCAGCCGCGGCCTCGTCCGACCCGTCGCCGCGCGCCGGACCGTGCGCGTCGACCGGGACGCTTTCGACGACCTGCCGGAGGAGCTCGAGACCGAGGTGTCGGTTCCGGTGGGCGACGGAGCGCCGATCCGCCTGCCGATCCGCACCCTGGACGACCTCCACCCCGATCGGATCTTCGCCCGCGTCCCTTCCTTCGAGCATCTCCGCGACCTCCGGAGCCGGCTCCTGAACCCGAAGGGCTTCGCGTCGGCCGCGGCCGAGGTCCGCTCCTGGACGGCGCAGGATCGGGGGGACCAGGACGCTCCTGACGACGAGCCGGCCGGACCCGCCGACGCCGGCGGCCTCCTCGACATGCTGCTCGAGGGGAAGAAGCCCGAGAAGGTGCCGGTCGTGACCGGCGTGGACGACGACCTGCGGCGGCTGGTCCGGGAGCTGGCGCGGCCGCACGTCGCCGAGACCGAGGACCCGCAGAAGGACGAGCTCGTGCGCGCCGTCGACGAGACGACCTCGTCCCTCATGCGCTCGGTGCTCCACCACCCCTCGTTCCAGCGGGTCGAGGCGGCGTGGCGCAGCCTCGAGCTCCTGGTGCGCCGGCTCTCGATCGACGGACCGCTCGAGCTCCACCTGCTCGACGTCTCCCGCGACGAGCTGGAGGCGGACCTCCTGGCGAGCCCGGACCTCACCCGCTGCGGCCTGTACCGCCACCTCGTGGAGAAGACCGTCGACACGCCGGGCGGCATCCCGTGGACGCTCCTGGTCGGCGACCTCACGTTCGAGGCCACCTCGCGGGACGCCGAGCTGCTCGGCCGGATCGGCACGCTCGCCGCCCGGGCCGGTGCGCCGTTCGTGGCGGGGGGCAGCCCGGGCCTCGTCGGCTGCGCGACGATCGCACCACAGCACGTCGCCAAGCCACTGCCAGCCTT
>CAYLNK010000521.1:0-2465 GCA_964384675.1 uncultured Holophagales bacterium | reverse complement strand
GGGCCGGAGGCGCCGGTCCCGCGCAGGTCGACGAGGACGACGTCCCGGAGGCGCCGGAGCGGCGCGAAGACGCTCTCGAAGAGCGGTGCCAGAGCGCGCGCCCCCTGCCCCGGCCCGCCGGCCAGGAGGAAGAGCGGATCGGGCCTCGCCTCGCGTCGAAGCGCCGGAAGGACGGCGACGTGGAGGCCGATGCTCCGGCCGCCGATCGCCTGCCGATCCTCCGGGACGTCGAGGACGCCGCACCGAACCTCCTCGGCGAGACCGTCCAGGTGACACGGGGCGAGCGGCAGCGTCGACGGTCGGGACGTCGCCGCGCGCGCCGCCGGCCCGGGGGTCACCAGCAAGGCCACCGCCAGCATCGAGCAGAGACCGGGTCTTTCCCTCACGCGACCTCCTCGGGACGGATCGACGTCCCGGAAGAGATGGTCTCGGGAGCGCGCCGGACCTTACAGACGAACGACGGGCGGCCGTGAGGCCGCCCGTCGAGAGGACCGGAGACGGAAGAGAGCTACTTGCCGCCGGTCTCGGGCACGGCGCCGAACATCGGGGCCTCGCTCCGCACCGGAGCTTCCTTCAGGTAGCTCCAGCCGCCCAGGAGTCCGGCCATGAACCACGCGAAGGCGGCGACGCCGACGGCGAACACCGTGTCACCCACGACGCGCAGCCAGCGGAGCGACTGCACCCACGGGAGCTGCAGGAAGTCCGCGCTCCGCGCGTACCAGAGGCCGTGCTCGACGCTGGCCCAGGTCTGGGCGAGGCCGATCGGCAGGAGGCTCAGCGCGACCATCAGCGCGAGGCCGACGTTCATGGCCCAGAACGCCACCGTGAGCGCCCCCTCGTTCCACGCCTTCTCGCCGGAGAGCTTCCGGGAGATCACCAGGCAGAGGCCGAGGGACAGGAGGCCGTAGACCCCGAAGAGCGCCGTGTGGGCGTGGACCGGGGTCGTGTTGAGGCCCTGCATGTAGTAGAGGGCGATCGGCGGGTTGATGAGGAAGCCGAAGAGCCCGGCGCCCACGAAGTTCCAGAACGCCACGGCGACGAAGAAGCGGATCGGCCACCGGTAGCGCCAGGTCCACGTCGCGGCCTTCTGGAGCCGGTAGGTGCGCCACGCCTCGAGGCCGATCAGGATGAGCGGGACGACCTCCAGCGCGCTGAAGCTGGCGCCGACTGCCAGGATCGAGGTGGGGGTGCCGCTGAAGTAGAGGTGGTGGAAGGTGCCGGGGATGCCGGCGAAGAGGAAGATCGCCGACGACGCGATCACGGCCAGGCCGGCGCGCCGCTTGTCGACGAGCCCGAGCTTGGCGAAGAGCAGGGCCAGCGCCGCCGTCGCGAACACCTCGAAGAAGCCCTCGACCCAGAGGTGGACGACCCACCAGCGCCAGTACTCCATCACCGAGAGGTGGGTGCGCGCCGAGAAGAAGAAGCCGGCGCCGTACATCAGGCCGATCGCGGTGGTGGCGCCGGTGAACATCAGCACCAGGCTCCGCGCGCCGTCCTTGCGGGCGAGCGCCGGGGCGAGCGCCCGCAGCATCAACGTCAGCCAGAGGAGGAGGCCCGTGAAGAGCGCGATCTGGAAGGCGCGGCCCAGGTCGACGTACTCGTAGCCCTGATGCCCGAACCAGAAGCTGGCGTTCAGGCCGAGCTTCTGGTGGATCGCCATCGCCTCGCCGGCGAGGGAGCCGACCACTACCGCGAGGAGCGCGCCGAACAGGACGTTGACGCCGAGCCGCTGGAAGCGCGGCTCCTTGCCGCCCACGATCGGGGCGACGAAGAGCCCGGCCGCCAGGAACGCGGTGGCGATCCAGAAGACGCCGGTCTGGAGGTGCCAGGTGCGCGAGAGGCTGTACGGCAGCCATTTCGCGAGCGGCAGGCCGTAGAACGCCTGCCCTTCGACCGTGTAGTGCGCGGTGACGATTCCGAGCAGCACCTGCACCACGAAGAGCCCGACCACGGCGACCAGGTACTTCGCGGTCGCCTTCATCGACGGAGTCGCCTGGATGCCGGCGAACGGATCGCTGGCCGGCGCGTCCGGGTCGCTCTCCGGATGGCTGCGGAAGGCGTCCCACCAGACGAGCCCGCCGATGCCGGCGAGGAGGAGGAGGACGCTCAGGACCGACCAGACCACGTTCGCGGACGACGGGCGGTTCGCGACGAGCGGCTCGTGCGGCCAGTTGTTGGTGTACGTCGTGCCGCCGGGGTCCCGCTCGGTCGAGGCCGCCCAGCTGGTCCAGAAGAAGAACGCCGTCAGCTTCTCGCGACGGCCCGCGTCCGGCACGACCTGCTCCTGCATCGCGTACGCCTCGCGGAGCTTGGTCAGGGCCGGGTCGCCGCCGAAGAGGCGCGAGTAGTAGCCGGCCACGCCCCGGATCGCCTCGGCCCGCTCGGGCGAGACCGTCACGGTGCCGGTGCCGGCGACGTACGTGTTCGTGCGCATCGCGCGGACGAGCCGCGCGTCCAGCGCCGCC
>CAYLNK010000520.1:0-2469 GCA_964384675.1 uncultured Holophagales bacterium | reverse complement strand
GCTCGGGCGCGCGGCGGCCGACGGCCGGCGTCAGCGCGCCGGCGAGCAGGAGCGCCCCCAGGACCCGCCGCGCCGACGCCTCACACGGAGGACGAAACGCGGCGCCGAGCGCGGTGAGGGAGACGAGGATCGCGACGAGCGTCGCCGCGACGAGGACCCGCCGCGCGCCGTTGCCGAGCGTCGGGTAGAAGAGGGTGCGCTGCGCCTCGGCCAAGAGAGCGAAAGCGGTCGCTCCGGCGGCCAGCGTCAACCAGAAGAGGCGCCCGGCCGGCCGTGAGAGCGCGGCCGCCAGGGGGAACGCGGCGAGCACGCCGAGGAGGCCGAGGCCGAGCACGAGGCGGACCGAGGCGACGGGGGCGAGGAGGTGCGGGTTCAGGCCGAGGAGGACGTCGGCGAGTCCGACCCCCGTGAGCGCCCCCGCGAGATAGGGGTGGAGGGGACGCGCCCGGTCACTCATAATCCGCCCTCGCGAGTCTCACCTCGACGTCGATGGCGGTCAACGAAACCCTCCGGGTCCTGAAGACCCTGCACTACGACGCCTCGCACTACTCGCTTTTCGTGCAGGCCGGGTCGATCGGGAAGCTGGCCTCCCCGGGCCACTTCGCGATGATCCAGGCCGGCGACACCCTGCGCCCGTACCTGAGGCGTGCCTTCTCGATCGCCGACGTCACCACGGTCGGCGGTGTGCCCGCGCTCGAGTTCGTGGTGAAGGTGGTCGGGGTCGGGACGGCGGCGCTGGGGCGCTTCGCGGAAGGAACGCCTCTGCCGATCCTCGGGCCCCTCGGCGTGCCGTTCCCGCTCGACGACCTGACGACCGCCGATCGCGTGGCCCTGGTCGCCGGCGGCATCGGCCTCGCGCCGCTCCTCCTCCTGTCGCGGCGGCTCTCGGCGCGCGGCATCGCGGCGGACCTGTTCTACGGCGGCCGGAACGAGAGGGACGTCGTGAAGCGGCCCGACTTCGAGCGCTTCCTGGGACCGCACCGTTGCCGCTACGCCACGGACGACGGCTCCCTGGGCCGGCGGGCGCGCGTCACCGAGCTCCTCACGGACGCGATCTCCGCCGGAGCCGTCTACCGGCGGGTCTACGCGTGCGGGCCGGTGCCGATGTTCCGGACGCTCGCCGGGATCGTGGCGGAGAAGGGGCTCGACGCCTCCTTCGCGCTCGAGTCGGAGATGGCGTGCGGCTTCGGCGTCTGCCTCGGCTGCGTCGCCCCCACCACCGACGGCCGCTTCGCCACCGTCTGCAAGGAGGGCCCCTGCATGCCGCCCTCGGCCATCGACTGGGGGCGGCTCTGAGCGTCGACCTCTCCACCCGCCTCGGGCGCCTCGCCCTGAAGAACCCGGTCGGGACCGCGTCCGGCACGTTCGGCTACGGCCTGGAGTTCAAGGAGTTCCTGGACCTCGCGTCGCTCGGCGCGATCACGGTGAAGGGACTCTCGCTCCGCCCCTGCCACGGCAACCCGCCCCCGAGGATCTGCGAGACCGACGCCGGGATGCTGAACGCGATCGGACTCCAGAACATCGGCGTCGACGCGTTCCTGACGGAGCGCCTCCCCGAGCTGCACCGGCTCGGCGCGACGGTGATCGCCAACGTCTGGGGCGACGCCGAGGACGACTACGTGGCCGTGGTGGAGCGGATCGCCGACGACCCGCGGATCGCCGCGATCGAGCTGAACGTCTCGTGCCCGAACGTGGTGAAGGGCGGGATGGTCTTCGGCAACGACCCGGCCGCGCTCGGCGCGCTGGTGGCGCGGGTGCGCCCGTGCACGCGGCTGCCCCTCGTCGTGAAGCTCTCGCCCAACGTCTCCGACATCGCCGCCTGCGCCCGCGCCGCGGTGGAGAGCGGCGCCGACATCCTGTCGCTCATCAACACGCTGGTGGGCCTCGCCATCGACCTCGAGCGGCGCGAGCCGAAGATCGGCTTCACCACCGGCGGCCTCTCCGGCCCCGCCATCCGGCCGATCGCGCTCCGGATGGTGTGGGAGGTGCGGCGCGCGCTCCCCGACGTCCCGATCTTCGGGATGGGCGGCATCGAGACCGCCGAGAACGTCGTGGAGTTCCTGATCGCCGGGGCCAACGCCGTGCAGGTCGGGACCGCGAGCTTCCGTGACCCGGGCGTCTCGGCGCGCATCGTGAGGGACCTGGCCGCCTGGTGCGACGCGCACGGCGTGGCGAAGGTGAGCGACCTCGTCGCGACGCTGAAGACCCGTCCGCGGCCCGAGCACCGGTTCGGCTGAGGCCGGGCGGACCCTCCGTCTTCGCCAACGCCACGACGATTCCGGGCGACCAGGTGATCATCCAGCTCGGACTCGACCAGATCTGCCTGCTCGAGAGGGCGACGCTTCGGCTCGCGCTGCTGGCAGTCGTGTTGCGTCGAGGGGAGCGCTGCCCGAGCGACGACCTCGAGGCCGAGGCGGGGGCGGGCCCGCAGCGAACGTCGAGCACGGGCGGGGCCCCGCTCGCGCGCGC
>CAYLNK010000519.1:0-2519 GCA_964384675.1 uncultured Holophagales bacterium | reverse complement strand
GGCCGCGAGCCGGGTCAGCGCGAAGAGGACGAAGAGCGAGGCCGCCGTGAGCGTGCCGACGAACCCGGCGCGCGACCCGGCGTCGGCGAGCAGCGACACCAGGAGGGGGACGCCCGCCCCGGCCGCGATCCGTGCGAGCGCCGGCCCGGTCGACGCGGCGGCGAGGAGCGGGGCGATGAGGAGCGCGACGCCGACGCCGGCGGCCGACGGGTCGGTGAAGGTGCCCTGCACGCGACCCCAGTCCTGCCAGCGCGCGGCCCGCCAGAGGGGCACGAGCTCCAGCTTCTGGAGGAGCGCGACGCCCCCCGCGACGAGGGCCGAGAAGACGAGCGCCGCGTCGATCGCCCGGCGCCCGGCGAGGTCCCGTCCGAGGAACGCGGCGGCGCAGTGGAACCCGGCCGCCACGGCCAGCGCCGCGAGGACCGAGACGACCCCGAGGAGCGCCTGCGCGACGTCGTCCCCGAGCACGTTCACGACGCGGGGCGGCGGGACGGAGCGGATCAGCAGGTAGCTCGTCCGGAGGCCGAGCACGGCCGCTCCCGCGGACAGCGTGGACGCCACGGCGAGGCCCCGCCAGAGCGGCAGGATCGGAGCGACCGGAGGAGCCGCGCCCACCTCGTAGACGCGCCTCAGCGCCGAGCCGGACAGGAGGCCGCAGGCGAGGATCGGCCCGGCGAACGCCGGCTCCGGCGAGCCCGCGACGAGGGCCGAGACGCCGGCTCCGGCCAGGGAGGCGGTCGCCAGGACGAACGCGGCCCGCGGCGTCGCGACGGCCAGCGCGAACAGGAGCAGCGCCGCGCCCGCGATCACGGTGCGGTAGAGCGGAATCGGCGGCAAGAGGACCGGGAGCAGCACCGAGCCCAGGGCCGCCCAGCCCGCCATCGCCAGGAGGCCGGTGACCGGGGACGGCCTCACGGCTTCTCCTCGCCCGAGGCCCACTCCAGGCGGAGCGACAGCTCGCGGAAGTCCCTCCGTCCCGTGATCCGGTACGGGACGAACGACGGCTCCATCACCAGCCGCAGCGTCCTCGTTCCGGCCGGGATGCCGTCCACCTTCAGGTAGCGAGTCTCCTCGTGCGGCACGGTGAGGCGCTCCACCACGCGTCCATCGAGGTCGGCCGTGACGAGCACCGGACGGTCGTCGGGCCGCTCGTTCCGGACGGCGCACGAGACCGAGGTCTCGCCGGGCCGGATCCGGCGGAAGGCGCGGGGCCCCATCCAGCGGTGCGCGCTCGTCTCGCTCACGACCTCCCAGCCGTAGACGCCCGCCCAGCCTCCCACCCGGAACGCGCCGTCGGGCCCCGAGGTCGTGAGGACGGCGCCGAAGGAGGCGAGGACCCCCGCGGCCGCGAGCACCCACGGGACACGGCGCGGCACGAGCTCCGGCGCCTCCCCGGGAGGCGGAGGCGGGAGCAGCGCGGCGAGGAGGGCCGTGACGAAGGCCACGTCCGGGAAGCGCAGGTGCGAGCCGGTCATCGAGGCGATGGCGAGGGCACCGAGGGCCGCGCCCGCGGCCCGCACCCGGCCCGGCGATCCCTTCCCCACCGCGGCGTCGAGAGCGCGCACGAGGAGCGGCACCGCCGCGGCCAGGGCGAGGAGGAGCCCCGGGATGCCGGTCTCCGCGGCAACGTCGAGGAGCGCGTTCGTGGCGTTGTCCGTCACGGTGATCGGGGTGTGACGTTTCTCGTACCGGACGGGGAACTCGTACGGGAAGGCGCCGAGCCCGCAGCCCGAGAGCGGCTCGTCGCCGATCATCTCGAACGCCGTCCGCCAGAAGATCGGGCGGTGGCTCGACAGCTCCTGGAGCGAGCTCGACGACGCCGAGGCCCCGATCCGCGCGAAGAGGCCTCCCGCCGACGCCGAGCCGCCCCGCGGCGCGCGCCGGACCACCACGAACGCGGCGAGACCCAGGACCACGACGGCCCCGGCGGCGAGGGCCAGGCGGGGCTTCGGCTTCTCGCGCACGAGCCCGATGCCCGCGAGGAGGAGCGCGCTCCCGAGGAGGAGGAGTCCGGTCCGCGAGCCGGAGCTCTCCAGGGCGAGGGGCGCGAGGACGAGCGCCCCGAGCGCGACCGCGCGGTGCCGGCCCTTCCCCAGGGCGAGGGCGAAGAGGATCGGCACCACGAGCCCGATCAGGAGGCCGAGCGCGTTCGGATCGGCGTACGTGCCGGCGCGCCGCCCGATCCACTTCCACGGGTAGCCCGTCAGCTCGAGCGGCAGGAACCGCTCGGCCGCGGAGACGGCGAACCCGACGAACGACGACGCGGCGAGCGCGGCCGCGAGGCGGCCGCCGCCGCCGTCGCGCGCCACCAGCGAGAACGCCTCGTAGGCCAGGTAGAGGAGGAGGAGCGTCAGGAAGACGCGCGCTCCGTCCCGGCTCCGCTCGTCCGCCGCCATGTAGAGCGCGTTGACGAAGTGGGGGCGCGCCCGGCCGCGGAGCAGGAGGAAGAGGGTCTCCCCGCGGAGCGCCGACGAGACGGCCGGCGCGGCGGCGACGCCCAGGAAGAGCCCGGTGAAGCG
>CAYLNK010000518.1:0-2522 GCA_964384675.1 uncultured Holophagales bacterium | reverse complement strand
GGGCCAGCCGGTGCGCGTCGACGGCGTGGTCCGCAGCGCCGGGGTGCGTTTCGCGGGGCTCTCGGCCGGGGCGTCGTCCGGCGGGGGCGCACCGACGTCCCTCGAGGTCGCGTTCACCGTGGAGCTCGACCCGGCCGCGGGGCGCGCTCGCGTCGACTGCGCGCGCGCGGTGTCGAACGGGGTGGAGGTGGCGCTCGAAGGGACGCTCCTCGAGGGCGGCGACGACGTCTGGTTCGACGTCGCGCTCGACGTGAAGCGCGTCGAGCTGGCGCCGCTCCTCCTGGCGGCGGGCCTCGACCTGCCGCAGAAGGTCGCCACGCCGTCCGGCGACCTCGGCTCGGTCGCGCTCGTCGCGCGCCTCCTCGGCCAGCTCTCCGACCCCGCGTCGATCGCGGTCGAGGAGAAGCTCTCGTTCGTCCCCCCGCGCGAGGCGATTCCGGCGCTCGAGGCGCTGAAGGGACCGTTCTCGCACACGGCGCGGCTGGCCGGCGGGACGTCGTGCACGATCGAGGTCGCGGAGGGGAGCCCGGACTACGTCGTGCTCGACGACGTGCCGCCCCTCTTCCTCCGGGCCCTCACGATCTCCGAGGACGCGGGCTTCTGGGGCCACCGGGGCATCGACCTGCGCGAGATCCCGGTGGCGTGGGCGACGAACCGCCTGCGGGGCACGCCCTCCCGGGGGGCGTCCACGATCACGCAGCAGCTGGCCAAGAACCTCTTCCTGACCCGCGAGAAGAGCTATGGCCGGAAGCTCCAGGAGCTGGCCCTCACGTTCCTCCTCGAGTCGACCCTCGGGAAGCGGCGGATCCTCGAGCTCTACCTCAACGTGATCGAGTGGGGGCCGGCCCTGCACGGCCTGCGCCCGGCCTGCCGGACGTACTTCGGGAAGGAGCCGCGAGACCTCTCGGTGAAGGAGATGGCCTACCTCGTCTGCCTCATCCCCAGCCCGGTCCGGTACCAGACGTCGTTCGAGAAGGGCCAGCTCACTCCCGGCTTCGCGCCGCTCGTCACGAACCTCCTCGCCAAGCTCCGTTCCGTCGACGCGATCACCGAGGAGGAGTACCTCGCCGCGCGGGAGGAGCCGATGGCGTTCGCGAGGTGAGGCCGATGCACTGAGGCATCTGCTCCATTGGGTCTGTCGACCCGCCCGCGTACGGTTGGGCTCGAAGGGGACCTCCACCATGCACGAGACCTTCCGCCGCCTCGCCTCCGCCGCCATCCTCGCCGCCGCGCTCATCGGCTCGGTCCTCTCGGCCCTCGCGGGCGAGTCGACCTTCGGGAAGGGCGTGACGCTGAAGGAGACGACCAGGATCTCCGACCTCTACGCCACCCCGGACAAGTTCGTGGGCAAGGAGGTCCGGGTGGAGGGGACCATCACCGACGTCTGCAGCAAGCGGGGCTGCTGGATGCAGATCGCGTCGGACAAGGAGTTCCAGACCCTTCGCTTCAAGGTCGAGGACGGCGTCATCGTCATCCCGATGGAGGCGAAGGGGAAGAAGGCCGTCGCCCAGGGGAAGCTCGCCAAGAGCGAGCTCACCACCGAGCAGGCCCTCGAGCAGGCCAAGCACTTCGCCGAGGAGAACGGCAAGCCGTTCGACCCGAAGAGCGTGACCGGGCCGCAGACGGTCCTGACGCTCCACGGCACAGGCGCGGTCATCCAGTAGCCCGGCCCTCCCGCCTCGCGGATGAGCTGGCGGCGCGCCAACATCGCGGTCCACCGGGACGTCGGCTACCTCTGTGCCGCCCTGACGATCGTCTACGCGATCTCGGGCCTGGCGGTGAACCACAAGGAGGACTGGAACCCGAGCCGCACGGTGGAGCGGGAGCCCCGCCGCTTCGAGCCGGTTCCCGTGGGCGAGCGCGACGCGATGGTGGCCGCGCTCGTGGAGCGGCTCCGCCTCCCCGGCCCTCCCCGCAGCTCGTTTCGTGCCGAGGCCCACCTCGTCGAGCTCTTCTACGACGGCTGGAGCGTTCGCGCGGACGCCCGGAAGGGCGAGGCGGTGGTGGAGCGCGTGAAGGACCGGGCGGTCCTTCGCGACGTGAACTTCCTCCACCTGAACGAGCCGAAGCGTCTCTGGACCTGGGTCGCCGACGTGTACGCCGTGCTGCTCCTCGTCCTCTCGATCACCGGGCTCTTCGTGCTCCGGGGAAGGAGCGGGCTCGCGGGCCGCGGCAAGTGGTTCGTCGCGGCGGGACTCCTCGTCCCCGTCGGGTTCGTCCTCGTCCTTCGCTACTTCTGAGGCTGGGGCCGCCGGAAGGCGAGCGCCCCGGCGAGGCCGAGACCCAGCGCCGTGAGGGCGGTCCCCGCGACGAGCCCCGGCGGGACGTAGCGGAGCGTGGCCCGGTGCCGTCCGGCGGGAACCTCGAACGCGAGCCAGCCGTCCCGCGTGGCGCCGAGCCGCGCCGGAGCGCCGTCCAGGGTGAGGGTCCAGCCCGGCAGAGCGTTGCGGGCGAGGGCGACGCCCCCTGGCGCGTCGCCGGCCATCTCGACGGCGAGGTCGTGCGGCGCCCGCTCGACGAGC
>CAYLNK010000517.1:0-2523 GCA_964384675.1 uncultured Holophagales bacterium | reverse complement strand
CGAGGCCCGGCGCCGCCCGCCGCCACAGCGCGTCGAGCTCCGGCCCCGCCCGCGTGAGCTCCCGCGTCG
Organism: uncultured Holophagales bacterium; assembly: GCA_964384675.1. GTDB lineage: Bacteria > Acidobacteriota > Thermoanaerobaculia > UBA5066 > UBA5066 > CAYLNK01. The sequence goes on along the minus strand of CAYLNK010000517.1, from coordinate 2,454 downwards.
ACACCGCCGGGTCGGTGGGGGAACGGGCGCTCCAGTACCGGTTCCAGAGCGTGTCGAGGAACCCCGGCCGGCTCCCGGCGGTCCGTCCGAGGTGGCTCGCCAGCAGGGCCGCGGGGCGGAGCGGGCGGAGGAGCCAGCGCATCGGGAGGAGCCGCTGCCATCCCAGCGCCGAGGCCCGAGATCCCCAACGCTCGTTCGGCATGCCGAAGACGAACGCGACGCCCGCCTCCCGCCACGTGTCGTAGGTGCTCCGGCCGATCGAGGTGAGGAGGCCGCGACGCTGGAGCTCGGGCGCCGTCGCGGTATCCACCGAGAGCATCGAAAGTCGTTCGGAGCCTTGCAGGTGAAACCGCGTCGGGATCCCGGCGTAGTGGAAGACCGGCGTCTCTCCCTGCACGCCGAGCCAGACGTTCTCGACGGGAGACGGGACGGACTTCAGCTTCCAGCGCCAGTGCGCCTCGCTGACGGGGCGCCCGGTGACGCGCGAGAGGAGGGCGACGATCGCGGCCTCGTCCCCCGGTCGATAGCTCCGCAGCTCCCAATCGGCCGGGCTCGACATCCTGAGGGGATTCTAGGGGCGCCCTCGCGCATCATCGCGACCGTGTCGATCGACGTGACGCTCCAGCTGGAGGGACGGAGGCGCAGGGAGAGGCCGGGCTTCCGCCTCTTCGCCCACGCCCTCCGCGACTCGCTCGCGGTCGGAACGGCATCGCCGGTCGGGCGCGCCCTGGTGGGGGGCGGCTCGGTGGAGGACGCCCTCTTCGCCGCGCGGATCCACGGTGTCTCCGGTCTGCTGTCCCGCCTGCCGGAACTCCCCGCGTCGCTCGAGGAAGGTCTCGCGGACGACCTCGCGCGCCTGACCGCGCGGGGGGCCCGCCTGCACGAGGACCTCTCGCGGCTCGGGGAGCGCGCGGCGGCGCGCGGCCTGCCGTTCGTGCCGCTCAAGGGGAGCCTCCTCGCGTTCGATCGATACGCCGACCCCGCCCTCCGTCCGGCGGCGGACCTCGACCTCCTCGCCCCTGAAGGCAGCTTCGACGCCTGGACGGAGCTGCTGGTCGGCGAGGGGTACGAGGTGACGACGCGCGGCCGGAAGGACTGGGTCTTCGCGCGGCCCGGCGCACGCACGCCGGACGACTTCCGGGAGCACCCGGACAACCCGAGGCCGGTGGAGCTGCACAGCAGCCTCGAGGTGAGGCTCCTGGGCCGGACGATCGACCTGACGTCGCGCTACGTGGCTAGCCTTCGGGACGCGCGCGTCGTCGGCTCTCCGGCGCGGGCGCCCGACGACGATCTCCTCTGGCTCCACCTCCTTGTCCACGCGGGGCCGGCGCTGGTGGGGCGGGGTGTGCGGCTGATCCAGATCCACGACCTCCGGCTCGCGCCGCCGGGACCGGCGGCCGCTGTCCGCGCGGTCCAGGTGCTCGGCGAGGCGGCCTGGGGCCTCTGCGCGCTCGCGGAGAAGGCGCTGTCCGGCTCGATTCCACCGGGCCTGCTCGACTCCCTGCCCGCCCCGGGCGCCCGCCGGAGAGTGCGGTGGCTCGGCCGCCCGGGCCTCTGGGACGGGACGCGCGAGCGCGCGGTGCTGCTGATGTCCGAGATCGGGCTCTGCGAGGGCGCCGGCGCCGCGCTCGCCCGCGTCGTCGACGCGCTCCCGGAAGGCTCGTTCCTCTCCCGTGCGTACGGAAGGGTGGGGCCGGGCGCGCTCGTCCGGTACTACCGGGACCGGATCTCCCGGTAGATCGACTCGAACGCGGCCGCCGTCGCATCGGCGTCGTGGGCGACCGCCCAGTCCCGCGCCGCGCTCCCGAGCCGCTCCCGCTCCACGCCGTCGCGCAGGAGCCGTACCGCGTGCGAGGCGAGCGCGCCGCCGTCGCCGATCGGCACGGCGACGGCGGCGTGGGGCGCCAGGTCCATCACGTGACCCACGGCCGTGCCGACGGTGGGGACGCCGGTGGCCGCGGCCTCCAGCACGACGAGCGGCCCCGCCTCGTGGCGTGACGTGACGATCAGCAGGTCCGTCTCGCGTAGCAGCGTGGCGATCCGCGGCGTCGGGACGTGCCCGAGGTACGTCACGCGGTCGCCGAAGAGGGCGGGCACGCGTCCGCTCGTCGTGTCGACGCCGGCGACCGTGAGGCGCGCGGCCGGCTCCTCGCGGAGGATCCGCTCGAACGCGCGAAGGAGAGTGTCGGGGTCCTTCACCGCGTTGAGGCTCCCGACGAAGAGGAGGCGTGGCGGACCCGGGGAGCGGGCCCCGGCGCCGGGCCGGAAGACGCCGGTGTCGACTCCGAGAGGCACGCCCGCGACGTCGAAGCCCAGGCCCCGCGCGGCCTCACGGATCGGCCCGCTGGCCGCGCTGATCCGGGTCGCGCCGGAGAGAGCCGCCAGTGTGGCCGCCCGGTCGCGCCACGACAGCAGGCCGCCGTAGCCGATCTCGGGCCGCGCGGCCAGCTCGCC
>CAYLNK010000516.1:0-2537 GCA_964384675.1 uncultured Holophagales bacterium | reverse complement strand
TGGACCGCCTCGGCGCGCCGCGCATGACGATCGCCGGCCTGGCCGGCATGGCGGCCGGCTGCCTGCTGCTCTCGACGATGCCGGCGAGGCTCGGCATCGCCGGCTACCTCGCCCCCCTCGTCGTCGTCACCGCCAGCTATGCGCTGTTCCAGGCGGCCAACAACACCGCGATCATGACCGGGGCCGGACAGGACCAGCGAGGCGTGATCTCAGGCCTGCTCAGCCTGTCGCGCAACCTCGGGCTCATCACCGGGGCCTCGGTCATGGGCGCCCTCTTCGCGTTCGCCTCGGCGGCGAGCGACGTCACGGCGGCCGATCCCGCGGCCGTGGCCCGCGGCACGCGGATCACGTTCGCGGCGGCCGCCGCACTGCTCGTCGTCGCCCTCGTCGTCGCGGTCGGGAGCCGGGCCCGGAAGGTTGGCCCGGGCCGCCTCGAGCGTGTCCAGGGCTCCTGAGGTCCCTACCCTGCGGGCAGACAGGAGATCCGCCGATGCGCACATCGATGTTCCAGGTGGACGCCTTCACCACGCGCCGGTTCGCGGGGAATCCCGCCGCGGTCCTCCCTCTGGATCGCTTCCTCGAGGACGCGGTGCTGCAGGAGATCGCGGCCGAGAACAACCTGGCGGAGACGGCCTTCCTCGTCCGGGACGGCGGTGACTATCGCCTCCGCTGGTTCACTCCCGCCGTCGAGGTGCCGTTGTGCGGCCACGCCACGCTGGCCAGCGCGGCGGTGGTCATGGAGCGCCTCGAGCCCACGCGCCGGAGCGTCGTCTTCCGCTCCGCGAGCGGACCCTTGACCGTGCGCCGCGCCGATTCCCGCTACGTCATGGACTTCCCGGCGCGGCCGTCCCGGCCCGTCCCATCGCCGCCGGGGCTCGCCGAGGCGCTCGGCACGGTTCCGGTCGAGGTCGTCGCCGACGCCTTCAACTACCTCGCTCTCCTGAAGAGCGCCCGTGACGTGCGCGAGCTGTCTCCCGACATCGCGGCGATCGCCCGCCTCGATCGCAGCGGCCTCATCGTGACGGCGCCGGGGGACGGCGCGTACGACTTCGTCAGCCGGTATTTCGCTCCGGCCAAGGGCATCGCGGAGGACCCCGTGACCGGTGGCGCGCACTGCGCGCTGGCGCCCTACTGGGCCAGCCGCCTGTACAAGACCGCCTTCAGGGCCTTCCAGGCCTCACGCCGCGGCGGAGAGATCGTCTGCCGTCTGGCCGGCGAGCGCGTCGAGCTGGAAGGGAGCTGCGTCTTCTACCTCGAGGGCCACGTGGAGATCTGAGACGCCGGGCTCAGCGGGTGTCGGAGCGATCGAGGCTCATGACCTCGCGCGAGGCCGCCACGAAGTCGCGCGCCCTCTCTCCTTCGCGTCGCGGCGCGTCCGCTTCCGCCAGGGCGCAGCCGCCAGCTGGTGCCGAAGCCCACTCCAGCCCTCCGTCTGCGCGCCTGGCTCCCGGCGCCGATCGCCGCCGCCTCCACTTCGCTTTCCCCGCCAGCACGCCACTAGCCGAGCGCCTTGCCCGCCATCTGCACGAGGTCGTCGAGCGGGTTGCCGTCTCCGTCGAGGTCCAGCATCGAGGCGAGCCCCGGCAATCCGATGCCCGGCTGATCGCTACCGGCAGCGGCCCCGCCGCCACCCCCCATCTGGCCGCCGAGGAGGCCACCCAGCAGACCGCCGAGCCCGCCCTCCGAGGACGTGGGCTGCGACCCGGCGCCCGGGGCCGCGTGCCTCGCCATCAGACCGGTGACGAGCATCGCCAGCATCGGCAGCATCTTCTTGAGGAGCCCCGGGTCGAGCCCCGACTGCGTCGCCGCGCCTTGCGCGACCGCGCGGCTCACGTCCCGGGAGCCGAAGATCTGTCCGAGGACCTCGTTCCCCTGGCTCACGTCCGTCGGCTCGGGCGAAAGGACGTTGTCCAGGAGACCGCCGCCGCCGAGCTGACCGAGGATCCCCCCGAGCCCGTCGAGACCCGAGGGCTGCGTCTGCGCCTGCTTCTTGAAACCGCCCAGGATCGCCGGGGTGAGCGCCTGGGCGCCGCGGGCGACCTGCTCCTCGCTGACCCCCAGCTCGCGCGCGATCGACCCGAGTCCGCCCACCTGGGAGAGGATGTCCGTGATCTGCATCTGCCGTCTCCTTCGTCGCGTGGCGCCGGGGCTCAGTCGAGGAGGTCCTTCGGGACGTTGCCGCCGTTGGCGGCGACGCGCGAAAGGACGGTCTTGTGGAGCCACATGTTCATCTTCGCCGAGTCCCCCATCAGCTCCGCCGGGCACCCGAGCTCGGTCGCCAGCTCCTTGCGGGCCGCGAAGCTGCTGTCGATCTCGAGGAGCTTCAGGAGGTCGACGATCGAGGTCCGCCAGTTCAGCTTCTGCGAGCTGGCCGCCGCGAGCTTCTCCAGCTGGGCGACGACGTCGACGACCGCGATCGGCGTGGGTGCCGGCGCCGGCACCGGCGGCGCTTCCGCCGGCGCGGACTCCACCGCCGGCGTCCGTGCCTCCGACGACGCCTGGACCATGTTCGGCGCGCGCTTCACGCCGGCCGGCGG
>CAYLNK010000515.1:0-2543 GCA_964384675.1 uncultured Holophagales bacterium | reverse complement strand
CACCAGGTGGTGGAAGCGCCCGGCCAGCACCGCCCCGGCCTCGCGGTGGAGCTCCGGGCCGCGCCGTCCGAGCTCCAGCATCTCGCCGACGACGGCGATCTTGCGACGGCCCGCCGCGGCCGTCTCGAACGCCGCGTACGCGGCGAGGAGGGCGGCCGGGCTGCTGTTGTAGGTGTCGTCGTACAGGAGCACCTCGCCCGGGAGCGTGCGGATCTCTCCACGGTGGCGGGCGGCGTGGAGCGACCCGGCGGCGCGGGCGATCTCCTCGACCGGGATGCCGAACGACGTGGCCACCGCCGAGGCGGCGAGGAAGTTCATGAGGGCGTGGCGGCCCGGCATCGGGAGCGCGGCGCCGCAGCTCCGTCCTCCCACCGTCAGGAGGAAGAGAGTCTCGCGCGGCTCCTCGACGATCTCGGAGGCGGTCACGTCCAGGAGGTCGGCGCTCCCGGAGAGGCCGTACCTCACCACCTTTCCCTTGTGGCGCGTACCGATCGCGCGACAGCGCTCGTCGTCGGCGTTCACGACGAAGACGCCCTCGCGGGAGATCCCGGTGAGGATCTCGGCCTTCGCCTCCATGACGCCGTCGAGCGAGCCGAAGCTCATCATGTGGACGGGCGTCACCGCGGTCACGAGGCCGACGTCGGGCCGCACCAGCTCCGAGAGGAGCCGGATCTCGCCGGGCGTCGACATCCCCATCTCGAGGACGGCCACCTCGGCCCCGTCGGGGATCCGCGCCACCTCGAGCGGGAGCCCGATCGTGTTGTTCAGGTTCCCGCTCGTGCGGGCCACCGAGAAGCGGCGGGACAGGAGCGCCGCCGTCATCTCCTTGGTCGTCGTCTTGCCGACGGTGCCCGTGATGCCGACCACCTTCAGGCGCAGCGTCTCCCGAACGTACCGCGCGTAGGCCCGGAGGGCCCCGAGCGTGTCGGGCACGCGGATCAGGGTCTTGCCGGGCGGGACGGTGCCCGCCGGCACGGCGTGCGAGACGAAGGCGCCCGAGGCCTTCTCGAGCGCCTGGCGCAGGAAGTCGTGCCCGTCGTGGGCCGGACCCTTCACGGCGACGAACAGGTCGCCGTCGTTCACCGTGCGCGAGTCGATCGAGACGCCCGAGAAGAGCGCCGCCGGCCCCTGTACGGTTCCGCCCACCACCGCAGCCAGGGTGACCGAGTCGATGTTCATGGCAGCGCCGTCGGCTTGCGCCGACGCCCCTCCATGTTCGACGGTCTCGCCGCTGCGCGGCTCGGCCTCACGGTCATGGACACGCCGAAGGCTCGAGGTGTCGCAGCTCCGCGCGGGCCACCTCGCGGTCGTCGAACGGCTCGCGGCGTCCGTTCATCTCCTGGTACGTCTCGTGACCCTTCCCCGCGAGGAGGACCACGTCGCCGGCCCGGGCGTGGCCGAGCGCCGCGGCGATCGCGGCCCGCCGGTCCACGACGAAGAGCGCGCGCTCGGCCCCTCCGGGCACGCTCGCGACGCCGGGTCGGATCTCCTCGAGGATCGAGCCCGGGTCCTCGCCGCGCGGGTTGTCCGAGGTGACGACGACGAGGTCGGCCAGGCGCGCCGCGATCGCGCCCATCTCGGGCCGCTTGCCGCGGTCCCTCTCCCCGCCGCAGCCGAAGAGGACGATCACCCGTCCGCCGGCGGCGTCCGCGAGCGGGCGGACGGTCTTCAGCACGCCCTCGAGCGCGCCCGGCTTGTGGGCGTAGTCGACGAGGACGGTGAGGCCGAGGCCGTTCTGGATCCGCTCCAGGCGGCCGGGGATCCGCGAGACCGAGGCGAGCGCCGGCGCGATCTCCGCCCCCGTGAGCCCGAGTGCCAGGCCGGCCGCCGCGGCGGCGAGGAGGTTCTCGGCGTTCGGGCGACCGAGGAGCGGCGAGGTGACGCCGAAGATCTCGCCGGTCCGGCGGACCGTCACCTCGAGCCGGGTCGAGTCGATCCCGAGCGCGGCGGCGCCGGCGACGTCCGCCTCGGCGGCGTCGAGCGAGAACGAGAGCCGGCGGCCGGGGGACAGTCTCTCGAGGAGCCGCCGCCCGAACGGGTCGGCGGCGTTCACCACGGCGACGCCCTCCGGCTTGAGGAGCGAAAAGAGGAGCGCCTTGGCCTCGAAGTAGTCGTCGAGGTCCCGGTGGAAGTCGAGGTGGTCGCGCGAGAGGTTGAGAAACACGGCGACGTCGAACCGGCAGCCGGCGAGCCGGGAGAGGACGAGAGCGTGCGAGGAGCACTCCAGCGTCGCGGCGGAGCCTCCCCCGGCCAGGAGAGCGGCGAGCATCGGCTGCAGGTCGGTCGCCTCCGGGGTGGTGCGCGACGCCTGAAGCGCCTGGGCGTCCCCTCCGGCGGCGCGGTAGACGAGCGTCCCGAACAGCCCACGCCCCGCGTGGCGGGCGCCGAGGACGGCGTCGAGGAGAAGCGTCGTCGTCGTCTTGCCGCTCGTGCCGGTGACCCCCGCCATCACGAGCCGGTCCGCGGGGTCCCCGTGGAGGCGCGCGGCGAGAAGGCCGGCGGCGCGCCGCGGGCTCGCGACCTCGAGATACGGCACGGCGAGG
>CAYLNK010000514.1:0-2558 GCA_964384675.1 uncultured Holophagales bacterium | reverse complement strand
CGAAGCGCGGGGTCGGCGGCGAGGCGCTCGATCCCGGCGGCGAGCGCGGCCGAGTCGCGCGGGGGGACGAGCAGCGCGTTGACGCCGTCGACCGCGTACTCGAGAACGCCGCCGCTGTCGGTGAGGAGGCACGCCGCACCGCTGGCCATCCCCTCGAGGCCGACGAGGCCGAAGCCCTGGAAGAGCGACGGGTCGACGACGACGTGCGCGGTCGAGAGGAGAGCCGCGACCTTGTCGCGCGACAGGATCCCGAGGTGGCGGTGCGGGAACGGCTCCTCGTCCTTCGGGACGGTGTGGGAGCCGAAGAGGACCACCTCCACGTCCGGCCGGCGGCTCACCTGCCGGAGGGCTGGGATCAGGAAGCGCGCGCCCCGCCGCTCGTCGGGGCGCAGCATCGCCACGACGCGCGCCGGGCCGGCGGACGCGCGGTCGCCCCGGGGGTAGAAGTGCTCGGGGTCGGCGCTCATCGGGACGACGAAGAGCTCGTAGCCGTGGCGGGCCTGCACCTCGTTCGCGAGCCAGGTCGAGATGGCGGTCATCCGCGGGATGAGGTCGTAGGTCCGCGACACGTACTCGGGGCCGTCCCCGCCGAACCACCCCTCGTAGTCCTGCACGAAGTAGGCGGTCTGCATCGTCGATCGCCGCGCCGCCGCGGCGGCGACCGCCCCCACCGTCTGGTACGACGTGGCGACGAGGAGCTTCGTGTCGGGGACGTCGTCGAGGAAGCGGGCGGGGGCGATGCGGAGGGGCCGGAAGAAGAGCTCGAGGTGCAGCTCGTGCACCATTTCCTCGAGGATCACGACCCCCGCGCGCACCCCCAGGAGGATCAACGCGTTGACCAGCTCCAGGACGTCGGCCACGCCGCCGAAGACGCCCATCATCGGGAGCACGAAGAGGACGTCGTACCGGGCGCGCGGCTCCGGGTCGGGCGCGACCCACTCGAACGTCTTCACGTCGCGGATGGCGCCCAGGTCGTTGCGGCGGTCGAACTCGAGAAGCTCCGCCTCGTGGACGGAGCGCCAGCGCTGCATGACGATCTTCAGGTTCGCCAGCATCCGCTCGTTGGCGGCCTCGCCGAAGCTGGCGCCCTGGCGGTGGTAGACGAACGTGTCGTCGGCCACGACGCAACGCCAGCCGGCGGCGCGGGCGCGGTAGTGGTAATCGGTCTCCTCGCCGTAGCCGCGGCCGAACGCTTCGTCGAAGACGCCGAGCGCGGCGATCGCCTCGCGGCGGAAGAGGAGGCAGAAGCCCACGACGGTGACGGCGTCCGGATAGCGGGCCGGGCTGACCCGCGCGACGGTACGGGCGAACGAGAAGACGTCCTCGCCGGGAGGGATCTTCAGGGAGAGGTTGATCGCGTTGTTCGACAGCGGGCAGCAGAGGGCGATCGTCGGCTCCGCCTCGAGGCGCGCCACCATCCGCTCGAGCGCCCCCTCGGTGAGCAGGGTGTCGCTGTTGAGGAGGCAGACGTACGGAGCGTCGCTGTGGAGGAGCCCGCGGTTGGCGGTCCTCACGAAGCCGAGGTTCGCCTCGTTCTCGAGGAGGACGATCCCCTCCCGCTCGCGGAGCCAGGCGGTGGTGCGCGCGTCGCTGCCGTCGTTCACGACGACGACTCGCGCCCACGGCGGCGCGAAGCGTCGGACCGAGTCGAGGCAGCTCCTCACGGAGCGGAGCGCGTTGAAGACCGGGATCACCAGGTCGCAGCGGATCGCCGTCAACGCTTCAGCCGCTCCTTGAGCTTCCAGTACGGCGTGAAGAGGCGCCAGACCGTGGACGCCTCCATCCGGCGCACGAGGCTCCAGGCGGCGTCGCGATCGGCGGCGAGGGCGGCCTCCCGTTCTCCCGCCTCCCGCGCCTGGCGCGCGGCGTCGGCGCGCACCCGGCGGAGCTCGAGCTCCAGCTCGCCGATGCGGACGTCCTTCTCGTGGAGGTGCGCGTCCGTCCGGTCCTGGAGCTCGCGGGCATCCCGCTCGAAGCCGTCGACGAGCGCCATCTCGGTGTCGAACGAGCGCCGCGCCGCGTGCTTGGCGAAGACCTGCCGGCGCGCCGCCTGGGCGCGCTCCCCGTGCCACGGGGCCCGCGTGGTGGCGTTCGTGGCGTCGTCGCGGACGCGGTACTCGCAGGTGACGGCGGCGAGCCGCCGGAAGCGCGTGAGCGCGGAGAGGCGGATCAGGAAGTCCCAGTCCTCGTACAGGTCGAACGCCTCGTCGAACCCTCCCGCGGCGGCGGCGAGGTCCCGGCGGTGCATCGCGCAGATCAGGGGGACGTGGTTCGCGTAGAGGAGGCGGTCCGGGTCGTGGTCGTGCGCGGGATACGGGGCGCGTGCGGTCTCGCGATAGAGACCGTCGGCGCCGAGCGTCTGCGTCACCAGGAGCGCGTCCGTGTACGCCAGTCCGTATTCGTCGGTGCCGTGAAGGAACGTGGCGAGCGTCTCGAGGTGCGCGGGCAGGTAGCGGTCGTCGTCGTCGAGGTACGCCACGTAACGGCCGGTCGACGCCGCCAGGCCCGCGCCGGCCGCGGCGCTGCGGCCGGGGCGGGCCGGCGCGGCCGGGACGACC
>CAYLNK010000513.1:0-2571 GCA_964384675.1 uncultured Holophagales bacterium | reverse complement strand
CGAGGCCGGTCCCCCGCGCCCCTTGGCCGGGCCGTCAGGCGGGGGACCTCCGAGGGCGGTCCCCCCGCGCCGCCGCGGAAGCCTCAGCGGCACGCTTCGTAGAAGACGTCGCGGAACCCGTTCGGGAAGCAGGCGCCGTCCAGGAGGCGCTGGATGCGGCGCACCCTCTCGGTGTTCGCCTCCTTGTGGCGGCGCGGGTCGAGGCGGTCCGGGGCGACGATGGTGGCGACGAGCGCGAGGTACTCCTCCCGGTCCAGCAGGCGCAGCTTCCGGCCGAAGTAGGCCCGGGCGCCGGCGCCCAGGCCGTGGATCTCGTTGCCGCCGGCGTCGACGCCCAGGTAGACCGAGTTCAGGAACAGCGCCAGCTGCGTCCTCTTGTCGATCCTCCGGTTGAGGCCGATCGCGAAGAGCGTTTGCGGGACTTTCCGCCAGCCGGAGCGGAAGGCGTCGAAGTAGAGCTCCTTGGCGAGCGCCTGGGAGATCGTCGTCCAGCCGGCGCCGGGGGTCGAGACGTCGACCCCGCGGTGCGAAAAGAAGTTGGGGTCCTCGACGGTGAGGAGCGCCCGCATCTCCTCCGGCGTGAGCTGCTCCATCGTGACCTCGACCGGGTATCGCGCGAACGCACGCCGGACGAGCTCCTCGCCGCGGGCGTAGCCATAGACGATGCCCGCGGCCAGGCTGGCCAGGGTCAGGAGGACGCAGGCCAGCAGCAGGCGGCGGAGGCGCCGGCCCGACATGATCTACCGGCGGATCTCGACGAGGCCGCCGCAGTACGGCCGGAGCGCGGCCGGGATCCCGATCGAGCCGTCGGCGCGCTGGTTGTTCTCGAGGAGCGCCACCAGCGTCCGCCCGATCGCGAGGCCCGAGCCGTTGAGCGTGTGGACGTACTCGTTGCGGCTCTTCCCGCCCGGCAGGTCGAGCTTCACCCGGATCGCCGCGCGGCGCGCCTGGAACGCCTCGAAAGAGGAGCAGGAGGAGATCTCGCGGTACGCCTGCTGGCCCGGCAGCCACACCTCGAGGTCGTACGTCTTGGCCGACGAGAAGCCCATGTCGCCGCGGCAGAGGAGGACGCGGCGGTACGGCAGCTCGAGCCGCTCGAGGACCGCCTCGGCGTCCCGGGTGAGCGCTTCGAGCGCGCCAGGGGACTGCTCGGGCAACGTGAGCTTGACCAGCTCCACCTTGTCGAACTGGTGCTGCCGGATCATGCCGCGCGTGTCCTTGCCGGCGGCCCCGGCCTCGGCCCGGAAGCACGGCGTGTAGGCGCAGTACGAGAGCGGCAGCTCGTCGGCCTTCAGGATCTCGTCCCGGTGCAGGTTCGTGACGGGGACCTCGGCCGTCGGCGCGAGGTACCAGTCGGTCCCCTCGAGATGGAAGAGGTCGGCCTCGAACTTGGGCAGCTGGCCCGTGCCGAAGAGCGACGCGGCGTTGACGATGAAGGGCGGCAGCACCTCGGTGTAGCCGTGCTCGCCCGTGTGGAGGTCGAGCATGAAGGAGATGAGCGCCCGCGACAGGAGGGCGGCTTCGCGCCGCAGCACCGTGAACCTCGCGCCCGTCACCTTGCCGGCCCGCTCGAAGTCGAGGATGCCCAGGTCGGGCCCGAGCTCCCAGTGCGCCTTCGGGGTGAAGTCGAAACGGGGCGGCTCCCCCCTCGTCTTCACGACGGCGTTGCCGCTCTCGTCGGCCCCCTCGGGGACGTCGGCCATCGGGACGTTGGGGAGGCGCTCCTCGATGGCGGCGAACGCCTCCTCGATCTCCTTCACACGCGCGTCCAGCGAGGCGATCTCGTCGCCGAGCGCCTTGCTCCGCTCCTGCTCGGCCGAGGCGTCCTCCCCCGCTTTTCGCTTCTTCGCCACGGAGCCGGAAAGCACGTTGCGCTCGGCCTTCTTCGCCTCGACCTCGGTCAGGGCGCGGCGGCGCTCGCCGTCGAGGGCGCCCCAGCGCGCCAGGGCATCGGCGTCGTAGGTGCGGTCGCGGAGGAGGTGCGGTAGCTGGTCGAAGCTCTTGCGGAGGAGGTCACGGGCGAGCATAGGGCCGCAGATTGTAGACGGCCGCCCGCGACGGGACCGGGGCGGCATCCGGATAATCGGGCGAATGGGGGCGCTCCCGGTCTCGGTCGTCGTCGTGAACCTCGACGGAGGGGAGATGCTGGAGCGCGCGCTGGCGTCGCTGGAGGGGCAGGGCGCGCTGGAGACGATCGTGGTCGACAACGGCTCGGCGCCGGCCGAGCGCGAGCGGCTGGCCGGTCGCGCCGGGATCCGGCTGATCGCGCTCCCCGCGAACGAGGGTTTCGCCCGCCCGTCGAACCGGGGGGTCGCGGCGGCCAGCCCCGGCGCTCGCTACGCCGCGCTGGTGAACAACGACTGTGAGCTCGCCGCGGGCTACCTCGCGGCGCTCGCGGCCGCCCTCGACGCCGATCCGGGCCTCGCGGCGGTCCAGGGCGTCGTTCTGGACGGCGCCGGGAAGGCGGTCGACGGGTGCGGCCTCGGCTGGAACGGGCGCGCGGAAGCGGTCCAGCTCCGGAGGGGCGAGGCTCCCCCGCCGCCGGGCCCGTCGTTCGAGGTCCCCGGGGTC
>CAYLNK010000512.1:0-2620 GCA_964384675.1 uncultured Holophagales bacterium | reverse complement strand
GTACGACGCCTTCCTGAAGGGGCGGACCCTGGTGGCGCGAGGCGGACCGGGCGGCCTCGCCGAGGCGGTCCGGGCGTTCGAGTCGTCGCTCGCGCTCGAGCCGGATTTCGCGCGGGCCCACGCGGCGCTGGCCGACGCGCTCCACCAGATGCGGATGCGCGATTCGCTTCCGCCACGCACGGTCTACCCGAGGGCCGAGGCTGCCGCGCGCCGCGCCGTCGCGCTGGACGACTCGCTCGCCGAGGGGCACGCGGCGCTCGGGGCCGTGCTCCTCTGGTATCGCTGGGACGCGCCGGCCGCGCGCAAGGAGCTCCGGCGGGCCCTGGCGCTCCACCCGTCGCTGGCGGCCGCGCTCCACGACCTGGCGTTCCTCGTCGCCGGGGACGAGCCCGACGAGGCCGTGTCGCTCATCCGCCGGGCGAGCGAGCTGGACCCGCTCTCGGCGCGCGCCAACGTCGACGTCGGCTGGATCTACCTCCGGGCCGGGCGCTACGACGACGCGCTCGGCCAGTGCACCCGGACGCTGAAGCTGGAGCCGGGCTTCGCCGCGGCCGAGGCGTGCGTGGCGGAGGCGCATCTGCGCCGGGGCGAGGAGGCCGAGGCGTTCCGGTTCACGCGTGGGCTCCTGGCCCGGGCGGGCGCGACCCCCGGGGAGCTCGCGGGACTGGACGACGTCCCGCCCGCGGAGGGTCTGCGCCGCGCCCGGGCTCTCCGTCTTTCGCGCCTGAAGGCGCGCGCCACGACGGGGTACGTGAGCGGCTACGCGCTCGCCGTGGAGCAGGCGGCCCTCGGCGACGCGGCGGCGGCCGTCGCGTCGCTGCGGACGGCGTTCGACGCGCGAGAGGGGATGCTGTACCGGATCGAGAGCGACCCGGCCTTCGAGAGCCTTCGCTCCGATCCGGGGTTCGTCGAGCTGGCGCAGAAGGTGAGGCTCGCGGGAGAGCCGTAGGCGTCCCGAAACGGCCGCGCCGCTCGGCTTGCGGTGCCGGAGCGAACTTCCTATCCTGCGGCGCACGTGAGCCAGGATCCCGGGACGACGGCCGTGCGGCCACGCAGGTGGCTGCGGGTTCTCGCCGTCGAGCCGGGAGAGGGCCGGCTCGTCGGGCTCCTCCTCCTCTCGTCCTTCCTGATGGGGCTCGGCACCGTCTTCCTCCAGATCTCGGCCGACGCACTGTTCCTCGCGCGCTTCACCACCGCTCGGCTCCCGTGGGTCTACTTCTCTTCCGCGCTCCTGGTCCCTCTCTGCGGCGTCGTCTACGCGCACCTCCAGTCGCGCACGAGCGAGAGCGGCCTCGGGAGGGCGAGCCTCGGACTCCTCGTGGTCGTCTCGTGCGCGCTCTTCGCGGCCAACCGTCTCTCCGCCGGCTGGCCCGTCTTCGCGCTGCGCGTCTTCGTGGACCTCGCCAACGCCCTGGTGGCTCTGACGTTCTGGGGGCCCGTCGGCTCCATGCTGGACATCCGCCAGGCCAAGCGTCTCTACGGCCTCATCGGCAACGGCGAGGTGCTGGCCGGGATCCTGGGCGGGGTCGCGGTCGTGCCGCTCGCGGCGAGGCTCGACGTGAGATACCTCGTCCTCGGAGCGGGCGTCGCCTTCTTCGCCTGCCTCGGGATCCTCTTGGCGCTGGCACGCGTCCGCCCGCCGGCCGCGACCGAGCGGCGCGACGAGGCCGGGGCGCCCGCGCCCGCCGAATCGACCCGCGCGCTCCTGTCGGGCGTGGCGCGGGACAAGTACGTGCTCCTGATCGTCCTCGGGTTCCTCCTCTACTACGTCCAGTACGAGCTCCTGAAGTACGTGAACCTGAACCAGGTGGAGCTACGCTTCGGCCGCGACACCGCCGGGCTCGCGGCCTTCCTCGGCGGGCTGGCCGCCGTGCGCACGGTTGTGATCCTCTCGGTGCGGACGTTCGCCACGGGCCGGCTCATGGACCGCTTCGGCCTCTCGTTCGGTCTGCTGTCCCTCCCCGTGGTCCAGATCGTCGCGACGGTCGGATTGCTCGCGATCGCCGCAGCCACCCGGAGCGCGACGTCGCTGTTCTGGGCCGTCATCGCGCTCGGCCTCGTCGAGGGGATCGTACGGACGTCGCTCCACAAGCCGTCCGTGCTCGTCCTCTATCGTCCCCTCGTGCCGGCGCGGCGCGCGATGAGCCAGACCGTCGTCGAGACGTTCGTGGATCCCGCGGCGACCGCGCTCGCCGGTGGGCTGCTCCTCGCGCTCAACGCGGCCCTCTCCGGCGCCGGCCCGACCGCCGGGGTGGCGGGCCGGGCCGGCGCGATGCTGCTGCCTCTCGGCGGCCTCCTCGCCGTGATGCTCGCGCTGCGGCGGGCCTACGGCGGGGTGGTCGTGGACGCGCTCGGGCGCGGGCACCTGAAGAGCGTGTCGGTCCCCCTGGACGAGCGCGAGGCGATCCCCGTGGCCGAGGAGCGCCTCGCGAGCGCCGACGCGCGCGAGGTGCTGGTCGCGATGGGGGTCCTCGAGAAGGTGGGAGGCCGCGAGCGGCTCGTCCGCTCGCTCGAGCCGCTGCTCCGGCACGGGCGGCCCGAGGTGCGCCGGCGCGCGCTGGAGATCGTCAAGCAGGATCACCTGCGTCCGCTGGCGGAACGGGCCCGCGCGCTCGCGACC
>CAYLNK010000511.1:0-2637 GCA_964384675.1 uncultured Holophagales bacterium | reverse complement strand
GGAGCGCCGGCGCCAGCCCGAACGCGCGGCGGTACGACGGGGCGTCGGGCGTGAAGCCGCCGGGCGGATCGGGCTCGCCGGACGCGCGCCGGAGCACCTGCGCGGCCACGTTCCCGAGCGAACGACCGTCGAGCGCGAAGTGGTCGACGACGAAGCCGACGTGGTGCCCGCCGCCCCCCGACGGCAGCACGAAGATCCGCAGCGGGAAGGCCGGCCCGTCCGCGAACGGACGGTTCATCTCGCGGCTCGCGGCCTCGTCGAGGGGGCCGGTCAGCGTCTCGACCGGAACGTCGACCTCGCCCGCGGAGAGGGTGTAGCGACCACCTGAGACCTCCATCCGCGACATCCCGCGACTCTCCAGGAACGAGCACGCGCCCCGCGCCAGCGCCTCCGCGTCGGGCGCGCCGTCCAGCTCGGCCACCTCGATCGCGTTGTACGGGTGGAGCTCGCGCCAGCAGCGCATCAGCCGCTGCATCGGGTTGAGCTTCAGCTCGATCACAGCGGGAGCGACATCCCCCCGTCGGCGATCACGGTCTGCCCCGTGATCCACGCCGCCAGCGGGCTGACGAGGAAGAGGACGACGTTCGCCACGTCCTCGGCGGTGCCGAGGCGGCCCGCCCGCTCCACGGAACGGCGCTCCAGCTCGTCGTAGCGCGGGTGGAGACGCACCGACGGCACGTCGACGAGCCCCGCCGAGACGGCGTTCACGCGGATCCCGCGCGGCGAGAGCTCGACGGCGAGCGAGCGGACGAGCGACTCGAGGGCCGCCTTCGAGACGCCGATCGCGCCGTACTCGGGGATGACCCGCGAGCCGCCCAGGCTCGACACACCGACGAGGCAGCCCCCCGCCTTCTCCAGGTGCGGGGCCGCTTCCTGGGCCAGGTGCAGGAGAGCGCGCGCGTTCACGCCGAGGCTCAGGTCCCACTGGTTGGCGCGCAGGTTCATCAGCTTCTTGAACGAGCCGATCGCGGCGTTGTGGACGACGGCGTCGAGGCGTCCGCCGGTCGCCACGGCGCGCGCGATGAGGTCGCGGATCTCCTCGGGGCGCACCAGGTTGGCGCGCAGCGGCTCGGCCGAGCCGCCCGCGGCGCGGATCTCCTCGACGGTGCGGTCGGCGGCCGCGTCGTCCTGGGCGTAGTTGACGCCGACGTGCGCGCCCCGCGCCGCGAGGCTCCTCGACAGGACCGCGCCGATGCCGCGGGAGCCGCCCGTGATTAGCACGCGCTTTCCGGTGAGATCGAGGGGGTCGTTCATGCGAAGGCGTCCTCCACGTCGCGCCGGCCGTACGTCTCCTCGGTGCCGTCGGGCCGGGTCCTCCAGCGCCAGTGGACCCAGCGCCACTGCTCCGGATCGTCGCGCACCCAGGCCTCGTAGAGCGAGACGATCCGCTGGGTCAGCTCCAGGATGTCCGCGCCGCCCCGCCGCTCGTCCGGCCGGGGCGGCTCGAGGAGCGCCAGCCGGTAGAGGAAGCCGCCCCCGCGCCGCACCACGGCGCCGAGCACGACCGGCGCTCCGGTCGCCAGCGACAGCAGCGCCGCGGTCTTCTGGGTCGAGGCGGGGCGTCCGAAGAAGTCGACGAAGATCCCGCGCCGGCCGCCGTTCTCGTCCAGGAGGAGCGCGATGCTGTCGCCCGCCCGCAGGCGCCGGAGCGCCTCGTCGGCGGAGCCCTTCTTCTCGATCCACTGCGCCGGATCGGCCAGGCGCAGGCGCCTCACGACCGCGTTCAGGAACGGGTTGTCGACACGGCGCACGATCGCGGCACCACGCCGCCCGGCTCGGAGGCCGGCGATCATCGTCGCGATCTCCCAGGAGCCGAGGTGGCCGGTGACGAACACCTTGGGGCGCGGGTCCGCGAGGATCCGCGCCTCGAGCGCCGGGTCCTCCACGGTGACGATCTGCTCCCATCCCGGCTCGCCTCGCTTGAACCGCCGGCCGAACTGGATTCCCTCGGCGATCCCTTGCCCGAGGTTGCCCACCACCGCACGCGCGATCCGCGCCGCGCGCTCCCGCGTCATCTCCGCGCCGTACGCGCGGCGGAGGTTGACCATCGCCGTCCGGCGCGAAAGCGGCCAGACGAAGGACACCAGCGTCCCGAGCGCGTGCCCGAGCCGCCCCGCCGCGCGCCACGGCAGGACGTAGAGCGGCCAGAGGAGCGCGACGGCGAACGCGGTCAGGAGGA
Source organism: uncultured Holophagales bacterium (assembly GCA_964384675.1). Lineage (GTDB taxonomy): Bacteria > Acidobacteriota > Thermoanaerobaculia > UBA5066 > UBA5066 > CAYLNK01. Next base: position 458 of record CAYLNK010000511.1, on the reverse strand, counting down.
GGTCGCGAAGGAGGAGGAGCCCCTTCACGCCGCGGGCGCGGCCGGGACCGCCGTCCCTTCGCCCGGTCTCCGCCACTGCCGGAGCGCGAGGAGCGCTCCGCTCAGGAGGAACGTCGCCGCGCCGGAGCGGAGCGCGCCGACGATGGCGACCCACGGCGTCTGCAGCCTCGGGCGCAGGTAGAGGTTCGGCACGGCGATCAGGGCGGCGAGGAAGCCGAGCGCGAGGGCGAGCTCCAGGTGGAGAGCGGAGTCCTCGCTCACGCCGCGGCTCGCGCGGAGCACCAGCGCGGCGAGTCCGGCGAAGAGCGGAAGGCCGACGGCGATCCAGCGCAGCACCTGCGGCTTGGAGTGGAGAACGACGTCCGTCAACGGGGCGATCCACGGCCGGAACGTGTCGACGCCCCAGGCGAAGACCGCGAGGCCGAGAAGCGCGTTCACCGTGCGCCGGGCCACGACCG
>CAYLNK010000510.1:0-2637 GCA_964384675.1 uncultured Holophagales bacterium | reverse complement strand
GAGGGCGTCCGCCACCGGACCGGGCGCCACCTCGAGGCCGGCCTCGAGCGGCTCGGTCTGCGCGAGGCCGCGCTCGGCCCGCAGGTTCCTGACGCGGGTGACCGCCGCGCGCAGGCCGTTCACCGCCTCCACCGCCACGGCGTCGCGAAAGGCCGGCTCGGGGGTCGGGAACGGGAGGGTCGGCAGGGCCGCGCCGTCGCCGTTCAACGCCTCACGGATCTCGCAGGAGATGAACGGCATGAACGGATGGAGGAGCGCCAGGGAGTCGAGCATCACCCGCCGCAGCACGGCGCGGGTCTTCCTCTTTTCGGCCTCGGGCACGGCGTCGTCGCGCAGGTGCGGCTTGACCAGCTCCACGTAGCCGTCGCAGAACTCCGACCAGAAGAACTGGTAGAGCGCGCCGGCGGCTTCGTCGAAACGGAACGCCTCGAGCGACGCGTTCACCTTGCCGATCGCCTCGTTCAGCTCGGCGAGGATCCAGCGATCCACGGGCCCGAGCGACGCGAAGTCGACGTCGTGAGGCAGCTCCTCGTCGCCGAGCATCGAGATCGAGAAGCGCGCCGCGTTCCAGAACTTGGTGGCGAAGTTCCGCGACGCCTCGAACTTCCCGTCGTTCACCGACGGGTCGCGCCCGGTCCCGGACGCCGCGGCGAGCGTGAACCGCACGGCGTCGGCGCCGAACCGGTCGCACATCACCAGCGGGTCGATCACGTTGCCGGTGGTCTTCGACATCTTGGCGCCGTCGACGCGCACGAGTCCGTGCAGGAAGACGTCGCGGAACGGCACGCGGTCCTCGAACCAGCAGCCGGCCATCACCATCCGGGCCACCCAGAAGAAGAGGATGTCGAAGCCGGTGACGAGGACGTCGGTCGGGTAGTAGCGCGCGAAGTCCGGCGTCTTCTCGGGCCAGCCGAGCACCGAGAGCGGCATCAGCCACGACGAGAACCAGGTGTCGAAGACGTCCGGGTCACGGGTGTAGCCGAGCTCGGCCGGCGGGTCCGGCTCGCCCGGCTTCGGTACGAAGACCTTGCCGTCCGCGTCGTACCAGGCCGGGATCTCGTGCCCCCACCAGAGCTGGCGCGAGACGCACCAGTCCCGGATGTTGCTCATCCATTCGTCGTACGTCTTCTTCCAGAGCTCGGGCGTGAGCTTCACGTCGCCGCGGTCGGCCACTTCCTGCGCCTTTCTGGCGAGCGGCTTGGCCTGCACGAACCACTGGAGGGAGACGAGCGGCTCGAGCACGGTATCGCACCGCTGGCAGCGCCCCACCGAAAGGACGTGGCTCTTCTCACCGCGCCTGAGGCCGGCGGACTCGAGGTCCCTGAGCACCTTCTTGCGCGCGTCGAAGCGATCGAGCCCCGCGTAGGCGGCGCCCGCCTCTGCCGTCATCTTCCCGTCGAAGCCGATCACCACCAGGGACGCGAGGGCGTTGCGCTTGCCCGACTCGAAGTCGCTCGGGTCGTGGGCCGGCGTCACCTTGACGACGCCGGTGCCGAACTTCGGGTCGACGAAGGCGTCGGCGATCACGGGGATGGTCCGCCCGGTGAGCGGCAGCGTGACCGTCTTGCCGACGATCGACGTGTACCGCTCGTCGTCGGGGTGCACGGCGACCGCCGTGTCGCCGAGCATCGTCTCGGGCCGCGTCGTGGCGACCACCACCTCGCCGCTCCCGTCGGACAGAGGGTAGGCGATCGACCAGAGGTGGCCCGAGCCCTCGACGTGGTTCACCTCGAGGTCGGAGAGCACGGTCGCGCAGCGGACGCACCAGTTCACCATCCGGTGGTCGCGGTACGCGAGCCCCTGGTGATACAGCGTGCAGAACGCGTGGCGGACCGCCTTCGAGCGGACCTCGTCCAGCGTGTAGTACTCGCGGCTGAAATCGCAGGAGGAGCCGAGCCGGCGGATCTGGTCGAGGATGTCGCCCCGGCGGGCGTCGGCCCACTCGCGGCACACCTGCACGAACGCCTCGCGCCCCAGGTCGTGGCGGCTCTGGCCGGTGCGCTCCTTCAGGTCGCGCTCGACCACCATCTGCGTGGCGATGCCGGCGTGGTCGACGCCCGGGAGCCAGAGCACCGCGCGGCCCTGCATCCTCCGCCAGCGGGCGAGGACGTCCTCGAGGCTCCGGCCCAGGGCATGCCCCACGTGCAGCCGCCCGGTGACGTTGGGCGGCGGGATGACGATGGTGTACGGGACCGCGTCCTTGCCGGCGGCCTCCGGGCGGAAGATCCCCGACTCCTCCTGCTGCCGGTACCACCGGGTCTCGAAGGTCGTCGGGTCGAAGGTCTTGTCGAGCTCGGGTCGCTTCACGGCGGTCATGATCGGACCGGAGTGTAAGGGAAGCAGCTCGACTAGACCTTCTCCAGCTCCTCGATCCGCGCCCTCACGAACCGTTCGGCCATCTCCGGGACGATCTCCCAGGCGATCTCCCGCACGGCCTTCTCCGTCATCAGCTCGACGACGCGCCGGGCGATCCGGTCGACGTCGGCGTCGGTCAGCTCGTACGGCTCGGGCGGAGCGGCGGGCGCGGCCGGGATCAGCCGCTTGAGGTCGGTCAGGCTGGCGGTGGCGGCGAGCGCCTCGAGGTCGCCCGTCCCGACGACGCCGGACGGCGGCATCGGTGCGCCCGGCTCGCCCCCG
>CAYLNK010000509.1:0-2644 GCA_964384675.1 uncultured Holophagales bacterium | reverse complement strand
GGTGTACGCGAGGTTCCCGCCCAGGGTGGTCCCCGCGACGAGCGCGGCCCGTTCGCCCGTGAACGCGCCGTCGATGCCGAGGACGGCCTCCCCGGCGGCCGCGATCGCCAGGCGATGCGCGCGCTCGCCGACCTCACCGAGAGGGTCGGCCGGCACGTCGCGGACCTCGGCCGCCTGGCGGGCGGCGTAGCGCGACGCGTCGAAGAGCGTGACGGGAGCGAGGCCCGAACGGCCCGCCACGAGGGCGGCCCAGAGAGGCTCCACGCCGGTCCCGAGCGCGGCGATCGCGCCCCCCGCCGTCACGGCGGCCTGCCGCCTCCCCACGCCCTGCACGTCCCGAAGATACCCCGTCCGTATAATCCGCGGCTCGCGGGGCCGTCCGGCCCGCTCCCTCTCATGTCCCGAACCGACGTCTACGTCCTCGCCGCGGCCCGCACGCCGATCGGCAAGTTCGGCGGCTCCCTCGCGGAGCTGACCGCCGCCGCCCTGGGCGCGCCGGCCGCCCGGGCCGCGCTGGAGCGTGCCCGCGTGACACCCGCCTCGGTCGACGAGGTGATCTTCGGGCACGCGCGCCAGGCCGGAAACGGCCCGAATCCGGCGCGCCAGGTGGGGCGCCGCGCGGGCGTGCCGGACTCCGTTCCCGCGTTCACGGTGAACCAGGCGTGCGCCTCGGGGCTGAAGGCGATGCTGCTGGGCGCGGATGCGATCCGGCTGGGTCGCGGAAGCCGCGTGCTGGTCGGCGGCCAGGAGGCGATGTCGAGAACGCCGTACTACCTCGACCGCGCCCGCTGGGGCCTCCGGATGGGGCACGGAGAGGTCGTGGACGGGATGACGCGCGACGGCTTCCTCTGCCCGCTCGCGGACCAGCTGATGGGCGAGACCGCCGAGACGCTGGCCGTCGAGTACGGCATCTCGCGCGAGGCGCAGGACGCGTTCGCGCTCGAGTCGCAGCGGCGGGCGGCCCAGGCGATCGCCGCCAGCCGGTTCGTCGAGGAGATCGTCCCCGTCGAGGTGGACGGCCGGAAGGGCCCGCGCCTCGTCGCGGCCGACGAGCACCCGCGCCCCGACACCACGAGGGAGTCGCTGGCCCGGCTGGCCCCCGTCTTCAGCCGGACCGGTACGGTGACCGCCGGCAACGCCTCGGGGATCACCGACGGCGGAGCGGCCCTGGTGCTGGGCGATCGCGCGGCGCTCGACGACGCGGCTTCGCGCGGAGCCCGGCCGCTCGCCCGGATCGTGGGCGCCGAGATCGTGGGCGTCGACCCTTCGCGCATGGGGATCGGCCCGGTGCCGGCGGTACGGAAGCTCCTCGCCGCGACGGGTCTCGCCCTCTCCGACTTCGGGCTCGTCGAGCTGAACGAGGCGTTCGCGGCCCAGGCCCTCGCCTGCGTGAAGGAGCTGGGGCTCGACCTCGACCGCGTCAACGTGAACGGCGGGTCGATCGCGCTCGGGCATCCGATCGGGGCCACCGGCGCGCGGATCGTCGTGACCCTCCTCCACGAGATGCGGCGGCGGAGCGAGCGGCTCGGGCTCGCCACGCTCTGCGTCTCCGGAGGCATGGGGGTTGCTGTGGCGTTCGAGCTCCTGCCCGGGGTCGCCGATCTGGCGGCCCTGTCCGCGGAGCGCGAATGAAGATCGTCATCGCCTCCGACCCGAACCAGCCGAACGACCGCTATCGCGGCGCGCTGCTGTGCGCCGGGGCCTTGCCGGAGGAGGTCGTCCTGGTGCAGCCGGGCGACCCGCTGCCGGACGATTTCGACGGCCTGCTGATCGCCGGAGGCGCCGACGTCGACCCGTCGCGCTACGGCGAGGCGCCGGGCGGGGCCGAGCTCGAGCTCGACGCGCGCCGGGACGCCCTCGACTTCGAGCTCTTCGCCCGCGCCGAGAAGCGCGGGACGCCGGTCTTCGGCATCTGCCGCGGCATGCAGATGCTGAACGTCGCTCTGGGCGGGACGCTCTGGCAGGACCTGCCCTCGGAGCGGGATCGCGGCGTGAAGCACGACTTCCACCGGCGCGAGTTCGACCCCGCGCACCCGGCCCACCAGATCCGCGGCGGGCGCCCGGCCCGGACCCGTCTCGGCGCGGCGCTCGCCGAGGCCGGCGAGGTGGTGGTCAACTCGCGGCATCACCAGGCCGTGAAGGACCTGGCCGCCTCGCTGGTCCCGGTGGCCGCGTCGCCGGACGACCTCGTCGAGGCGTTCGAGCGTCCGGATGGTCCGCTCCTCGCGGGCGTGCAGTGGCACCCCGAGGACCTCGTCGGCGAGCCGGCGCAGAAGACGCTCTTCCGCTCCTTCCTCGACGAGTGCCGGGCCCACGCCCGGAGGCACGGGCGCACCGGCCCGCCGCCGATCGAGGTGCTCCTCGAGGGGCGGGTCCCCGTCGTGCGCATCAACCGTCCTGGCAAGCGGAACGCCTTCGCCGGGACGATGCGCCAGATGCTGGCCGAGACGATCGAGGCGCTCGGACAGGACCCGACGGTGCCGGCGATCGTCCTGACCGGCGCGGGCGGAGCGTTTTCCGCCGGCGGCGATCTCGAGACGCTCAAGGCGCTCGTCGCGGTGCGCGACGTCTCCGGCTTCTTCGAGCTCCTCGACGCCGGCGCGCGCGCGGTCCTCGCGGTGGCGCGCGCGCCCCGCCCGGTGAT
>CAYLNK010000508.1:0-2674 GCA_964384675.1 uncultured Holophagales bacterium | reverse complement strand
GCCGCCCGGTCGGGTCGGCGAGGCGGCCGGGCTCGCCCGACACCGCGCCGGTGGCGCGGCGCAGGAGCTCGCTGTCGGACGGGACGGCGTCCGGCGCCCACGCGCCCGCCGCTTCCGAAGGACGCCCGTCCGGCGACGGGTCGAGGAAGGCGCCGAGGATCTCCGCGCCGGAGAGCCCGTCGATGGCCGCGTGATGGACCTTGGTCAGCATCGCGAAGCCCCCGGGCGGCACGCCGGGCACGTTCTCGAGGCCCTCGATGAACGTCACCTCCCAGAGAGGCCGGCCCCGGTCGAGCGGCCGGGCGAACTCGCGGGCGACGAGGCGGGCCAGCTCGCGCGGACCTCGGGGCGACGGCAGCGCCACGTGGTGGAGGTGGAAGTCCAGGTCGAACGCCGGGTCCTGGATCCAGAACGGGCGCGACAGGCCGAGCGGGACGGTGACGAGCCGCTGGCGGAACACCTTCGAGACGTGCATCCGCGACGCGAGGAGGTCGTGCGTCGCTTCGAAATCGAAGGCGCCGCCCTCGGGCGGGGCGAACGTCAGGAGGCTTCCGATGTGCATCGGGGCGTTCGGCGTCTCGGCGGAAAGGAACGTCGCGTCGAGCCCCTGGAGCTGCTCCATCTCGAAGATCCTCCCTGCGGCGGCCGCCGTCGCTCCCGGGCCGTGCCGATGGCCGCGCCGAGCCGGAACTCTACGCCCGCCCGGATAGACTGGGCCCGTTGAGAATCGCGCGGCGCCCGATCCTGGCCCTGGCCACGAGCCTCCTTTTGGCCGGCTGCAGGCGTGACGCCGGGAAGGAGCCGGAGCGGACGCTGACGGTGGCGGTGCGCTCCGACGTCACCGGGATCTTCCCGAACGCGCCGATGACGAACGACTCGTACACGCTCGACGTCAACGCGAACGTCTTCGAGGGGCTCGTGCGGCTGGACGCGCAGCTGGTGCCGCAGCCGGCGATCGCGCTCCGCTGGGAGAACCCCGACGCGCTGACGTGGGTCTTCCGTCTCCGGCCCGGGATCCGCTTCTCGGACGGGACGCCGGTGACCGCGGGAGACGTCGTGGCGTCGCTCCAGGCGGCCCGCGAGCTCCACTGGTGCAACGAGGGGGCGCTCCCGGCCATCGAGTCGGTGTCGGCGCCGGACGACGCCACCGTGCGCCTCCGGACCCGGGTGCCGTTCCCGAACCTCCTGCCGCGGCTCCACTACGCGTTCGTCCTTCCGGCGGCGGCGGTCCGCCGGCTCCCGGTGCCGGCGGTCGGGACCGGGCCGTTCGTGGTGGAGCGCTGGGAACCGGGGGTGGCGCTCACGCTCGTGAGGAGCGAGACGTTCCGCGGCCCGCCGTCGACGTACTCGAGGATCCGCTTCGAGGTGGTGCCTCTCGACGCGGACCGCGTGGCGCGGGTCACCAGCGGTGGCGCCCAGCTCGCCGACACCGTCCCGCTGGCCGAGGTCGCGCGTCTCGAGAAGGACGCGAGCGTCCGGATGATCGTGCAGCCGGGGCTCAGGGTCGTCTTCCTGGCCCCGCGGCTGGACCGGGAGCCGTTCTCCGACGAGCGCGTCCGCGCGGCCCTCGACCTCGCGATCGACCGGGAGGAGCTGATCCGGAACGCGCTCGGCGGGAGGGGCTACCCGGCCACGCAGCTCGTGACGCCGGCCGTCTTCGGCTACGACCGGACACGCACCGCGGCGCCGGCCGACAGGGTCCGGGCCCGGAAGCTCCTGGCCGAGGCGGGTCACCCGGACGGGCTCGCGGTGCGGCTGGAGTGCTCGGAGAAGATGTACGCGGGCGCGGCGTCGCTCCTGCGCGAGGTGGTGCGGCAGCTCGGCGAGGCCGGCCTTCGCGTCGAGGTGAAGCCGCTCCCCAAGGACGCCTGGAACGCCACGCTCACCTCGGGAAGCTCGCCTCTCTACCTGTACGGCTGGGCGTGCGAGACGCTCGACGCCGGGGACGCCCTCGACGCCCTGACCCACACCCGCACCGCGGACGGGCTGGGCGCCAACAACTTCCAGGGCCTCTCCGACGGCGCGCTCGACGCCCTCGTGGACGAGGCGGGACGCGCGCCCGACGTGGCGTCGCGCCGCGCGCTCTTCGAGAGGGCGCTCGCCCGCGTCGCCGAGAAGCGCTTCGTCGTACCGCTCGTGATCCAGCCCGAGACGCTCCTGTCGCGGCGCGATCTCGTCTGGGATCCGCCCCTGAACCTGGGGCTGAGGCTCCTCGAGACGGCGAGGTCGTCGAGCTCGAAGTAGTCAGGCCCGGGCGACGGCCTCGGCCCAGAGGCGACGCTGCTCCGCCCGCCCGGCGGCGGCGTTCGCCGCGGGCCGGAACCGGCGCCCCTCGCTCCAGGAGCGGGCCACCTCGTCGCGCGAGCTCCAGAAGCCGGCGCCGAGTCCGGCCAGGAACGCGGCGCCGAGAGCCGTCGTCTCGAGGTGGCGGGGCCTCACGCAGGGGACCTCCAGCGCGTCCGACTGGAGCTGCATGAGGAGGTCGTTTGCGGCGGCACCGCCGTCGACGCGCAGCTCCGAGAGCGGGTGGCCCGAGTCCTCGGCCATCGCCTCCAGCATGTCGGCGACCTCGAAGGCGATCCCCGTGAGGACCGCGCGCGCCACGTGCGCCCGCGTCGTCCCGCGGGTCAGCCCGCACAGGAGCCCGCGCGCCTCGGGCCGCCAGTGCGGCGCG
>CAYLNK010000507.1:0-2690 GCA_964384675.1 uncultured Holophagales bacterium | reverse complement strand
TTCGGCCGGCCGAACAGGCTGTAGAGGGTGGGGAGGATGAAGAGCGTGAGGATCGTCGACGTCACGAGGCCGCCGATCACGACCGTGGCCAGCGGCCGCTGGACCTCGGCGCCCGACCCGGCCGCGAGCGCCATCGGCACGAAGCCGAGCGAGGCGACGAGGGCCGTCATCAGGACGGGGCGGAGGCGCAGCCCGCACGCTCGCCGCAGCACGTCGGCGACCGCCTGGTCCGATCGCGCCTCGAGGTCCCGGATCTGCGTCATGAGCACGACGCCGTTCAGCACCGCAACGCCGAAGAGCGCGATGAACCCGACGGCCGCGGCGATCGAGAACGGGAGACCCCGGAGCGCGAGCGCGAAGACCCCGCCCGTGGCGGCCAGCGGGACGTTCAGGAAGATGAGCGCCGCGGGCTTCAGCGCCCCGAAGGCGAAGTAGAGCATCGCGAAGATCAGAGTAAGCGCGAGGGGCACGACGACCGCCAGCCTCTTCGAGGCCGCCTCGAGGTTCTCGAGCTGCCCGCCCCAGCTGAGGTAGTACCCACCGGGGAGCGGCACGTCCCGCTGGAGCTTCGCCTTCGCCTCGGCCACGAACGACGCGACGTCGCGGCCGCGGACGTTCACCTCGACGACGATGCGCCGCCGGACGGCCTCGCGGGAGATCTGGGCCGGCCCCGTGTCCAGGGCGATGTCGGCGAGCTGCCCGAGCGGGACGAGGGCGCTGCCCGGGGCCGCGACGGGCACGTTCCCGAGCCCTTCGATCGTCCGAGCCGTCTCGTCGTCGAAGCGCACGACGAGGGAGAAGCGGCGCTGCCCTTCGAACACCGTCCCGACGGTCTTGCCGGCCCGCGCCGCTTCGACCGTGTCGAGGACGTCGCCCACCGAGATGCCGTAGCGGGCGCATCTGTCGCGGTCGACCTTGACGCGCAGCACCGGAAGGCCGGCCGTCTGCTCCGCCTTGACGTCGGCCGCGCCCGGCACCGTGGCGACGACCCGCGCGATCTCCTCGCCCTTCAGGCGCAGGGTCTCGAGGTCGTCGCCGAAGAGCTTGATGCCGACGTCGGACCGCACGCCCGCGATCAGCTCGTTGAAGCGCATCTCGATCGGCTGCGTGTACGAGAAACCGACGCCGGGGACGGTCTCGCCGAGCGCCTTCTCCATCTGCTCGACCAGCTCCCCCTTGGTCCGGGCCGACGTCCACTCGTTCTTCGGCTTCAGGATCACGAAGACGTCGCCGAGCTCGATCCCCATGACGTCGGTTGCGAGCTCCGGGCTCCCCGACCGGCTGACGACCGTGATCACCTCGGGGAACCGCTTCAGCACGCGCTCGATCCGACCCGTGCTCGCCGCCACCTCCGAGATCGCGACCGACGGCGGGCGGACCGCGGAGATCGAGAGGTCGCCCTCGTCGAGGCGCGGGAGGAACTCGCCCCCGAGCCTCGAGGCGACCACGGCACCCGCCGCCACGGCCAGGACCGCGGCCACGATCACCGGGAGGCGCCGCCGAAGGCAGACGTCGAGGCCGCGCAGGTAGACGACGCGGAGCGCTCCGACGAAGCGCGGCTCGTGCTCTTGCCCCGTCTTCTTCAGGAAGAGCGACGCGAGGACGGGGATGAGGGTCAGCGTCAGCAGCAGGGAGCCGGCGAGGGCGAAGACGACGGTCCACGCCATCGGCTTGAACATCTTCCCCTCGATGCCACCGAGGCTGAGGATGGGGAGGTAGACGAGGGCGATGATCCCGATGCCGAAGGTGATCGGCCGTACGACCTCGTGGGCGGCCTCGGCCGTGAGCTGGCGTACCGTCTCGTGCCGGCCCTCCGGCTCGGAGAGCCGCCGGACGACGTTCTCGACGAGGACGACGGCGCCGTCCACGATCAGCCCGAAGTCGACGGCACCGAGGCTCATGAGGTTCGCCGAGATCCGCGTCTCGACCATTCCCGTGAAGGCGAGGAGCATCGAGAGCGGGATCGCGGACGCCACGATGAGCCCCGCTCGGACGTTCCCGAGGAAGGCGAAGAGCACGGCCATAACGAGGAGGCCCCCCTCGAGGAGGTTCGTCTCCACCGTCCGGATCACTCGGCGAACGAACGTTGCCCGGTCGTAGTACGGGACGATCCGGATCCCCTTCGGCAGGGTGGGCTGCAGCTCCTCGACGGCCCTGCGGGCGCGGGTCGCCACCTGGAGCGCGTTCTCGCCCGCGAGCATCTGGACGAGCCCGATCACGGTCTCGCCGCGGCCGTCCGCGGTCGCGACGCCGATCCGCAGCATCCCCCCCTCCCGCGCCTGGGCGACGGCCCCGACGGTGACGGGCGTGCCGTCGGGGCCCGCCTTCAGGACGATCTTCTCGAGGTCGGCGAGCGAGCCGACGAGGCCCTCCCCGCGCACGATGTACTGCTCGCGGTTGTGCTCGATGTAGCCCCCTCCCGCGTTCGCGTTGCCCCGGGCGACGGCCTCGAAGACCTCCCCGAGCGAGAGGCCGTGCGCGCGGAGCTTCGCAGGGTCGACGACCACCTGGACCTGCTTCGGGAGGCCGCCCCAGGCGTTGACCTCCGTGACGCCCGGCACGGCGCGGAGCCGGGGCGCGATCATCCAGTCGAGGATCGTCCGGCGCTCCATCGCCGGGATGCCGTCTCCCTCGACCGTGAACTGGAAGACGTCGCCGAGCCCGGTCGTGACCGGCCCCATCTCGGGGTT
>CAYLNK010000506.1:0-2692 GCA_964384675.1 uncultured Holophagales bacterium | reverse complement strand
CCCTCGCCGCACGGCGAGCGTCGCCGCGCCGGCCAGGCCGACGAGGAGCGTGGCCGCCGTGTCGAGCGTCTTCACGAGCGCGAAGACGGCGCCCGCCCGCGCCCACGACACGCCGAGCTCGCGGCGGAAGAGCGCGTACGTCGCCACCTCGCCGCCGCGGAACGGGATCACCTGGAGGAGGAACGTGCTGGCGCCCGAGATCGCCGCGGCGCGCACCTTCGGGATCCGCTCCCTGACGGGAAGGAGCCGGTTGAGCCTCACCGCACGGATCCCGTGCGCCGCGGCGAAGAGCGCGAAGCCCGCGACCAGCGGGAGCGGACGGGCCTCGGCCAGCTTCGTGAACGTCCCCTCGGGCGCCCGCCGCGCGAGCACCAGGGCGAGCCCGACGAGGCCGATGAAGAACGCGGTGCCGAGCGCCGCGCGGAGGGGGGCCCTCAGGGAGCCGGCGTCCGCGCGTGCGGGGCCTCGTCGGCCTCGGCACGCCTCTGGTGGAGAAGCAGCTCCTCGAGGAGCGTCCGGTTGATCGAGATCAGGTCGGCGAGGAGGCCGGTCAGGATGGAGAAGACCGCCGCCAGGAGGAGCACCGCCGAGAGGAGCAGCGACTGGAGGTGGCCGGACGGGTTCCGGTCGGCGACGACGAGCCAGACGTAGCGCGCGATCAGCGCGAGCCCCGATCCGGCCAGCAGCGCCGCGAAGCCGAAGAAGAACTGGAGCGGCTTGTAGAGCGCGGTGATCCGCAGGATGTTGGCGCCCTGCACGAGCACGTAGTGCCAGCTCTTGCGGAAGAGCCGGGACGGCCGCACCGGCGGGTTGGTGGCGACGCGCACCGCCGAGATCGCCATCTCCTTGTTGCCCGCCTGGATCAGCGTCTCGATCGTGTACGTCATCTTCGAGAAGACGTTCAGCCGGAGCGCCGCGTCGCGGGTGAGGGCGCGGAAGCCGGACGTGGCGTCGGGGACGTCGGCGCCCGAGGCGCGCCGCACCACCCACGAGCCGAGCCGCTGGGTGAGCCGCTTGCCCGGAGAGAAGTCCGCCTTCGTGGCGACGCCGCGGTCGCCGACGACCATCTCGGCCTCGCCCCGCAGGATCGGGCCGACGAGAGTCGCCACGTCGGCTGCCGCGTACTGCCGGTCGGCGTCGGTGGAGACGATGACGTCGGCGCCCAGCCGGAGCGCCGCGTCGAGCCCGGCGCGCCACGCCGACGCGAGGCCCTGGTGGATCGGCAGGCGCAGGACGTGATCGGCGCCGGCGTCGCGGGCGGCGCGGCACGTGGCGTCGGTCGAGCCGTCGTCGATCACCAGCACCTCGACCGAGTCGAAGCCGGCCACCTGGCGGGGCAGCTCGCGAACGGCCGCCCCGATCTGCGCCTCTTCCTCCCAGGCCGGGATCTGGATGACGAGCTTCATGAGGGTGACGAGCGAAGGAGAGTAGCAGGCGCGGACAGGGCGGCCAGGGCGAGCAGGCCGGCGACGCCGAGGCCCTGGAGGAAGAGGAGCGGGACGGGCAGCGCATCGTCGACGACGACCTCGTGGCGGCCCGCCGGCACCTCCACCGCCAGGAGCCCGTCGATGGTCGCCGGATCGCGCCGAACGCCGTCCACGCGGACGCGGTCCACGGGCCGGATCCGGCTGCGCCCCAGGACCAGCGTGCCGGCGGTGGTCGCGTCCACGGCCACGCGCCAGCGCCGGCCGTCGGCGCTGAACGACGTCACGCGGCCGCGCGAGAGCCGGGCCGGGGGCGTCCAGGGGCGCGCCCAGACGTCCGCGTCGGGGCCACGGTGGGAAAGCGTGAAGTCGCCTCCGGGCGCAGGCGTGCCGGGCGGCGCGATCAGGGCCGAGACCCCGAGGAGGTCGAGCAGCGCCGGGTCGGGCTGGAACGTCCCGGCCTCGAAGGTCAGGTACGTGCCCCGCCGCCCGAACACGGCGGGGTCGAGTCCGGTCAGGAGCCGGCGGTAGCCGGCCGTGGAAAGGAGGTGCGAGCGGAGGTCCTCGAGGCCGAGCTCGAACGCGACGTTCGGGGGCACGGCGTTGCCGAACCCCACGAAGCGGTGCCCGTTTCCGGGCGCGAGCTCGCGCAGCCTTCGAAGCGCGGGTGTCGGCGCCGGGGCCGCGTCGGGCGTGGACGGGAACGGATCGAACCTCAGGTCGGCGACCGACAGGTCGATGCAGACGAACAGCAGGAGCGGCGCGGCGTACCGCTTTCCGAGCACGCGAATACCCTGGACCGCGAGCGCCGCCACGGCGAACGTGAAGACGACGCGTACCCGCGAGAGGAAGACGATGGAGAGCCCCGGCACGAGGCGCGCCGCGGCGGCGAACGGGCCGCCCACGATCAGGACGAGGAGCGTGCCGAGCCCGGCGGCGGCCCAGAACGCCGCCTCGCGGCGCCGGCTTCCGAGGAGAGCGAGGGGCGCGAGGAGCAGCGTCGCGAGCCCGGCGTACAGCTGGAGCTCGACGACGTTGTCGGGACCCGCCCAGCCCAGGCCGCGCCAGTCCCCGCGCACCGGATCGCCGTAGAACGACGGATCGACGAGGAGGAGCAGCACGCGCCAGGGGACCGGCGGTGCCGACGAGAGGCCGCCGCGCAGGGAGCGCCAGCCGCCGTCGGAGAGGAACGCTTCGCCGAGGGCCAGGCACGGAGACAGCGCCAGCAGCGCCGCGCACGCGCCGGCGGCGCTCGCCGCGACCGACCG
>CAYLNK010000505.1:0-2706 GCA_964384675.1 uncultured Holophagales bacterium | reverse complement strand
GCCCGGCCGCCGGCGCCCTGGCGGCGGCGCTCCTGGCCTGCGAGCCGAACGTGCTGGCGCACGCCTCCCTCGCCACCACCGACGTCGCCGCCGCCGCCGGGCTCCTCGCGCTGGTCGTCCACTTCGAGTCGGGCCGCGAACGCGGCACGGGCCGGAGGCTCGTCGTGCCGGGGCTCCTGTACGGGCTCGCGCTCCTCGCCAAGGGGTCGCTGCTCCTCCTCGCGCCGCTCGCGCTCACCGCGGTCGAGGCGCACCGCGTCGGGCTCCGCGCGCTCTTCGGCGAACGCCGCCGCTTCCTGCGCGAGCTGGCGGTGATCCTGGCGCTCGGCCTGGCCGTCGCGGTCCTCTACTGCGGAAGCGACTTCCGTCCCGAGAAGAGCTTCGTCGCCTGGGCGCGCGGCCTCCCGCCGGGCGCCGCGCACGACGCCATGGCGTTCGTCGCGGACAGGCTGCGCGTCTTCCCGAACGCGCTCGAAGCTCTCGTCCGGGAGATCCGCCACAACGTGCGTGGGCACGGCGTCTACGTCCTCGGGGTCACGCACCCGCGCGCGGTCTGGTACTACTTCCCGGTCGCGCTCGCGATCAAGCTCGGGCTGCCGGTCCTGGCCCTCTTCGCGGGTCTCTTCCTGTTCCGCCGCCGCGCGCTTCGCAACGGGCTCCTCGCCGCCGCCGCGCTCCTCCTCCTCTTCTCGGTGACGTACCGCGTCCAGATCGGCGTGCGTCTCGTCCTCCCCCTCGTCGGGCTCCTCCTGACGGGCCTCGCCGTCGCGGCCGTGGAGGCGATCCCGGAGCGATCGAGGAGCTTCCTCTTCGCCGCGCCGGCCCTCCTCGCGCTCGAGAGCGTCACGGCCTTCCCCGACGCGCTTCGCTTCGCGAACGCGCTCTCCGGCGGCACACACACGGGGCATCTACGACTCTCCGACTCGAACGCCGACTGGGGACAGGGGCTGCCGGCGCTCGCGGCCTGGGCCGAGACCCGCGGCGTGGCCCGTCTCGACGTCTGGTACTTCGGGACCGACCCGCGCATCGAACGGCCGCCGTTCCGGATGGTGCGGCTCCACGAGGCGCCGGGGCCGCGCCTCGCCGACGCGCTGCCGATGGTCCGCTCCCGCTACCTCGCGGTCGGCACGACGGTGCTGTGGGGGTCGTACCTCGACGCGAAGGGGCGGTCGGTCGCGGCGGAGCTGCGCGCCGTGCCGCCGGTTTCGCGGGCGTCGACGTTCCTGATCTACGACGTCAGCACACTCCCGCGCTGAGGACGCCCCGGCGGCGTCACAATCCCGCCGTGCGCTTCGCTGCCGCCCTCCTCCTCGCCGTCGCGGCCACCACCTCGGCCGCGGGGTGCGCTCACAGGCGGGCGACGGTCCTCTACGTCACCGACGCCCACGAGATCGCTCCCGTCGTCGACCGCCACGGCGACCGCGGGGGCGTCGCCCGGCTGAAGACCGTCGTCGACCGCCGGCGGGCCGTCGATCCGCGCGCTCTCCTGGTGTTCGGCGGCGACCTCGCCGGCGGCACCCTCTTCGGCGGCGTCTTCCGGGGTGAGCCGATGGTCGACGCGCTCGGCCGCGTCGGGGTGGGGCTCGCCGCGTTCGGCCAGCACGATTTCGACTTCGGCGCCGCGCACGCGCGCCGGCTCGTCGAGCGCGCGACGTTCCCGTACCTCACGTCGAACCTCGTCGATCCAGCTGGCACCCCGTTCGCCGGGCTCCCGACGCGACGCCTCCTCGCGGTGGGCGGACTGCGCGTCGGCTTCCTGGGGCTCACCGACGACCTGATCACGACGACGCAGGAAGGCAGCCTGGTCGAGACCGACCTGGTGGCGGCCGCCGCCCGCGAGACGGCCGCGCTGCGCCGCGAGGGGGCCGAGGCCGTCGTCGCCCTGACCCAGACGGGCTTCGAGACGAACCGGCGGATCCTCGACGCCGTCCCCGCGATCGACGCGATCCTCACCGAAGAGGAGTCGGAGACGACGTCCGTCGTGAGGCGGGTCGACGGCCGGCCGATCGCCTCGCCCCGCGGGAACATCGGGTCGGTCGCGGTGCTGGTGCTCGAGCGGCTGGGCGGACGGATCGAGACACGGGTCGTGTTCGACGACGTCGAGCCGCCCGTAACGCCCGACTCGGCCCTGGCCAAGGAGGAGCGAGCCTGGATGGCAAAGCTCGACGAGCGGCTCGCCGCGCCGGTCGGCGCCGTCTCGGCCGAGCTCGACTCCGAGGGGAGCCTCGTCGGCGAGACGGCGCTCGGGGACCTCGTCGCCGACGCGTTCCGGGCGGCGAGCGGCGCGGACGTCGCCCTGGTCCTCGGCTCCAGCCTCCGGGCGCCGCTTCGCGCCGGACGACTGACGCGCCGGGATGTCGTGGCCGTGCAGCCGTTCGGGAACCGGGTGGTCACGGTCGAGATGGCGGGAGCGGCGCTCCGCGCGACGCTCGAGAGAGGCCTCTCCGCCTCCACCCGGCCCGGCGGCAGCCTCCTGCAGGTCGCCGGCCTCGCGTGTGCCATCGACCTCCAGCGACCCGACGGGAGCCGGCTCGTGACGGTGACGGTCGGGAGCGCTCCGCTGCGCGACGACGCGCTCTTCCGGGTCGCGACGTCGAGCCACCTGGCGTCGGGGGGCGACGGCTTCGTCGAGCTGGCCCGCGCGCGCCGCGTGCCGACGCCGGGAGGCGAGCCCCTCGACGCCGACGCCCTCGCGGCCCACCTGAC
>CAYLNK010000504.1:0-2739 GCA_964384675.1 uncultured Holophagales bacterium | reverse complement strand
GCCGGCGTCGAGACGGCCCGGCGCTTCACGTGGGAGCGCGCGGCCCGCCTCTACGCCGACTTCATGCGCTCCCTTCCGCCGCCGGTGCCCGCCACCCGCGCCGAGCGCGCCGCGCTCGAGCTCCTCTGGGAGGAGCAGTCACGGGAGCGGACGCGCGAGGCAGCGCTGCGCTCGGAGGTAAAGGCCCTCACCGACCGGCTCCAGTCGATCTACCGCTCCACGCTCTGGAAGGTCGGCTCCGGCTACTGGAAGGTCAAGGCGCGCCTCGGGAAGCGGTAGACCGGCCTCACGGCAGCACGACGTCCGCGAGCGTGAACGGCACCTCCACCAGCGTGGCCGGCGACTTCAGGAAGACCCGGAGCGTCGAGCCGTCGGGCACGGGACCGCCCATCTTGATCACGCGGAACTCGCTGTCGCTGCCCAGCACCCCGTAGCTGCGAAGCGGCTTGCCGTCGGGGCCGAGCACCTCGAAGGTGAAGATCCGGCCGTCGGGATCCTTCACGCGGAGGGCCACGTCCTGCTCGGCGACCGAGAACAGGAGGTTCTCGATCATCGAGGCCATCGCCGATCCGATCGACTCGGCCATCTGCTCCAGGCCGTCCTCCGCCTTCTTCTTCCCTCCCTTGGCCTTGGCTTTCTGCTTCGCCTTCTCTTCCGCCTCGACCTTGGCCTTGGCCGCCTCGAGGCCGGCCTTGGTGTAGAGAGTGAGCTCCACCTTCTGCGCCTTCAGCGCCGGCACGGAGAGCGGCTTGTCGCGCTTGCCCTTGAAGTCGGCGACGTCGACCCGGCCCGCCGGATCGCGCTCGGGCAGGAACACCTCGAGCGTGGCCGTGGCCGAGAGCTTCGTGGCCTTGCGGGGCGCGAGGCCGAGCTCCAACGTGACGAGAGGAGGCTGCCCCTCGCGCGCGAAGGCGAAATCGTCCCCCCGGCTCCGGTGCGAGCCGGAGAGGTCGTTCCCGAGGTCGTCCGTGGCCTTCCGGACCACGGCCCGGGCTGCCTTGATCCCCGTGGCGTCCTTTCCGGCCATCGACAGGTAGACGCTCGTGCCGTCGAACGATCCGCCGGTGCGGGTCTCGATCAGCTTCTCCATCCCCACGAGGATCTCGGGGGCCGGCAGGGAGACCTTCGGCGCGACCGGCGCCACGCCCTTCACGGCAGGGGCTGGCTTCTTCGTCCCCTTCGCCTGGGCCTCTGCCTGTCCGGCAACGGCCAGAGCGGCGACGGCGACGGCGGCGGCCGCGGCGCGGCGGGCGGTCGAGCGCGTCACGGGAGCACCTCCTGCTTCAGTGAGAACGGTACGACCAGCGTCCCCTTGTTCGTCCGGAGCGTCACCTTCAGAGCCGCACCCTCCGGAGGCTTCTCACGCATCTTCAGCTCCACGTGGCTGATCTCCCGGCCCGACGAGCTGCGGCCCTGCCGGTCGAGCTCCTTGCCGTCCGCGTCGACCAGCTCCGCCGAGAGGACGCGGTTCTCCGGGTCCTTCAGCTCGAAGAGCACGGAGGTCTCGCCCGGGGGCTCCTCCCCCAGGCTCGAGAACGCCTCCATCAGCTCCAGGCCCTGCTTGATCTCCTCCTCGCTCATCCCGCGCTTCCTGCCCTCGGCGGCCATCTGCTCCTTCGTCGGCTTCGCCTTCTTCCGCCGCTCCACGAACTGGGCGGGCGAGAGGGGCGTCACCTCGACGCCGGCCGACTTGAGCGCGGAGCTCGAGACGGGCTTGTCCAGCCGCGCCAGGAGCTTCTCCAGCCTCACGGTCGACGCCGGATCGCGCGCCGGGACGAAGACGTCGACCTCGCCGGCGAGGTCCACGGACGACGCGCCCCGCGCCGGGTTGAGGAGGCGAACCCGCAGCTGCGGGGAGCGGTTGGGCGCCCACTCCTCGAACTCGGGCTCGGGCCCGTTCTTCGGGAGGAGGACGTTTCCCTTGTCGTCCTTCGCCATCTTCAGCCGAGGGCGGGCGGACGTGATCCCCTCCAGGTTCTCCCCGGTCAGCTTCAGCTCCACCGTGAGGGCTCCCATCCCATGCGCGGTGGCGCGCGTGTCGGAGACCTCGCCGCGCTCGACCTTCGGGGTCTGGCCGAGCGCAGGCGAAACGGGTGCCACGAGGAGGAGGAAGAGCGCGAGCCAGCGTCGTCGGTTGCCCAAGGTCGCCTCCTTCAGGGTCGGTTCGTCAGCCGGAGGCTAGCAAGGTGCCGCGTGCGGCACGTCGACATCCATCACACTTCGGGCGGGTGTCCCGGTCCGACGGACCCCTCCGCCAGGACTCGCCCGGAGGGGTCGACCGCACGGAGGTACCAGGTCCCGGACAGGCCCGCCGCCACGTCCGCGGGGAGCCGCCACGCGGTCCCGGAGACCTCCGGAACGAACGCGAACGGATGGAAGGACGGGAGCGGAGAGATCGCGACCGACCACGCGCCCTCGAGACCGGCCCTAAGGACGCCGCCGGGCAGCTCCGCGGGCGCCGGTCCCGGAGGACCCGCCGCGACGAGGCCGAGCGCCCGCACTCCGCGCTCCCCGAAGTGCGCCGTGAAGTAGCGCCGCTCCGACGCCGCGAACCAGGCCGCGGCGCGGGGCTCCGTGCGCGCGCTCTGGTTGTAGCGGTGGACGACCCGCGCGGCGCCCGCCTGCATCAGCCGGCCGCCGAGGCCACGCAGGCGGCGCTGCCAGTCGTTCTCTTCGTAGTAGAGCGCGTATCCCTCGTCGAGGGGACCGACGACCTCGAGCGTCGTCCGCGAGGCGGCC
>CAYLNK010000503.1:0-2747 GCA_964384675.1 uncultured Holophagales bacterium | reverse complement strand
CGCCGGGAGCCGCGGGACGGATCGCCTCGTCCTGCGCGCGAGCGGGCAGCGCGCGGCGCCGATCACGGACGTGAGGGTCTCACGGCTGCGGCCGCGGCGCGGTGAGCCGTGCCTTGAGCGCCGCCAGGCTCTTCTCGACGGGCACGCCGTACCACGCCGGCACGGGCGGGCCGGTCCACTCGTCCCACCGACCCCCCGGCGGGATCCAGGCGACGAGGTCCCAGAGGAACTCCTCGCCCTCCTCGCCGGCGACGTCCTCCGGGCGCAGCCACCCGGCCTCCCGGCCGGCCGCGAGCAGCGCCGCCGAGACGGCGCCGTCGCCGTCCCAGAACTGGGTGACGTGGGGTCCGGCAACCCGGGCGGACGCGCGCGTCGCGGAGCGGAAGGAGTCGCCCGGCACGACCGGCATCCAGACGATCACCGCGTCGACGTCCTTGCCCGTCCCCGCGAGAACCCGGCCGAGTGCGGAGGCCCCCCGCACGCAGACCTTTCAGGTGGGGGACAGGAGCGCCAGGAGGCGTGTCCTGTCGTCGTGGCGGCTCAGCGCGGCCCGGACCGGGGCGAGCGCAGACGGTCCCAGCGCCTCCACCGGCGTGCCCCGGGGCGGCGCGGCGAGGAGCGCGAGGGTGAGCATCCAGCCGGTCATCGGGTCTCCACCCGCCGCCTCACCGCACCCGCGACCGGAGCGGCCTCGACGACGTGCCCGAGGCTCTCGCGTACCGAGAGGACCACGGAAGAGCCGTCAGGTGAGACACCGAAGGACTGCACCGAGAGCACCGGGTCGAACCCCGCCACGGGCTTGCGCGTCGCCGTCGTGTCCCGCCCGGACGCGAAGTCCTGGATGTAGACACCCGTCACGCCCCGCTCGTCGACACCCAGGAACGCGATCCGCCCGTCGCCCATCCACCGGGCCCGGCCGCACTCTGACCCGACCCAGTCCCGTACGTCGAACGAGATCTCCCCGGCGAGCGCGCCGTCCTCGATCGAGAAGACGCGCACGGCGTGCCGGCCGTGCAGGATGCCGTACCGGCAGAGGAAATACCGCCCGTCGGGCGACACCTCCGGGACCTCGTGGAGCGCACCGGGGACGAGGAGCGTCGGACCTGTCCCGTCGGCCGCCACGCGCCAGATTCCTGGCCCCTTCGGGTTGAACGAGCCGTACAGGATCCACTTGCCGTCGGGGGACGGCGCGGGGTTCTCGGCGTCGGCGCCGTCGTCGGTGAGGCGGCGCGCATCGCTGCCATCGAACGACGCCGTCCAGACTTCGAAGTGGCCGCTTCGCCTGCTGCTCCAGAGGATGCGCCGGCCGTCCGCGGAAAAGACGGGATCGAAGTCGTCTGCCGGGTCGTCGGTGACGCGGCGGAGCGCGCCGTTCCGCGTCGAGAGAGCCCAGAGGTCGAGATTGCCGGCCCAGTCGGACGAGAAGAGGACCCAGGCCCCATCCGGCGAGGGGACGGGCTGCCGGCTGTTTCCGGCGCCGCGGGTC
Source organism: uncultured Holophagales bacterium (assembly GCA_964384675.1). Taxonomy (GTDB): domain Bacteria; phylum Acidobacteriota; class Thermoanaerobaculia; order UBA5066; family UBA5066; genus CAYLNK01. The sequence continues at coordinate 1,261 of CAYLNK010000503.1, read as the reverse complement.
AGCCAGCGGGGCGGGACCCGCCCCGAGAGGTCGACGAGCTGCAGGTTCTCGCGCACGCTCGAGGAGTCGAAGAGGAGCCGGCCGTCGCCCGCGATCTCGAGCCCCAGGGCCATGTCGGGCCACCAGTGGAGCGGCTCGGCCGGTCCGCCGCGCCGGCTCTGGCGATGCAGCCGGCCGCCAAACCCGCCGGCGTGGATGAGCCCCGCGTCGAGGACACCGTAGAGGAGTGTCTCCCCATCACCGTTCCAGGCCGCGGACGTCAGCCAGCGGTCCGGGGCAGGCGCAGGGAGGGACGTCACCTGGCCGTCCAGGTCGACGAGCGTGATCCCGCCCGGCACCCCGCTCTGCACACTGCCCGGCCCGGAAACCGCGATCGTCCGGCCGTCCGGCGAGAAACGAGGGCTATGGACGTGCCCCGCGAACCGGGCGAGGAGGCGGACGCCGTCTCCGCTCGCCGAGGCCGCCAGGAGCCCGATGCGCCCGTCCTCCTCCGCGAACCGGCGGAGGAACGCGATCGTGCGGCCGTCGGGCGAGACGTCGGCGGCGACGGCGTCGTCGACGAGCAGGCGGGGCTCTCCGCCGAGGATCGACACCCGCCACAGGGACGTTCGGCCCGCCGGATCGGCCCGGGTAAAGAGGATCGAGCCGCCGTCCGGGAAGAAGCGCGGGAACGTGTCAGAGGGGCCGGTGGTCAGCGCCACCTCCCCCGCCGCGGCGAGCTGCTGCAGGAAGATCCGGGTCTCGCCGTCACGTCGCGACGAGTAGACGAGAGACCTGCCGTCGGGCGACACCGCCGGCGAGGCGTCCGCGCCCGAGTGAGTGAGCGCCCTGAGGCTGGGGGGCCCGGCGGGGCGTGCGGCACGCAGCCGCGGCGCGATCGTCGCGAGCGTCGATGACACGTTGCTCTTTGGTCAGGATCCTTTTGTCTCGTTGATCGCGGAACTCGATGGCGAATACGTGATCGAAGTTGCCTCGTCGGATGGCGAGGGGACGAGCGAAAGCCAGTACGTCGTTCACCTGGGTTCATACCCGCGGCCGCAGTCGGTCTTTCCCGCGGGCGGACCGCTCGGAGAGCTGCTGGAAGTCGCCTTTCAGGAAACCGATGGCGAGGTCTGGACGTCCCGGATTTCGGTGACGGACGAACTCGCGCGAACGGGACTGTTTCCGAGTCGTAACGGGGTGGCGGCCCCGACCGCTCAGCCATTTCGCATCGTTTCATTCGGCAATGTGGTCGAGAATCGCCAGACGGGCGAAATCCCGG
>CAYLNK010000502.1:0-2762 GCA_964384675.1 uncultured Holophagales bacterium | reverse complement strand
GCCTCGGCGGCGCCGGGGCGGGCGACGGCGTGACCGGCCGGGACGACGCGACCTTCACGACGCGGTCGGGCGGCTTCAGCTCCGGCTTCTTCTCGGGCGCCGCCGGTACGTCGCCGTCGCCGAAGAGCGACAAGTTCTTCACGGCCGCCGGTCTCCGACCGTCGCCCGCGCACGATCGACGCCTTCGCCCGTGCTCAGCCTTACGGTCCTCGTCACTCGACGGTGACCGACTTCGCCAGGTTCCGGGGCTGGTCGACGTCGCAGCCGCGGCGGCGCGCCACGTGGTAGGCGAGGAGCTGGAGGGGGATGACCGAGACGATCGGCTGGAGCGCCGGGTGGACCTCCGGCAGCTCGAGGGCCACGTCGGCGAACTCCTTCACCTCGGTGTCCCCCTTCGTGACGAAGGCGAGGAGGATCCCCTCGCGCGCCTTCACCTCGCGGAGGTTCGAGGCGACCTTCTCGTACAGCGCGTCCTTCGGGGCGAGGCCCACCACCGGGAGGTCCCGGTCGATCAGCGCGATCGGGCCGTGCTTCATCTCGCCGGCCGGATACCCCTCGGCGTGGATGTAGGAGATCTCCTTCAGCTTCAGCGCCCCCTCGAGCGCGATCGGGTAGTGCATCCCGCGGCCCAGGAAGAGGACGTCCCGCGCGTGGGCGAGGCGGGCGGAGAGCTTCTCGATCTCCGGCTCCAGGGCGAGGGCCTCGCCCATGGCGGCGGGGAGATGCGAGAGGCTCGACAGGAACGGGTCGGCCGGTCCCAGGCCGGCGCCGCGCGGGTCGCGGCCCCGGCTCGTCCGGACGTAGTGGGCGAAGAGGGCGAGGGCGACGAGCTGCGTCGTGAACGCCTTCGTCGACGCCACACCGATCTCCGGCCCGGCGTGGGTCGCGAGGACGCCGTCCACCAGCCGCGCGATGGCCGAGCCCGGGACGTTCACGATGCCGACCGTGCGCGAGCCCAGCCGCTTCGACTCCTGGAGCGCGGCCACGGTGTCGGCGGTCTCGCCCGACTGCGAGATACCGACGACGAGCGTCCCGGGCCCCACGATCGGGGAGCGATAGCGGAACTCCGAGGCGTAGTCGACCTCGGTGGGGACGCGGGCGATCTCCTCGAGGAGGAACTTCCCGATCAGGCCGGCGTGCCAGCTGGTGCCGCAGGCGACCACGTGGATCCGGTCGATCCCGCGCAGGAGCTCCGGGGAGACCCCCATCGCCTCGGGGCTGAACGCGCCCGTCTCCATCGACACCTTGGTGCCGATCGTCTCGACCACCACCGCCGGCTGCTCGGCGATCTCCTTGGCCATGAAGTGCGGGTAGCCCGCCTTCTCGGCCGAGATGGCGTCCCAGGTGGCGCGCCTCACCGCCCGCAGGCGCGGCGTCCCGTCGAACCCGGTCACCTCGATCGACGTGGCGGTGACCCGGGCCAGGTCGAAGTCCTCCAGGAAGATCAGCTCCCGCGTGTGGGGGATCAGCGCGGTGGCGTCGGACGCGATGAGGTTCTCGCCGTCCCCCCGCCCCAGCACGATCGGGGGGCCCTGCTTGGCGGTGTAGAGGACGCCCGGCTCGTCCGCCGAGTAGAGGACGAGCGCGAACATCCCGCGCAGGCGCGCCAGCACCTTCCGCACGATCGCCGCGAACGGCGTCCCCGGGTGGTCGCGCTCCTCGACGCCGAGGAGCTGGGCGACGACCTCGGTGTCGGTCTCGGAGAGGAAGCGGACGCCGCGGGCGAGGAGCTCCCGCTTGATCGGGAGGAAGTTCTCGATGATGCCGTTGTGGATGACCACCACCCGGCCCGACTCGTCCCGGTGCGGGTGGGCGTTCTCCTCGGAGGGCCGGCCGTGGGTGGCCCAGCGGGTGTGCCCGACCCCGAACGAGCCGGGGAGCGGCTCGACGGCGATCTTCGCGATCAGGTTCCCGAGCTTCCCCTCGCTCCGGGCCACGCGCACGACGCCGTCGTGCCCGAGGACGGCGAGGCCCGCCGAGTCGTAGCCGCGGTACTCGAGCCGCTTGAGGCCTTCCAGGAGGATCGGGGTCGCCTGGCCCGGTCCGACGTAGCCCACGATCCCGCACATCAGCGCGTCTTCGTCCCCTTCTTCCGGGCGCGGTACGCGGCGCCGCCCGCCTCGATCGTACGCTGGGGCGAGCGTGAGGTCGTGAGGGCGTCGGCGGCGACGTCCTTCGTCACCGTCGTCCCCGCGCCGACGATCGCGCCGTCGCCGATCGTCACCGGGGCGACGAGCTGGACGTCGGAGCCGACGAAGACGTCCGCGCCGATCGTGGTCGTGTGCTTGGCGAAGCCGTCGTAGTTGCAGGTGATGACGCCCGCCCCCACGTTGGTCCGCTCGCCGACGACGGTGTCGCCGAGGTACGTCAGGTGGTTCGCCTTGACGCCCCGGGCGAGCCGGGCCTTCTTGGTCTCGACGAAGTTGCCGACGTGCACGTCCGGCCCCAGCACGGTTCCCTCGCGGAGGCGCGCGAACGGACCGACGACCGCGCCGTCTCCCACCTCGGCCCTCTCCATCACGCAGTACGGCTTCACCTGTACGTCCCGCCCGAGCACGCAGTCGCGGATCACCGAGCCCTGGCCGATCCGCGAGCCCGAGCCCACGCGGGTGGCGCCGAGGAGCGTCGCGTACGGCTCGACGACCGTGTCCGGCGACAGGACGACGGTGTCGTCGAGGGTCACGGTCCCGGGGCGCAGGAGCGTCGCCCCGCCGGCCATCGCCGCGTCCGCCGCCCGCTCGCGGAGGCGCGCCTCGAGCCGG
>CAYLNK010000501.1:0-2809 GCA_964384675.1 uncultured Holophagales bacterium | reverse complement strand
CTCCAGGACGACCACCCGGGCGCCCCCCCGCGCCAGGGCGGCGGCCGCGGCGCTCCCGGCCAGGGAGCCGCCGATCACCGCGACATCGGCCTCCTCGTTCAGCGCCGCCACAGGAGCCGCCACGTGAACGGGAAGACCGCCGTCACCTCGACGCCCGGCAACGCGCGCCCGGCGATCTCGCGCATCTCGGACGCCGTGTACGCCTGGGCCACCGACGCCCTGGCGTCGTGGACGGTGATCGGGCTCCGGTAGAGGAGCGGCGCGATCGCGGCGTTGACCAGGAACGCACCGCGATGGCGGGCGAGGTCGAACGAAACGACGGCTCGCCGCGCGACACGTCTGGCCTCGCCGAGGAGCGAGACGATCTCTTCCGGGGCGAAGTGGTGCAGGAAGAGCGCGGTGAAGACGACGTCCACGGACACGTCGCCGAGCGGCAGGCGGAAGGCGTCGCCGGTGACGGTGCGTCCGCGCGGGGCGTGGCGGCCGTGGGCGAGCTGCCTGTCGAGGCCCAGGATCCGGACCGAATCCGACCCCAGGTGCCGACCCACGTGTCCCGAGCCGCAGCCGAGGTCGAGGAGCGTGACCGGCGCCGGAAGGGTGGGGAGGAGCGGCGCCAGGTGCCGCGCCAGGATCCGCCGACCGCCCAGCCTGCGGTGGATCGTCTCGAGGTCTGCCAGGCTGGCATCCGCGTCGCGCGTGTCGACGTCGCCATCCAGGAGCTCGCGCGTGGGCCGGCGGGGCGGGACCCAGAAGCTCACGGGCTCAGGTCGCGCGGGTCAGAGCGCCCGGCCGTTGCGCACCACGAGCGCCGAGTTCTTGGAGCCGAAGGCGATGCCGTTGACGAGCGCGTGCTCCACCTCGGCCTCGCGGACGACGTTCGGGACGTAGTCGAGGTCGCAATCGGGATCGGGGGCGTCGAGGTTGATCGTCGGCGGGAGGAAGCCGCCCGCCATGCCGACGAGCGTCGCCGCGAGTCCGGCGGCTCCGGACGCCCCCTGCGGGTGCCCGATCTGGCTCTTCACGCTGCTCCCGGGAGGCGGGTCGACGAGCGCCTTCTTCGTCGCCCTCGTCTCGATCCGGTCGTTCAGGAGCGTCGACGTGCCGTGGTACTGGACGTAGCCGAGGTCGGCGGCGGCGAGGCCTGCGTCGGCCAGCGCCTCGCGCATGGCGCGCGCCGGCTCCTCACCCGACTCGTCGAGGCGCACCCGGTGGAACGCGTCGCAGGTGGCTCCGTATCCGAGAAGCTCGCCCCAGATCCGGGCTCCGCGGGCCTCGGCGCGCTCGAGCGGCTCCAGCACGAAGAGCCACGCCCCCTCGCCCAGCACGAAGCCGTCGCGCCCGGCGTCGAACGGCCGGCTCGACGTCGCGGGCGCCGCCTGGCGCGAGCGGGCGAGGATCTGCATCAGGCTGAAGCCGGTCATGATCCCGGGCGTGATCACGGCGTCGGCCCCGCCCGAGAGGACGACGTCGCGCTCGCCCCAGGCGACGAGGCGGGCGGCGTACGACAGCGCGTCGTGCGCGGAGGTGCAGCCGGTCGTGACCACGTGCGACGGCCCCTTCAGCCCGAAGCGCATCGAGATCTCCGAGGAGAGCGTCCCGATGGTGCCCGTGGGGATCGAGTAGACGGACGCCTTCTTCAGGTCGCCCCGGTACCAGTGGCCGTACATCTTCTCGAAGAACTCCACCGGCCCGCCGCCCGACCCGAAGACGACGGCGATCCGTCGGCGCGCTTCGAGGCTCAGCCGCTCGTGGTCGAGCCCGGCGTCCGCCAGGGCTTCTCCCGCGGCCGCCAGCGACAGCGGCACGACGCGTGCGACGTGCCGCAGCTCCTTGGCGGGGAGGTGCGCGTTCGGGTCGAAGCCCTTCACCTCGGCCGCGATCGTGACGTCGAGACCCGAGGGGTCGAAGAGCGAGATCGTGTCGGCTCCGGAGCGTCCCGCCCGGAGACCCTCCGTGAACGCGGCCGTCCCGATCCCGATGGGCGAGACGCAGCCGAGCCCGGTGATCGCGACCCGGCGGCCGTTCACGCGGCCGGCCCGGCGAGGCCGCCGCCGAACGTCGTGTCCTCGCTCGCGAGGTGGACGGGGAGACGGTCGCCGGCGGCCGCCGCGCCGTCGGGCGCGAGGACCAGGTAGCCCGAGGCGAGCGCGTGAGTCACCAGGTCGTGGCTGCCTCGCGTCGCGAGCGGCTCGGCGAGGAGCGTGCCCCGGTCCGAGAAGGAGACGCGTGCCGGGTGGAACGCGAGGCGCGGACCCTTGTTCCGGATCGGAGCGGTGAGCGAAGCCGGGACCGGCGGCGGGAGAGCGGGCTCGAGACCGGCGGCCTTCCGGAGCGCAGGCCTCACGAAGAGGTCGATCGCGACCGCGCTCGAGACGGGGTTTCCGGGCAGCCCGAAGACGAGCGTGGCTCCGAGCGTCGCGAAGAGGATCGGCTTGGCGGGCCGGATCGAGACCTTGTGGAAGACGAGCGTGGCTCCCAGGTCAGCCAGCGCCGGTCCGACGAGGTCGAAGTCGCCGGCGGAGACGCCGCCCGTGGTCAGCAGGAGGTCCGGGGCGGCGTCGAGGCCGCGGCCGAGCGCCTCGCGGAGCTTCGCCGGATCGTCGGAGACGGCGCCGAGGCTCGTCACGTCGGCGCCGAGCCGGCGGAGCGATCCCACGAGGAGCGGCTCGTTGGTGTTGCGGATCTGACCCGGTCCGGGCCGCTCGCCCGCCGGGACGACCTCGTCACCCGTCACGAGGACGAGGGCGCGGGGCCGGCGCGCGACGTCCAGCGTGGGACGGCCCGCGGCCGCGGCGACCGCCAGGTCCCC
>CAYLNK010000500.1:0-2817 GCA_964384675.1 uncultured Holophagales bacterium | reverse complement strand
CCTGCAGGAGGACCAGCGCCCGGGACCGCGCCGCCAGCGCGCCCGTGAGGACCGCGCCCTCGACGCCGCGGTCCAGGTAGCCGCGCGCGCGGAGCCGGTCCCGCGCCTCGTCGATGGAGATCCGCTCCCCGGGCTCGCCCTCGCTCATCCCCCGGAGAGTACCGTCCCGGGCGTGCCGCCGTCCGACGTCGCCGGTTCGGGCGGGTCCTCGCTCCAGAAGCGGTAGAAGTTGTACCACTGGGTCGGATGCGCCCGGACGACGCGCTCGAGGTCCGCCGCCACGCGCGTCATCACCCGCACCGCGTCGTCTCCGGGGGAGAGGGTCCTGTCGGCCGCGATCGGCGTGCCCCACATGTTCTGGTACGAGCCGTCCGGGTTCCGGAGAAAGAAGCCGGGAAGGACGTCGCAGTCGGCGAAGCGCGCCAGGAGCGCCGGGGACCGGAGGAACGGCGTGGGCCGGCCGAAGTACGGCACGATCACCCGGTCCTCGGGATAGGCGCGGTCGGCCAGCAGCGCGACCGCGCGCCCCTTCTCCACCGCGGCCCGCACCCGGAACGCCGTCGCGCTCGACGCCCCGATGTCGATCGATTCGACCCCGCTCCGTTCGCGAACGGCGAGCCTCATCTCCTGCACCCGGGGGTCCAGCTCGGGCTGGCCGACCACCGCCGGCGTGAGGCCGTGGCCGCGCAGGGTGACGGCGCCCATCTCCCAGTTGCCGACGTGGCCGGTCACCAGGAGGAAGCCGCGCCCGCCCTTGCGGCACGCCGCCAGCACCTCGCGGTCCGAGTCGAACGTGGTGATGCGCGGTACGAAGGCGTCGCTCCGGAGGCGCCAGGTGTCGATGGTGGCCTTGCCGTACTGGAAGAAGAGCCGGCGCGCGAGGCGTGCCGCTTCCCGCTCGTCCACGCCGAGCGCCAGGCGGTAGTTCGAGCGGATCCCTTCCAGCGTCTTCTTCATCGTGGCGACGGCGATGCCGTTGCCGACGAGCGAGATGCCGTGGAGGACCCAGAGCGGGAGCCGGCGGGCGCCGTGGTGCAGGCCGCCGTAGACGATGGCGTTCGAGAGGCCGTGGCTGACCCACTTCCGCCGCGCCCGAGGACCCGCCGCGGCCGCTCCCGGAGCCCCGTCGACCGGGCTGACGCCTTCTCTTTTCGACACGACTCGTCGAATATTACGGCGATGGCGCTTCCTCCCCTCCGAAAGCGCCTGGCGATTCCCGCCCTCGTCCTCCTCGGCCTTTCGTGCGCGCCGCGACGCCCGTCGACGGCGCCCGCCGGCCGTCCCGTCCCGCTCGACGTCGAGGGCCGCGACGGCGTCAGCCGGGTCGGCCGCTCCTGGCTGCGGTGGGCGGGTCCGGGGAGCGGCCTGCTCGTCGGCCGTTTCGAGGGGACGCCGTATGCGCTCGGCACGGCCTTCGGCCGGCTCACGGGCCGGCGCATCGCCGCCCAGGAGGAGCAGCTCGAGCGGCTCTTCCGCGCGTTCATCCCGAACGGTCTCCTGCGGGGAGGTCTGCGGCAGCTCTTCGCGTTCCGGCTGCGCGGCCTGGCCGGGAAGATCCAGCCCGACCTCCTCCTGACGATCGCCGGCGTGGCGGACGGCTACGAGCCCGTCCCGCCTCCCTCGGGCTGGAACGCCTACAGGCGGATGATCGACCTGCACGCGCTGCACGAGGTGTCGCAGCGATTCGTCGACGCTCCGTATCTCGAGTCCTACTGCACGGGCTTCCTGGCGACGGGGAAGGCCACCCGCGACGGCGGCGTCCTCCTGGCGCGGAACTTCGACTTCGAGGGGGGCGACGTCTTCGACCGCGAGAAGGTCGTGTCGGTGATGGTCCCGGCCGGGAAGATCCCGTATCTCGCGGTCGGGTTCCCGGGGATGGTCGGCGTCGTCTCCGGCTTCAACCGCGAGGGGATCGGGGTCGCCGTCCAGTCGATCGCGGGAGGGGCGACGGCGACCGTCGGCGAGCCGGTCTCTCTCCTCCTCGCCGACGTCCTCCAGAGCGAGCGGACGCTCGAGGGAGCCGTGGCCCGCGTCCGGGACGCGCGCGTCTTCGTCTCCGACATGATCCTCCTGGGGGACGGCAAGACCGGCCGGATCGCCGTCCTCGAGAAGACGCCGACCGCGTTCGCGGTGCGCGAGGCGGGACCGGGCGGCTGGATCGCGGTGACGAACGAGGCGGAGGCCGAGGTGATCCGCCGCACCGGCCTCGCGCTCCCGCCCGGCAGCACGTCGAAGCGGCGCGCCGCGCGCCTCACGTCGCTCCTTTCGCAGAAGACGCCGGCCGGAGGGCTCGACGTTCCGGCGGCCGTCGCGATCCTGCGCGACCGGCGCGGGGCGTCCGGGGCCGACCTCGGTCCGGGGAACCGCAACGCGATCGACGCGCTGATCGCGGCGCACTCGGTGGTCTTCGACCTGGCCGCGCGGCGCGCCTGGGTCGCCACCGCTCCGCACGCCCTCGGCGCCTACGTACCGATCGACCTCGACGCCGTCGCCGCCCTCGGCGACCCGGCCCGGCTCTCGTCCGCCACCCCCCTTCCGGAGGATCCCCTCCTCCTCTCCGGCGACTACGACCGCTACCTGGCGGCCCGGCGCTCTCTCGCGCGGCTGCGCGTGCTCGAGGCGGAGAAGCCGGACGGCTGGCAGACCGCCTCGGTCCGCGAGATGGAGGCCGCGCACGCGCTGGCGCCCGCGTTCGTCGAGGTGACCGCCCGCCTGGGCGAGCTCCTCGCCCGGAGCGGAGAGCGCGAGCGCGCCCTGGGCCTCCTCGACGAGGCGCTCGCCCACGAGCCGGCGCCGGAGCCGTTCGCCCGCGGGGTC
>CAYLNK010000499.1:0-2832 GCA_964384675.1 uncultured Holophagales bacterium | reverse complement strand
CCCGGGGCGGGAAGCCGGCCCCGGCTCCGGTCCCGACCGCGGCGCCCACGGTCCCCGCCGGCCCCACGGCGATCCCCACCCCCGCGGCCACGCCGACGCCCGTCGTCGTCGGCACGGACGACCCCGCCTTCCAGGCAGCCCTCCAGGCCCGCCTGAAGGAGGAGGAGAAGAAGTACCTCGCCCAGCAGAAGCAGGAGCAGGCGGCCCAGGAGAAGAAGCGCCAGGCCGAGCTGGAGAAGGCGGCCGACGAGGCGCGCAAGGTCAAGGAGGCCGAAGAGGCGCTCAAGGCCGCCCAGGGGCGCGCCGACCAGGAAGAGGCCGCGCGCCTCGCCCGGGAGGCCCAGGAGGCCCGACAGCGGCAAGAGGCGGCGCGGCTCGCGGCCGAGGCCGCCGTCCCGAAGACGAAGGACGGCGATCTGGTGGATATCACACAGGTCGACCGTCCGCCGTCGGCCGTGAAGAGGGTCGTCCCGCAGGCGACGGCCATGGCGCGCCAGCGGCACGTCAACGGGAAGGTGCTCCTGCGCGTTCTGGTGGACGAGAACGGCAAGTCCGACAAGGTCGAGATCATCCGGGACACGCCGCTCCGCGTCGGGCTCGCCGAGGCGTCGCGCGACGCGCTCCAGCGCTGGGAGTGGACGCCCGCTCTGAAGGACGGCAAGCGCGTCAAGACCTGGGTCGCCATCGAGATCCCCTTCGAGAAGCTGTGAGGTGACCCCGGAGCGCGCCCCGCGGCTCCGGCCTCAGCGACGGAGCACGTAGACCGCGAACGCGGCCGCCGCGAGGAGGGCCAGGAACCCCACCGCGAGGAAGAGGCGCGACGCCCAGTCGCCTTGGCCCACCTGGAGCGCCGTCCCCTCGACCAGCCCGGATGGGGCGGGCGGCGCGACGCGGGCGGCGGCTGGCGGGACGGGGCGCGCCTCGAGCCAGGAGTCGGACGCCTCAGGCACCGAGAGGTCGGAGAGGCGGGGGAGAAAGGGCTCGGAGGGGAAGCTCCGCGGCCGGATCCAGAAGTCCCGCCCGCCCCGCTCCTCGACGAGCTCCTCCGGCGTCGACACCTCCATCGAGACCCGCGCGCCGGGGAGGCGGCGCCGGATCTGGAGGAGCTGGTGGAGGGCGGTGGCGGCGTCGGGCCTCCCCGGGACGTCGCGCGCCAGGAGGCCGAGCACCCAGCGGGGCACCTCGTCCCCGGCGACGCCGCGCTGGGGCGGGACGGCAGGCGCCGAGAGCCCCCGCCGCGTCTGGTTCCGCGCGACCTCCACCGGCGTCGACCCGGCGAACGGCGGCTCGCCCGAGAGCCACTCGTACAGGAGCACGCCGAGCGCGAAGACGTCCGCCCGTCCGTCACGCACCGCGGTCGAGCCGAGCGCGGTGAGCGACTCCGGCGGGGCGTAGGCGGGCCGGCCGAGGAAGCTGCCGGGCAACGTGAGGTCCTCGTTGGCCGCGAGGTCCTTGGCCGCCCCGAGGTCGATCAGGCGCGGCTGCGGACCGGAGCGGCGCTCCTCGACGAGCACGTTGTCGAACGCGAGGTCCCGGTGGACGAACCCGGCCCGGTGGAGCGCCCGCAGCGCCAGGAGGATCCTCACCGCCACCTTCAGGACGAAGTCGACCGGCGCCCCCCGGTAGTCGTCGAGCGGGCGGCCGTCGATCCACTCCATCAGGGCGTAGGCGCCGCCGTCCGGCGTCTCCCCGCAGCCGAAGAGCATCGGGAAGGCCGGGTCGTGGAGCGCGGCGAGGGCCTGGCACTCGCGCCAGAACCGTTCGCGAGCGCGGTACGCCGGATCCACCCCCGCGAACGTGTAGACCTTCGCGGCGATCGGCTTCCCGCTCCGGCGCTCCCGCGCGCGGAACACCTCGCCCGAGGCACCGGCGCCGATGCGCTCGAGCAGGTCGATCCGGTCGAGGGTCAGCCCGAACGGCGCGCTCAGCACGCGCCCCGGCTCACTTCCGCCCCTCGAGTCCCTTGAGCCGTGTCTCGTGGTTCTGGATCACCGAGGACCACTGCTTGTTGGCGTCCTCGATCCAGGTGTTCACGGCCTTCTGCAGGTCCTTCACCTGCGCCTGCGCCGCGGCGGCCTCCTTGCGGGCCGTGTCCACCTGCAGGTCGTACGACTGCCGGAGCGCGTCCATCTCGCGGCGGTGCTCGGTCTCGAGCGCCGCGATCTTGGCGGCGAGCTCGTTGTTGCGGTCGATGAACGGCTTGACCAGCTCGCGGGTCTTGGCGTCCAGGGCCTGATACCGGGCCTCCATCGACGTCTCGGTCTGGATCTGCCGCCGGAAGGCGGTGAAGACGAGGTAGCCGAGGCTCGCCGCCACGATCACGAACGCCGCCGTCAGGAACGCGAGCCCGATCTTCAGGTTCCGGTTCGAGTGCGAGACCGACTCGGCGAGGTTCTTGAAGAACATCGTCGAGCCCTGCACGACCCCCTGCCCTCGCGACCTCGAGACCGCATCCGAGATCATCGCCTTGAGCGACGACCTCCCGTCGCCCGCCTCCGTGGCGATCTCCTCGTCCCGCTTTCTCATCGCGACCCTCCGCCGCCTGGCCGGGCGGCACCCGAGCTTAGAGCCTTCGCGTTCCTCCCGTCCCGTCCGCTCGTCGAGCCGGACCGGGGCGCGAGCTGGAGCGCCGGCCGGAGCAGGAAGTACAGCCCCAGCAGGATCGCACCGAAGAGGACGAGGATGGCCGCCACGAGGAGGGCCACACGTGCCCGGGACGGCGGTGGCCCGGCGTCGGTCACGGCTGGCAGCGGACGGGAGCTCGACGCCGACATCCCGAGACTGGCGTTGAGGTCGATGAACCGGTTTCGCCCCGCGCTCGCCGGCCGTCGT
>CAYLNK010000498.1:0-2836 GCA_964384675.1 uncultured Holophagales bacterium | reverse complement strand
CGGCCGCCCGCGTCCCCGGCGGCCGCCCCGCCCGCGCTCTCCTTCGCGGCCGGCGGTGCCTGGTGAGCGCCGTGCGGACCGGCGTCCAGCACCTGGGCCGCTTCCCGCTCGAGAGCGGCGAAGTCCTCCGGGACGTGGAGCAGGTGTACGCGCTCGCGGGTGAGCTGAACGGGGCCCGCGACAACCTGGTCGTCGTCCTCCACTCGCTCACCGGCGCGCCGGAGACCTTCGCGGGCTGGTCGCCGTACGTCGTCGGCCCCGGCCGTCCCATCGACACCGACCGCTACGCCGTGCTCTGCCCGAACCTCCTCGGCTCCTGCTACGGCACGACGCACGCGCCGGCGGGCGGAGAGTCCCCCGCGATCACCACGCGCGACCAGTCCCGCCTCGTCGCGCGGCTCGTCGACGAGCTGGAGGTGGAACAGGCCGCTCTCGTGGCCGGGGGCTCGCTCGGCGGCATGGTCGCGCTCGAGTGGGCCGCGACGTTCCCGCACCGGGCGCGAACCGTCGCGGCCTTCGCGGCTCCCGCCGCGCACACCGCGTGGGGGATCGGCTGGAACCACATCCAGCGCCGCATCGTGGAGGCGCTCGGCGACGACGGGCTCGGGATCGCCCGGATGGTCGGGATGCTGACCTACCGCACCCACGAGGAGCTGGCCGAGAGGTTCGGGCGCGCCGACGCGCACGACGACGGCTTCGCGGTGCGCTCCTACCTGTCGCATCACGGCCGGAAGCTCGTCGCGCGTTTCGTACGCGAGAGCTACCTCGCGCTCCTCGACGCGATGGACTCGCACGACGTCGGGCGCGGGCGCCGGGGCGTGGGCCCGGCGCTCGGCGCGTTCCCCGGGCGGCTGGTCGGCGTCGGCATCGCCGAGGACCTCCTCTACACCAACGACGAGGTGCGCCAGTGGACGCGCGCCGCCGGCGCCGAGTACCGGGAGATCTCCTCGGATCACGGCCACGACGGCTTCCTGATCGAGACGGGGCCCGTCGGCGCGATCCTGCGCGAGCTGCTCGACGAGCCGCGCGCGCTCGCGGGCTCCCGCGCCTCCACCCTGGGCGACGTGCCGGAGGCGGCCCGCGCGCTTTACGACTGACCCCCGGCGACGTTCTCCCTGGCGGGGGCTCACTCTGACGGCGAAGGGCCCGCCGCGTCAGACCTGCCGATGCCGGTCGATCTCCTCGAAATAGTCGATCGGCACCAGGATCTCGCGGCTCTTCGAGCTGCCGGACGGCGGGCCGACGAGACCGTCGCGCTGCATCATGTCGACGAGCTTGCCGGCGCGAGAGAACCCGATCTCCAGGCGCCGCTGCAGGAACGAGATCGAGGCCATCCGCTCACGCACCACCAGGCGCGCCGCCTGGTCGAACATCGGGTCGGTGTCGTCGGCGCTGGCGCGCCCCGCGCCCTTCCCCGCCTCCAGCGGCGGCTCGCGGTCGGCCACCACGCTCTCGTCGTAGAGCGGCTTGCCCTGCTTCTTCAGGAAGCGGCAGATCTCCTTGGTCTCGTCGCCGCCGATGAACCCGCCGTGGACGCGCATCAGGTACGACGTCCCGGGCGCCAGATACAGCATGTCGCCCTGCCCGAGGAGCGCCTCGGAGCCGCCGCTGTCGAGGATCGTCCGCGAGTCGATCTTGGTGCGCGTGGTGTAGGCGATGCGGCACGGCAGGTTCGCCTTGATGGTGCCGGTGATGACGTCGACCGACGGCCTCTGCGTGGCGAGGATCAGGTGGATGCCGATGGCACGCGCCTTCTGGGCCAGGCGCGCGACCGACTCCTCGATGTCGCGCGGGGCGGTCATCATCAGGTCCGCCAGCTCGTCGATGACGATGACGATGTACGGCATCGGCGAGATCGCCCCGCCGGCCTCGGTCTTCAGCTTCTCCCCGAGCTTCTCGCGCACCTCCTCGACCGCGCGCGGGTCGCGGATGGCGGCGTTGTACTGCTCGATGTTGCGCACGCCCGGCCACTCGGAGAGCAGCCTGTAGCGGCTCTCCATCTCGTCGACCGCCCACTTCAGCGCGTTGGCGGCCTTCTTCGGGTCGGTCACGACGGGCACGAGGAGGTGCGGCAGGTCCTCGTAGTCCTTCATGTCGTTCATCTTCGGGTCGACGAAGATGAACTTCACCTCGTCGGGGCGCGCCTTGAACAGGATCGACGTGATCATGCCGTTCACGCCGACGCTCTTGCCGGCGCCGGTCATCCCGGCCACCAGGAGGTGCGGCATGCGGGCGAGGTCGGCCACGATCGGGATCCCCTCCACGTCGATCCCGAGGGCGACGGTGAGGAGCGACGGGCTCTTCTTGAACTTCTCGCTCTCGATCACCTCGCGCAGCGCGATGACGTCGCGGTTCCGGTTCGGCACCTCGATGCCGACCGCGGCGCGACCCGGGATCCGCTCGATGCGCACCTTCTCGGCCGCGAGCGCGAGCGCGAGGTCGTTCTCGAGGCTGGCCACCTTCGACACCTTCACGCCCGCCGACGGCTTGAACTCGTACGTCGTGACGACGGGGCCCGGCGTGTAGGCGTCGATCACGCCCTCCACCCCGAACTCCAGACACTTCGACGCGATCAGCTCCATCGTCTGGCGGAACTCCTCGCGGTCCCGGTCGCGGTCCCGCTTCGGCGCGGGGCGGAGGAGCCGCTCGGGCGGGAAGATCCAGCCGCTCGAGTCCTTCGAGGACGGGAACGGCAGCAGACGCTGCGGGGCCTCCTCGGTCTTCAGCTGAGCCGGGCGGGTGAGCGGGCGCGGCGCGACGGACGCGGGGACCGGGGCCGGGGGGCCCGACGTCTCCGCGCCCGCCTCTTCGAGAGCAGGCACGGCGCGGCTCTCGG
>CAYLNK010000497.1:0-2867 GCA_964384675.1 uncultured Holophagales bacterium | reverse complement strand
AGGGCGCCTCGGTCCGCCGCCCGCCGCCGCGCCGCCTCCCGCGAGGAGAGCGCGAACGACTCAGGCGCGCCGCAGCGCGCCTCGGCCGGAGCGATCGACGCCTGCCCCCCGCCAGTCGAAGGAGTGAGACCGTTTCGAGCGGTCTGTGGCACGGGATTCGAACCCGCGTCCGTCGGGTTATCAGCCCGATGCTCTACCCACTGAGCTAGCCACGGCTGTGAAGGCGGGAGTCGAACCCGCTTGCCTTCTGGCGGCAGACTTCGTCTGCTGCGTCCGACCGGGACGCGCTTCACCTGGTAGGAGCCCCCTTCGTCAGAACCCGCCACGGAACGCCGCGGACGGACTCCGTCCCGGCGCCGCGCGGCCCGGCGGCACCCGCTTGTCTTCGTGTTTGCTTCTTCACCTCGAGAAACGAAATGGGAAAAACGAAAAGGCCTTCCGGGCGCGGTGCCTGGAAGGCCGTCACCGGACCGATGGAGGCGTGCTCCTAGCCGGTGTGGCTCTCCAGCGTGAGCGCCCTGGGCTCGAGGCCCCGATGGGCCCTCGACGGCAGGGGCGACTGGTTTCGGCAATTGCGGTATTCGCGCTTCAACGTCTTCTCCTCGGGATCACGGACCGTGAAATGTAGGCCCGGATTCCCGTCTGTCAAGGTGCGCGTCGAAGAAAGGAGACCGAGCGGAGCACGACGTGAGCGGGAACCGGACGGGCCCGCGCGCGGTCCCTACCGCAGAAGCCGGCCGTGGAGGACCTCATGAGAGCGATCGGTGCATTGACGTTTGCCGTCGTGCTGGGGACACCGGCCTCGACGGTCGAGGCGAGCGAGGAGTCGGGGCCGGCGCGCGTCGTCCTTCCGCTCGAGAGCTACGAGAAGCTGCGTCCCGCCGCGAGGAAGCCGCCGACCTCGCTCACCGTCGTCGACGGGGTGAGGCTCCGCGGGACGTTCGCGGGCGGGCGGCTCACGCTCACACTCACCGGACGATCGCTCGGCGAGAGGCCCGAGGTGGCGCTGCTCACCGCCGTCGAGGGCTTCTCGCTCCGCGATTGCGACGGCACCGCGCTGGTGCGCCGCGCGGGCGCGGGGGCGCTGTCGCTTCTCCCGCTCGCGGAACGGTTCCACGCGGCGTGCGGCGTCGAGCCCGCGCCGGCCGCCGCGCGGCTCGCGTTCCGCGCCGCGCCGTCGGTCCTCTTCGTCGACGCGCAGGTGGCGGACGGCCGGCTCGAGCGGGGAGAGGAGGACGACGAGGGGGCGTCCCTGACGTTCTTCCGCACCACGCAGGGCCACGACATCCAGCCGGTCGCCGCGACGGGCCGCTACCGGATCACCCTTCTCCCCGACGAGGTCCGCTTCCGCTACGAGCTCGCGCTCCACAACCCGAACCGGGCGCCGACGTCTTTCACGGCGCGGCTCGCGAGCGGCGAGCGGGTGGAGAGGGCCGAGCCCGCGTCGGGCGTGGAGGAGGGCGGGACGTATCGCGTCGAGGCGCCGCCCGGGGACTCTTCTCTGGCCCTGGAGGGGCGGCTCTCCGGCGATCGCTTCGCGCCCCCGCTCGAGGCGAGCGCGCAGCTCGTCCTGGTGGAGAGCCATCCGCTGGTCAAGGTCGAGCTGGACGGTCCGTCCCGGAGAGTCAGCCCGCAGGAGGTGGGCATCGCGACGCAGTACCGCGGCGGGCAGGGCTTCCTGCTGCGCGGGAAGGAGAGCCTGCGGTGGCGCGTCTCGGTCGCCGAGGCGCTCCGCACGGACGACGCGCTGGTGCGGCGGATCGAGCACCGGGTCTACGTGGGCGAAGACGGCCGCTCCCTCTCCGAGGCGGAGCTCGTCGTCGAGAACCAGGGTGCGCCGGACCTGAAGGTGGCGGTCGAGGAGCCGCTCTTTGCGAGCGCGCAGGGAGCGCCGGTCCTCCTCATGCCCGAGAAGGACGGCCTGCGGCTTCCGCTCGAGGCGGGCGAGCAGCGGCTCGTCGTCCAGCACCGGGGCCGTATCCCGCGATTCCTCGGCGTGGCGCTCTGCAGGCTGCCGCTCCTGACGACTCCGGTCGAGGCGTCCGCCGAGAGCGTCACGCTGCGTCTCCCTTCCGGGTGGCGGCCGCTGGCGGTCCGCTTCGGGGAGACGTGGCAGGTCGACGTGCGGGGTCGCGCGGCGCTCCTCTGGCTCGTGCTGCTCCTGCTGCTCGTCGAGCGGGCTCTCGCCGGTCTCGGTCTCGCGCGCCGGCCGCGCCTCGGTCTCGCTCTCGCGCTGGCGCTCGCGGCGCTGACCACCCCGGAGGCGTTCGTGGTCCTCCTGTCGGCGCTCGGGCTGTGCGGCGTCCTGTGGCTCGCGGGGCGGGTTCCCGCGGGTCGCTTGACGCTCGGGCGGATCGCCGCGGCTCTCGTCCTGCTGGTCGGGGTCGTACTGTTCATGGGATGGCGCGCCGCGTTGAACGACTACAGGGGAATGGCGGCCAGCGGGGCCGGTGGCCTGGGATCCGTCTACGCGATGCCGAGCGCCTGGGGCTGGCTCACCGGCGGGCTCTTCCCGACACCGTCGATGGTCCCCGACCTGGCCATGTACCAGCGCGGGTACGACTCGCAGGCGTCGGGAGGGATCGCGAACAGCGCGGCTCCGCCCGTCGCGAAGGCGGCGGCGCCGACGTATCGCGGCCTCCCGGTGCGGCGCCCGATCCCACGCGGCGCGAGGCAGGTCGAGCTGTTCCAGGAGTCGGTCTCCCGGCCGCGCCTCCAGCTGCTGCTGGTGGCGTCGGGCTGGGTGACGGCGTTCCATGCCGTCCTGATCCTCGTCGCGGGCCTGCTCCTCGGCTGGCAGCGTCAGGCGCTCGCCGAGGGGCTGCGGGCGGCCTCCGCGCGGGTCGCCGCCCGGAACGCGTCGCTGT
>CAYLNK010000496.1:0-2895 GCA_964384675.1 uncultured Holophagales bacterium | reverse complement strand
GCCGCGGCCGCGGAGGTCCGCGCCGCGAGCCCGCGCGCGGCCGTCGGGGTCGCGCACAACATGATGGGCTTCGTGCCGGAGCGGCCCGGCCACCTCCTGGACCGCTGGGCGACACGGGTCGCGCACCGCTTCTACAACCTGGAGCTGCTCCGCGCGCTGACCGAGGGACGCTGGAGCTTCCTCCTCCCGCCGTTCACGCGCTTCAGGGGCCGCTGCGACGACCTCGCCGGAAGCCTCGACTTCGTGGGCGTGAACTACTACTCGCGCCTCCATCTGAGGAGCCCCGGCAAGGTGCTCCTGGCCGGCGACTTCGCGTACCGGGACCGCGCCGGACGCGGCCTCACCGACAACGGCTGGGAGGTCGTGCCGGAGGCGATGGCACCGCTCCTCGTGGAGGCCGCGCGCGTGACCGGCCTGCCGCTCGTCGTGACCGAGAACGGCCTGGCGGACGCCGGGGACGAGAAGCGCGCGGCCTTCCTGGAGTCCCACGTCGCCGCGATGGAGGAGGCCGAGCGGGCCGGGGCGCGGATCGCCGGCTACCTCCACTGGTCGCTCCTCGACAACTACGAGTGGCTCGACGGCTACGGGCCTCGCTTCGGCCTCTACGAGGTGGACCGGACGACGCTCGAGCGGCGTCCGCGGCCGTCCGTCGAGGTCTTCCGGCGCCTGGGCGCCCGGTACCTGGGCCGCTGAATTAACCGCGCCTTCACCGCGCGCAGAGGTGGTGCACACGTCCGGAGCCGATCTTCTGATCCCGAAAGGGGCGATCGATGCTGCTGGGCGACTTCCACATCCACACCACGTGGTCGGACGGACGCCTGTCGATTCCGGAGGTCGTCGACCTCTTCGGACGCACCGGGCACGACGTCATCGCCATCACCGACCACGTCGTCAACTCCGATAGCCTCCTCGGCAAGGCGGCCCACGGCTTCGGGCTGACCGTCACCCGCGACGGCTTCGACGCCTACCGCGCCGAGATCGAACGCGAGGCGTGCCGCGCCTGGGACCGCTACCGGATGGTGGTGATCGCCGGCGTCGAGCTTTCGCGGAACGGCTTCACGCGCGACACGTCGGCTCACGCCCTCGCGCTCGGCCTCGACTCCTTCGTGCCGGCGGACGGGCCGGTCGAGGAGATGCTGACGAAGGCTCGCGAGGCGGGAGCGGTGACGGTGGTCTGCCACCCGCACGAGCAGTCGGAGTGGTTCTCGAACACGTTCTACCTCTGGAACCGGCGCAAGGACGTGACGCCGCTCGTCGACCGCTGGGAGGTCGCCTGCCGCTGGGACCTCTTCCCGCCGGTGGCGCGCGAGCGGCTGCCGTACCTCGCCAACAGCGACTTCCACCAGGCCCCGCACCTGTGGGCCTGGAAATCGCTCCTCGACGTGGAGAAGCGGCCCCAGGCGATCCTCTCGGCGCTGCGCGACGGCACCGGCGTCGGCGTCACCCGCTTGAACGCTCTGGCGACCTCGCCGGAGCCGTCCTTCGGCGGGGCGCTCGCGCCCCAGCCGGCGTGAGGTCCAGATGACGCTCGTCCTCGCGCTCGCCGCGCTCGCGCTCGCGGGCCTCCTCATGACGACCTTCCAGGTCTTCCTCTCGCGACGCTTCTTCGGAGGGCGACCTTTTTTCGTCCGTCGCCCGCGGGAGCGGGCGATTCCGTCGGGCGGCACCGCGAGACCCATCGGTTCCCGGCCGGACGCTTCCACGCAAGCGCCCCGCGTCTCGATCCTCAAGCCGCTCTGCGGGCTTGACGACGACCTCGAGGAGAACCTCGCGTCGTTCGCCGCCCTCCCGGACCTGAGCTACGAGGTCGTCCTCACCGCGGCGGACCCTCTCGATCCGGCCTGGGCGGTCGTCGAGCGGGTGAGGGCGCGCTTTCCGGACGCTCCGTTCGTGGTCGCGCCCGCGAGGCCGTCCCTGCGCAGCATGGTCAATCGGAAGGTGGAGCGGCTCGTCGCCGCCGCCTCCGTTGCGCGCGGCGAGATCCTCTTCATCTCCGACTCGAACGCCCGCGTCGCGCCTCACGACGTGGCCCGCACCGTGGCGGCGTTCGACGACCCGTCCGTCGGCTGCGTCTCGAACGTCTTCGTGGCGCGCGGCGCCGAGACGCTCGGCGCCCGGATCGAGGCCCTCCACCTCTTGACGTTCGTCGTCCCGGGCAACGTCCTCGCGTTCTCGGGCGAGGTGCCGTGCGTGGTGGGGAAATCGATGGCGCTGCCGCGGGCCGTGGTCGAGCGGATCGGCGGCTTCGAGGCGTTCCTGCGCGTCCTCGCCGAGGACCAGGCGATCGGCCTCGCGGTTCACGAGGCCGGCTGGCGCGTCGTGCTCTCCCCGGTCGTCGTCTCCAACGTCGTGATGCGGCGCAGCGTGCGGCGCGCGCTCGAGCGCCAGGCCCGCTGGAACAAGATCCGGTACGCCTTCTCGAAGGCGACGTACGGCGGCGAGCTGCTCCTCAACCCGTTCGGCGTGGCGGTCCTCGCGGCGCTCGTCGCCGCGCTCCTCGTCCCGCTCGCGCTGGGACCGTGCCTCTCCCTGGTCGCGGTGTCGGCCCTCGCGCGGATGCTCCAGGCGTCCCTCCTGGCCCGCGCCACGGGGGCGCGGTGCGATGGGCTGGACCTGGCGCTGATGCCGGCGAAGGACCTGCTCCAGCTCTTCAGCCAGCTCGCGCCGTACGTCTCGAGCGGCGTCACCTGGCACGGCTTCCGCGCGCACCTGGGGCCGGGTACGGCGCTGCTGCCGCCGCGGGAGCTGGCCGGAGAGGTCGGGGCTCTCGCTCTTTCCTAGACGCTTCGGAGCGCCCTGGCGATCGTCTCGTAGGCGAGGGGCAGCGGCGGGCGGAGCAGCGGCCCGGCGAGCGCGTCGCGCAGCAGGCGCGCCGGGCGGCCGCTCCCCTTCGCG
>CAYLNK010000495.1:0-2911 GCA_964384675.1 uncultured Holophagales bacterium | reverse complement strand
GGGGCGGACGCCGCCGGCGCCGGCGGCCGCGCCACCAGGGACGTCACCTGTCCGGCGAGATACGGGTCGGCGATCGTGAGCCGCCGGAGGCGGAAGAACGCGCCCATCAGGCGGAGAAAGTCCTTCTCGAGCTTCGCGAGCTTCCCCATCTGGAGGAGGAGCGCCGGGCTCTCCGGCTCGCGGAGCAGCTGGGCCTCCAGCGCCGCGACGCGAGGCGAGGGCGGGGCCGGGTCGACGCGGTAGCCGGTGCGCGCGGCGGTCCCGGCCACGAGCCGTTCCGCCTCTCCGTTCGACGGGTCGATCCGGCGGGCGAGGAAGAGCTCCCAGAGCGTGACCTCGGGCGACGCTCCGGGCGTGGCGAGGAGCCCCTTGCCGCGGGCGAGGTGCGCGGAGGAGAGCCGCTCGCGGCGCACGGCGAGGTACCGCTCCGGCAGCTCCAGAAAGCGGCCCATCTGAGCCGTCGCGTCCTTCACGGAGAGACTGTCGAGGATGGCTTCGAGGGCGACGGTGACCTGGCCCATCGACGCCGGCCGCCGCTCCGGCTCCTTCTCCAGCATGAAGGCGGCGAGCGCCTCGACCTCGGCGGGCAGCGCGGGATCGACGTCGAAGAGAAGGGGCGGGCGCAGCTCCACGATGCGCCGGAGCGTGGCGGCCGGGTTCTCCGCCTGGAACGGGTTCACCCCGGAGACGGCCTCGTACAGCATCACCCCGGTCGAGAAGACGTCCGAGCGCGCGTCGAGAGGCAGCCCCTTGGCCTGCTCCGGCGACATGTAGGACGGCGTTCCGATGATCGAGCCGGTCTGGGTCAGCTTGGTCATCTCCTCGGTCCGGGAGATGCCGAAGTCGCTCACTTTCACGTCCCCGCGGCGCGAGAGGAGGACGTTCTGCGGCTTCACGTCCCGATGGACCACGCCCTCGGCGTGCGCGTGCCCGAGGCCGCGTGCCACGTCGCGGATCACGATCAGGGCGATCTCGAGGGGCAGGCGACCGAGGCGGTCCTGGAGCGCGCGGAGCGTCCCTCCGTCGACGTACTCCATCGCCAGGAACGGCGGATCGGCGCTGACCTCGAGAAGGGCGAGGACGTTCGGATGGGAGAGCCGGGCGTGGATCTCCACCTCGTGCCGGAACCGCTCGCGGAACCCGCGGTCGTGCGCGACGTGGGGCAGGATCCTCTTCACCGCCACCGCGTTCCCGGCGGCGTCCCGGGCCAGGTAGACCACGGCCATGCCGCCGGCGGCGATCCGCCGCTCGATCGCGTAGCCGCCGATCTCGCGTGGCTCGGGAGGCTCTCCGGGCTCCACGCTCACGGCGGGTCGCCCTTCCAGACCACGTCGTCCTCGTCGCCGAAGCGGCCGTTCCGGCCGGCGGAGCGGAGCTCGCAGCGCTGGAAGAGCGCGTTGCCGAACTCGCCCCGGCCGCGCGGCTCCGAGGCCGTGTACCGGAGGGGGCGATCCCAGGCGTCCTTCAGGAAGAGCGGCGGGATCCCGACCCGCTGCACGACGGGGTCGAGGGACTCGGGGTAGCCTCCGTTCTCGCCGCCGTAGATCCGCAGGCCCTGCCGGACCTGCCGGATGTGGTCCGCGGTGGTGGAGGCGTCCTGCAGGCGCACCTGCACGCAGAACCCGAGGAGGCCCATTCCCACGATCGCGGCGGCGATCAGCTTCCGCGGCGTGACGATCCGCTCGACGATCGCGCCCGCCGCCTCGCGCGCCTCCTCGGCCGGACGGGGCGGCGCCGGAGGAGCCGCGGCTCGGGGACGCGGCGCGGCTTCTCCCAGGGGCCTCTTGCAGAAATCGCAGCGCACGGCCCCCGCGACGTTGGCCCAGCCGCAGGCGGGACAGGTACTCGAGCCGGCAGGAGGGACACCCGGCATCTCTCTCCTCGATCCGCGACGAGATTCTATCGCCGGGCCCGCGTATCCTCGGTGCCGCTTGTCGCTCGCGCCCGGCACGACCCTCGCCCACTTCCAGATCGTCGCCCCGCTCGGCGCCGGAGGGATGGGCGAGGTGTATCGAGCCCAGGATTCGCGGCTCGGCCGGGAGGTCGCCATCAAGGTGCTCCCCGCCTCGGTCTCGGCGGATCGCGAGCTGCTCTTCCGATTCGCGCACGAGGCCCGGTCGGCGTCGGCCCTGAACCACCCCAACATCGTCACGATCTACGAGGTCGGGCAGGTCGACGCCACCCCGTACATCGCCATGGAGCTGATCGACGGCACCACCCTGCGCGTGCTCCTCGCGGACCCGCTCCCGCTGCGCAAGGTCCTCCAGTGGGGCGGGCAGCTCGCCGACGGCCTGGCGAAGGCCCATTCCGCCGGCATCGTGCACCGGGACCTGAAGCCCGAGAACGTCATGGTGACGAAGGACGGGTACGTCAAGATCCTGGACTTCGGGCTGGCCAAGCTGACCGGTCCGTTCGCCAAGGACGGCTCGTTCGCGCAGGGCCTGACCGGCACGGGGCTCGTGGTCGGCACGGCCGGCTACATGTCGCCCGAGCAGGCGAGCGGCAAGGTCCTCGACTTCCGCTCGGACCAGTTCGCGCTCGGCCTGATCCTCTACGAGATGGTGACGGGCCAGCGCGCCTTCCAGAAGGCGTCCGTCGTACAGACCCTCTCCGCCATCATCCAGGACGAGCCGGAGCCGATCCAGACGCACAACCCGAACGCGCCCTCACCGCTCTGCTGGCTCATCGAGCGCTGCCTGGCGAAGGAGCCCGAAGAGCGGTACGCCTCGACTCAGGACCTGTCGCGGGACCTGCGGAACCTGCGAAATCACCTCTCCGTGGGGGGTGTGCCGACATCCGTCTCCGGTCCGCTCACCCCCGCGGCGCCGATGCGGTCCGCCAGGAACGCGGTGCCGTCCGGCGCGGAGGCGCCGACGCGGGTCGGGCAGACCCCCACCGCGGCGACGCGTGC
>CAYLNK010000494.1:0-2918 GCA_964384675.1 uncultured Holophagales bacterium | reverse complement strand
GGCCACCGTGCCGGCGTACCCGTCGACGAGGACGTGGCGCGTGCGGCCTCCGCTCGAGATCGAGACGGCGTGGAACGGCCGCAGGACGAGGCGCTGCGATTCGTAGCGCAGCCCGCCCAGGCGCACCAGGCGCTCCGCCTCGTCGAAGAGCCGCGCGCGGCCGACGCGGCGCTCCTCCTCGAGGAGGACGGTCGGCGGGCGCGAAGGCGGCAGGAGCGACACCACCGTCCCGCGGTGGAGAGGAGCCGCGTCCCGCACGGCGGCGAGACTCCCCAGCGCCGGCAGGCGAAGCTCCGGGTCGAAGGCGGGAGCCGACAGCTCGAGCCTCTTCACCGCGGCTCGCGTGCACCGGCCCGAAGCGGTCGGCTCCACGATCGCCTCGTACCGCCGCACCGTCGCGTGCCAGTAAGGGGCATGAAAGGAGAGGTGCCCCACGAGGCGGCCCCGGTCGCTTCCACCGTCGCCCCCTGCGGCGCGGAACGCCGCCTCGGACCCGGCGAGGAGATCGGGAATCGCGAGCGTCAGGACGCCCGAGCCGGGCAGGAGCAGGTGGGCGCTCCGGCAGCTCCCGCACGCGAAGCCGCGATCGGACGAGCCGATCCGGACCGGCGCGCCGCACGCGGGGCACGCGAGCGTCAGGGCGAGATCGGGCGGTTCTGCCCCCACGGCCTCGATCATCGCGCATGCCATGATCGGACGCATGCTGGAGCGGTCCGTCGGGCTCGCGCTCGCCCTGACGCTGGCCGGCTGCGGCCCGGTGATCGAGGGCCCGCAGCTCGGAGAGGTGCCGTCCGGGCTCGCCTACAACACGTCGATCACGTCGGCCCGCCCGCCGCTGCCCGGACGCCCGGTCGCGCGGCAGGTGGCCTACCTCGCCCCGGGCGGCCAGGACTGGAAGGACAGCGTGATCATCACGGAGTACGACGGGCCGCTCACGCTCGCCGAGGTCGCCGCGGCCCGGGACGGTTTCGAGAAGCGGTACGGGCGCTCGGCGCGCTACGGCCCGCTCGAGACGCTGACGATCGGCGGCCACCCCGGCTGGTGCTGGACCGAGGCGCAGGCCGACGGAGCGCTCACCCTGAACGGCGTCGTCTCCCTGGAGGGGAAGACCTACGGCATCGAGCTGAAGATCGGACGCAAGGAGGGGCGCGACCTCGCCGCGATGTCACGCATGGTCGCCTCGTTCCACGTCCCCCGCCGCCGCGACCCGCTCCCGTGGGGGTTCGTCGTCTTCGGTGCCGCGCTCCTCGCGATCACGGCGTTCCTCGCGCGGCAGAACGTCGCCGAGCGGGCCCGACGCGTTCACGGATAGACGAAGAACGTCGGGTCGTAGATCAGCGTCCGGTTGCCGGGGTCGCTGTGGTACTCCTTCGACTGGCCGTTCACGGTGTCCACCACCTTGATCCAGAACTCCACGTCGGTGAACGTCGGGATGGCGATCCAGGCGCGTCCGTTCGGCGTCGCCGTGCTGATCCGGATCATGTTCTCGTAGGCCGTCGCCGAGAAGAGCCAGAACGCACCGGTCGCGTCGGTGAGCTTCGCCTTCGAGAGGGTCGCCTCGGCCCCGCCCGCGTACTGGTTCTTCCACCGGCAGGTGACCCGGTACCGGCCGCCGGCGAGGCACATCGTGGTGGCGTTCTCGACGCAGCTCCCCGAGGGAGGGGTGGTCGGCGTGATCGTGGGGGTGACGGTCGGCGTGGGCGTCGAGCCGGTGACGATGGTGCAGGCCGAGCCGGTGCAGGAGACGACGTTCGGGAAGACGATGAAGTCGGTGTACTGGTACGCCGAGCCGACCAGCTCGTACAGCACCATCAGCGCGTAGTAGGTGCCGGCCGGGGCGTCGTTGGTGAAGGTCTTCGTACCCGAGTTGACGTTGTTGAAGGAGGCGCCGCTCGCTAGGGAGCCGAGCTGGTAGAAGTCCGCGTACGGAAGGGTGTTGAGGGTCTGGCCGAAGACCGGGTAGGCCGCGGAGAGCCGCATCTGGAGGCGGAGCGTGCCGCTCGGACCGCCGGCGCGCCCGTTGTAGACCTGATCGACCCGGTAGAAGCCCGAGCCCTGGTTGATCTGGAAGTTGGCAAAGCCCATCAGGCAGATGAGGCACTCGGTCTGGGCCGCCGGCTCGCTCGCGAGCGGCCGGTCCCGCCGGAGCAGGCTTCCGTGGTCGGGGTCCGCGATCGGGAGCCCGCTCCCGCGCGCGAACACGGGCGCGGCCCCGAGCGCGACACCAACTGACAGGAGACCCGATGGCTCGCATTCCCTACCGTTCGAAGGCCGACCTGAAACCGGACGACCAGGTCCTTCTCGCCCGCGAGATCAATCTCAACCGTGCGCTCGTGAATAGCCCGGGGGCAGCGCGCGCCTTCAGCCGCCTCGGCGGCTACATCCGCAACCAGAGCCTGCTCGACGGCCGGCTGCGAGAGTTGGCCATCCTCCAGGTTGGCTACGTGGCGCGGTCGGCTTACGAGTACTCGCATCACATCAAGATTGGCCGCGAGTTCGGCGTCTCTGATGCCGACATTCGCGCTTTGGCCGCCGAGACACGCGGCGAGGCATCCGAGCTTGAGCCGCTCGCCCGCGCCGTGCTGAAGGCGGCCCGCCAGATGGCCGCGGATGAGCCCGTCGATGACGGCACCTTCGCGCTCCTCCGGTCCGAACTCGGCGATGAGCACCTGACCGACCTCGTGGTCACGATCGCGTTCTACTGCGACGTGGTTCGCCTCCTCGCGACCCTTGGCATCGATGTCGAGCCCGAGTATGCGGGGTACCTGGAAGAGTTCCCGCTGCCACGGTGACGTGCGCCGCTTCGAGCAGATCGCGGGATGCGTTACCGTGGCTGCCGTTGCGCGTTTTCCGCGCAGTAAGAATGGAGCACGCACCGTGAACTCACGATTTGGCCATCTGCAAATCAACATCAACAA
>CAYLNK010000493.1:0-2927 GCA_964384675.1 uncultured Holophagales bacterium | reverse complement strand
GCTCGCGAACGTGGCCGGCCTCGCGTCGGCACCCGTGGCTACTGCCGCGGCCGGCTCGCGCCCCGCGGAGCTGGCGCCCGACCTGATCGCCGCGGCCGCCACCGGCTCCACGAGCGGCGGCGAGCTGGACGGACTCCTCGCCCACCTCCGCGCGCTCGGGGTCGACACCGGCAGCCGGAACCTCTTCAAGGCGCTCGGGCAGAAGCTCCCCGAATGGGGCGTCCCGCTCCCCCCGGACGGCGACGCGTCGAGCGGGATCGTGGGAGCGATGCGCCAGATGATCCGGCTCGCCCCCGATCCGGCGGAGGGGGCCAGCCGCTTCCGCGAGATGGTGCAGGAAGCGATCGAGCAGGCGAACGCCGGGTCTCTGGCCCGGGCGGTGACGATGCTGGAGCTCGCCGAGCGGATCCTGACGCGGGAGAAGGTCGAACCGTCGGTGGTGGAGGCGATCCGCACCTCGGGCCACCGCACCCTCGACCTCGAGAAGCTCCGCGCCTTCACCGAGAAGCCGGAGAAGAGGATCCTCGTCAAGCAGGTCCTGGGCTTCTTCCACGCGCTCTCGCCGAAGGGCCTCCTCGTCAGCCTGCGCGGCGAGAAGAAGCGCGATGCCCGGCGGCTGCTGCTGGCGCTCCTGGAAGCCCACGGACCCGCGGCGCGCACCGCCGCGATGGAGGAGCTGGAGGCCTCGCTCGAGGCGCCGAACGGCGAGGCCTGGTACTACCAGAGGAACCTCCTCTACGTGCTGCGGCGCATCCCGCGCCAGGCGGAGGAGTTCGTGGAGGCCGAGGTCGGATTCCTGGAGCGGCTCTCCGGTCCGGGGCAGCCGGCTCCTCTCGTCAAGGAGGCCTTCGCGAACCTCGGCGCCCTGAAGCACGAGAAGGCGGAGGCGCTCGCCGTGGCCCGCCTGCGTGGCTACGAGGAGATGCTCGAGAAGGGCGCGGTGACCGGCAAGGCGGCGGAGGAGGTCCAGCAGCTCGTCGACCGGGTGGTCGCCGCGCTCGCGAGGATGGCGGGCGCCGGGGCCGTGCGAGCCGTCGTCGACCACGGGCTGCGGCGTGTACCCGCGCTCGGCGACTCGGAGTCCCGCCTCGTGCACCTCGCTTCGAACGACCTCACGCCGTTCCCGGACCAGGTGGAGCGCCTCCTGAAGGCGCTCCGCTCCGAGCTGCCGGTGAAGCTGTTCGGGCTGAGCCTGCAGAACAGCACGGCCGGCCCGGCGCACCTCGTGGTGGCCCTGTCGGGAACCCGTTTGCCCGCCGTTCTGGCCGCCTTCGAGGACGCCGCCAGGCGGTTCGAGGGACGGGAGGTGGGACGGGCCGCACAGAAGGCGCTGGCGGGCTTCGAGACCCGCAAGGCCGAAGGCGCCGTGGGACCGCAGCTCTCCGGCGACGTCGAGCTCTTCGGGATGCCGACGCTCCTCCAGACCCTCGAGCAGGGCGCCGCCACGGGCCAGCTGACGCTCCGGAGCCCGAAGGGGGAGGTCCTGGCGCTCCTGAGCTTCGAGGGCGGCAAGGTGCGCGGGGCACGGGTCGGTGTCCTCAAGGGGCTCGACGCCTTGTACCAGCTGCTGGAGCGGCCGGTCCCCGCCACGTTCGGGTTCGTCAAGCAGGACGTGAAGGCCGAGCCCGATTCGCTCGACCCGCCCGAGGCGGTCCTGCCGCTCATGCTGGAGGGGATGCGGCGGTACGACGAGCTGCAGCGCGCGACGGCCCTCGTCCCCGACGGTGCCAGGCTGCGCGCGGGGGAGGCCCGGGCCACCCCGGCCCCGGCCGAGCTCGACGGCGCCCTCGTCCGCTCCGTCTGGCAGGCGGCCTCGGGCGGCGGCACGGTCGCCGACTGCGAGACCGCGGGGAAGACCGACGCCTACCGTGTGCGACGGCTCCTCGCCCACTGGGTCGAAGAAGGCAGCCTCCTGGTCTCCTGAGCCGGTATTCCCGGCTTGGACGGCCGGGAATCGGCTCTTGGTCTTTACACTTCGTAAAGATCGACCAGGAAGCCTTTACAGATCGCGAAGTCGCGTCCATCTTCTGGACCGGAGGCGACGAGACGACGATGCCCGGTCCCCTGATGGACGACGAGCTGAACCGGCGGATCGTGACGATCCTGCTGGAGGACGGACGGACCAGCCACGCGGAGCTGGCCGAGCGGCTCGGCGTCAGCCGGCCGACGGTGATCGAGCGCGTGCGCCGCCTGGAGGCGGAGGGGATCCTCGGCGGCTACTCGGCGCGCGTGCGCCCGGCCGACGTGGGCAAGCCGACCGTGGCCTTCGTGGCGGTGCGCTACCGCCCCGGCATCGAGCTGGACACCGAACAGCGCTTCTACGAGGCCCTGCGCCGCGAGCCGGACGTGCTGGAGGCTCACTCCGTGGCCGGCGACGACTGCCTGCTCCTCAAGGTGGTGGCGCCGGACCCGGCCGGCCTGGCACAGCGGCTCAAGCGGATCCGCGCCCTCGGCCCCCAGGTCACCACGCGGACCACCGTCGTCCTCGAGACCCACTTCGAGAAAGCCGGCCCCAGCCCCGTCCTGGTCGATCCCGTCGAGGTCGACGCCGTCTGACCCGCCGTCTCACCGTTCGACTGTCCCGTCCGCTCGTTGCCATCGACCCGCGCGCTCCCGTCCTACCCTGAGGATCCCATGAGCACCCAGACGCTCGCCCCGGCTCTCGCCCCACGCAGATCGAACGCGCTCGCGCGGCTGTCGGCCTCCCGCCGCCGCGCGCTCCTCGGCTGGCTGGCCTACGCCACCGTCTCGGTGGTCTGGGGCAGCACGTATCTCGGGATCGCCGTCGCGCTCCGCAGCTTCACGCCGCTCGGGATGGTGGCGATCCGCTTCGCGCTCGGCGCGGCCCTCTGCCTCGGCCTCGGGCGCCTCCTCGGCGAGGCGCGCCCGGCCGCCCGCGACGTCCCCGCGCTCGCCATCGCCGGTGC
>CAYLNK010000492.1:0-2934 GCA_964384675.1 uncultured Holophagales bacterium | reverse complement strand
CGCGCTCGGCGCCGTCGCGGCAACGGCCCGCCTCGGCGGGAGCCCGCTCGCCTCGGCGCTCGCGACCCGCGCCGACGTCACCACGCCGATCTTCACGAGCGGCACGAAGACGGCGCCCTTCGACGTGGTCCTGGGCGGCGAGCGGTACCTGGGGGTCGGCATCCCGATCAAGGCGGGGGCCGGGAACGTGATAGCCGCGCTGCTCGTCCTGAAGTCCCGCTCCGCGGAGCTCGAGGCGTTCCGCAAGACGCGCGACGGCCTGATCGGCATCGGCGTGGTCCTCCTCCTCGTGTCGCTGCCGGTCTCCTTCGCCACCGCGCGCCGCATCTCCCAGCCGATCGAGCAGCTGGCGGAGGTCGCCAACGCGATCCGGAGCGGACGTCTCGACCAGAAGCTCCCCGCCGACTCCGGCGACGAGGTGGGCGCCCTGGCCCGCGCGTTCCGGCGCATGGTGGACGACCTCAAGGAGAAAGCCGCGCTCGAGGCGCTGGTGGCGGACCTCCAGCGCCGGCCCGGCGACGTCACGCTGGCCACGTTCACCGGCTCCGGCACGCTGAGCGGCACGATGCCCGGCCCGGCCGGGGGCGCCACCGGCGACGGCCCGCGCGTCGGGCGCCTCTTCGCCGGCCGCTACGAGATGCTCTCGGTCCTGGGAGAGGGCGGCATGGGCCGCGTCTTCCGGGCCCGGGACCGCGAGCTGGACGACGAGATCGCCCTGAAGGTCCTCGGCGGCGACCTGGCCGGTCCGAGCCCGATCCAGGGCCTCAAGGACGAGCTGCGGATCGCCCGCAAGATCACCCACCCGAACGTCGTCCGCGTGCACGACCTCGGCGAGAGCGGGGGACTCGCGTACATCACGATGGAGTACGTGCCCGGGACCACGCTGCGCGAGCTCCTCTCCGCGCGACGGAGCATCGGCCTCGCGCCCGGGCTGCAGCTCGCCAAGCAGATCTGCCGCGGCCTCGCGGCCGTCCACGAGGCCGGGATCATCCACCGCGACCTGAAGCCGCACAACGTCATGGTGATGGCCAACGGCGTCGTGAAGCTGATGGACTTCGGCATCGCCCGCACCTCGGAGGCCTCCGGGGCGGTCGGGGGCGAGACCGAAGGGACACCGCTCTACATGAGCCCCGAGCAGCTCCGCGGGGAGACGCTCGACGCGCGGGCCGACCTGTACGCGGCCGCCCTGGTGATGTTCGAGATCTTCGCCGGCCGCCACGCGTTCCTCGCCACCGACATCCACGACGTCATCCAGAGGCAGCTGTTCGAGGTGCCCGCGTCGCTCCGGAGCGTGAGGCCCGACGCCCCGGAGACCCTCGCCGCCATCCTGTCCGCCTGCCTCGCGAAGGAACGCGAGAAGCGGCCCCGGAGCGCGGTGGAGGTGGAGCGGGCCCTCGCCACCATCACCGTCTGACGCCTGAACGTCCGAGGAGACCGAGATGAGCCGTCCCCGCCTTCTGGCCGTCGCCGCCGTCATCGCGCTCGCCGCGGCCCAGGCCCTCACCGCCGACGAGCCCGTCGCGAGCCCGCCGAAGAAGGAGCGGCGCTTCCGCCTCGGCGTGGAGCTGAAGGGGAACCTCCGCCACTCCACGTTCGAGCAGACCAAGCCGGGGTTCCCGTTCCCGCCCGACTTCATCCCGCCCGGCGAGACGGCGGTCTTCCAGCGCACCGTGCAGACCGGCACGTCCGCCGAGCTGTCGAACGTCGCCCTGATCGGCGACGCCGACCTGACGCCCGACATCTCGGCCCGGATCCGGATCCACTTCCTGGACCTCTACAACCGGAACCCGACGTCCTCCGAGGACCGGGTCTTCGTGCGGGAGGCCTGGATCCGCTTCGGGCAGGCCCACGACGGCCTGGAGGCGATCCCTGGAACGTCGCTCTTCGCGCTCGTCGGGAAGGCGCCCCGCTTCTCCAAGCAGATCGAGCGGCGCCTGGAGAGCTACGGCCTCTGGGGAACGGCCGTCGGGCGCTTCGAGGAGGTGGGGCTCCAGCTGGGCGGGAGCTTCGGCAAGCACGTCACCTGGCGCGGCCTCGTCGGCAGCCCCAACCCGCTCTTCTTCCGGGATCCGAACGCGCTCGCCGGCGACAACGGCACGCCGGAGCGTCAGCCGGGCAACGTCCACCCGGTCTTCCAGTCCGGCTTCCCGATCCTGTACGACGCCAAGTCCAGCGACGTCACGTTCAACGGCAGGCTCCAGTACGGAGGCGGGCTCGGCTTCCGGCTCGTCTCGGCCGACGGCGAGAAAGGCGTCGACGTCCTGGCGTGGGCGTTCTCACGCAGCCTGAACGACAGCATCTCCCTGCGAGGCACGTCGTATTCCGGGGACCTCAAGCTGCTGCAGGCGTTCGCCGCGCTCGGCATCGCGTTCGACGTCGACGGCCGGCGCAAGCTCGAGGCGGGCGTGAACGTCGAGGCGCGCTTCCACGACCTCCACCTCTTCGGACAGCTGATCCACCAGGACATCGCCGGGCTGACGCGAAGCGGGTACGAGGTGGAGGCGGCCTACTACATCCCGCTGAACGGCCTCTTCCTGTCGGGCGAGACGCCGATCCTGAACTGGGTCGAGCCGTGCGTACGGGTCTCGGAGATCGTGAACCACTTCTTCACCCCCCGCACGTACCCGGCCCCCTCGATCGGCTGGGACTGGGTGAAGTACGACGTCGGCGTGCGGATCGGAATCCTGACGGGCGTCGACCTCACCGTGGAGTACTCGCGGCACGACGTGCTGCTCTTCTCGGGCGCCAAGATCCACCCGGACGAGGGGCTCGTCACTCTCCGGGCGGGTTTCTAGAGCGGCCCGCCAGAGAGCCTCTGAGCCCCGGCGTCACGGGTTCGGAGCCGGGGTCGGCGCCGGCGCCGACTCGCGCCGCGGCGCGTTGGCGTCGTCGAAGACCGGCGCCCCGACCGCGCCGGGCCTTCCGCGTTGCCCG
>CAYLNK010000491.1:0-2990 GCA_964384675.1 uncultured Holophagales bacterium | reverse complement strand
TGGCTCGACGGCGCGGGGGACGGGTCGCACGCGGCGCTGGCCGCGGTCACGAACCTCCTCGCGGCGCGACAGGGCGTCCGTGGGCCGACGCGCACCGTGTCCGTCGCCTGCGCCTCGGGCACCGCGGCCATCGGCCTCGGCGCGCAGATGATCGAGCGGGGCGAGGCGGACGCCGTGCTGGCGGGCGGGTACGACGCGCTCTCGGAGTTCGTCTTCGCCGGCTTCGATTCGCTGCGCGCCCTCTCCGTCTCCACGGTGCGCCCGTTCGACGCGCGGCGGGACGGGCTGGGCCTCGGCGAGGGTGCGGCGTTCCTCCTCCTCGAGGAGTCGGAGCACGCGGCGCGGCGCGGCGCGCGTCCGCTCGCGCTCGTGCGCGGCTACGCGTCGTCCAGCGACGCCCATCACATGACGCGCCCCTCCCCGTCCGGCGACGGCCTGGTACGTGCTCTGACGGCGGCGCTGGCGCGCGCGGGCGCCGGCCCGGAGGACGTCGGCTTCGTGAGCGCGCACGGCACCGGCACCACGTTCAACGACCGGATGGAGGCCGCCGCGTTCCGCCGCGTCTTCGGGGAGCGCGCCGCAGAGATCCCGGTCAACTCGATCAAGTCGGGCCTCGGCCACACGCTCGGCGCCGCCGGCGCGCTCGAGGCGCTGATGACGGTCCTGGTCCTCGACCGCGGTCTCGTGCCGCCGACGCCGCTCACGGAGACGCTCGACCCCGCTTGCGCGCTCGACGTCGTGCGCGGTGCCGCGCGACCCGTCGCCGCCCTGCGCCTCGCCGTCTCCACGTCGTCCGCGTTCGCGGGGACGAACGCCGCACTCGTGCTGGAGCGGGCGTGACGTCGTCCAGCGTTCGTCGGGACGAACGCCGCACTCGTGCTGGAGCGGGCGTGACGTCGTCCTGCGTTCGCGGGGCCCTGGAGCGGGCGTGAGAGTCGACGTCGCCGGGACCGCGCTGGTGTCGTCGCCCGACGGCGAGGCGCCCGGGCTCGACCTCCACCGGCTCCGGCGGATGGACCGGTACGGCCGCATCGGCTTCCTCTCGGGCCACCTCGCCCTCGTCTCGTCCGGCGTCCCGGTCCCGGCCGTTCCCGATCCCCGCGCGGGCCTGGTGCTCGGCACCACGTTCGGCTGCCGGGACAGCATCACCGGCCACGCCGCCCTCACCGCGGGGCGCGGGGAGCTGAGCCCCGGGCTCTTCGCGCAGACCGTCCACAACACGGTGAACGGCGAGCTCGCCATCCAGTGGCGCCTGGGGGGCGTGTCGGAGGCGATCGTCTCGGGCCCGACCGCGGGGCTCGAGGCGATCCTCCTGGCCGCCCGCCGCGTCGAGGAGGGGGAAGCCGATCTCGTCGTGGCGGGCGGGGCCGAGGGCTGGAACGACGCGATGCGCCGCGCCGTGGCGCCGCCGGAGCCCGTGGAGGCCGGAGCGATGCTGGTCCTCGTCCCGGCCCGCGCGGCCGGCGCCGTTCGCGTCGCCGGCGGGACGACGTTCTTCGAGCCGGACGACGGCGCGGTCGCGGGCCGCGTGAATGCGTGGTTGGCCGGTCGCGCCGAGCGCGTCGTGACGGCCCGGCCCGAGCTGTACGCGGCCTCCGGACCCGCCGCCGCCATCGAGCTCGTGGACGTTCTCCGCGCGGGCGAGGCCGCCTCGGGAGCCGTCGTCGCGCGCGATCCGGAGGGACCGGTCGCCGTGCTGCTCCTCTCGGTCTAGGCGGCGGTCCGCCGCAGACCGGCTCCGCCAGGCGGGACCCGCTTCTCGAGCTGCGCCTTCAGGTCGGGCGAGACCTCCCAGAAACGGGTGAACTGGAACCACTGCGTCGGGTGGCGCCGGATCGTCTCGGTGAGGATCTCGACGAACCGCTCGGCCGCCTCGACCACCGGCCCGTCCCGCTTCTTGCCCGGGCGGGCCGGGCGCACGCGGAGGGGCGGGTGGACGATGGTCTCGTAGCGGCCGTCGTCGCACTGCAGCACGAAGACCGGGAAGAGCGGCGCGCCCGACTGCGCGGCCAGCTGGAACGGCCCGATCGGGAGCGGGGTCGGCTCGCCGAAGAGCGTGAACGTGCGGCCCGTGCCCGAGACGTCGCGGTCCCCCTGGATCGCGACGAAGCGGCCCTCCTTCAGCGCGCGCAGGATCGGGAGGAAC
Source organism: uncultured Holophagales bacterium (assembly GCA_964384675.1). GTDB lineage: Bacteria > Acidobacteriota > Thermoanaerobaculia > UBA5066 > UBA5066 > CAYLNK01. The sequence goes on along the minus strand of CAYLNK010000491.1, from coordinate 844 downwards.
GCGAACGGCGAGGACGTCATCGGGAGGCCGGTGACCCCGAGCTTCTGGCGGGCCTCCTCGCGGTGCGCCTCGACGGCGGGCGACGGGTCGGGCACGTAGACGGCCGAGACGGAGAGCCCCAGCTCGCGCAGGAAGAGTCCGCCCAGCTCGAAGTTGCCGACGTGCGCCGTCAGCAGGATCCCACCCGTCCCGGCCCGCTGCGCCTCGCTCAGCATCTCGTCGCCGGTGCGCCGGGCGAGGAGACCGGCGGGGTCGACCGCGCCGAGCCCGGAGTAGCGGAGGAGGTCGATCCAGAGGCGCGAGTGGCGGGAGACCATCTCGCACCCCGCCTCCTCGACGCGGCGGTCCGTCTTCGGGAGCCCCAGGACGCGGGAGAAGTTCTCGCAGATGGCCTCCCGCACGCTTTCCCGTTCCCAGATCACCCGCTCCACGGTGGCCTCGGCGAGGCGGGCGATGAAATGCGGCGGGACTCGGGTCGCGATGAGGCGGAAGAACGGGAACCAGAGGCCGAACGTGCGGTTGGCCAGCGCGGAGACGATGGTCGGCGGCTCGGGCGGCGCGCTCACGGCGGCGGAGGATGCCACAGCCCTACCGGCCGCGGGCCCGCAGCTCCCCGGGGAGGAGCGCGGCGTAGAGGACGGCGCAGACGGGCGTCGGCACGCCGGCCTCGCGACCGAGGCGGACCACCGCCCCCGTCTGGGCCTCCAGCTCGGAGGGCCGACCCTCCGTCAGGTCGCGCTGCATCGACGACGTCGCCAGCGGCGGGAGCGCGTCGATGTAGGCGAGCGTCGTGCCGACGACCGCCTCGTCGAGCGGCACGCCCCGGGCGCGGCCGACGGCCAGC
>CAYLNK010000490.1:0-3046 GCA_964384675.1 uncultured Holophagales bacterium | reverse complement strand
GAGGCGGCGGGCCGCCCGCCGCTCGGGCTCGCCCTTCAGGCGTCGCACGACCTCGCGGCCGACCGGACGGAGCGCCGGGTCACGGTTGAGGAGCTCGCGGCAGAGCACGTCGAGATCGTCGGGCGTTCGGGGGGCGAGCTTCCGGGGCGACGGCGGCTCGAACCACTGCTTGCTGACCATCACCTCGAGCGGCTCCCCGGAGAAGGGGAGCTGCCCGGTGAGCGACTGGTACAGCATCACGCCGAGCCCGTACCAGTCCCCGGCCTCCGACGGCGGCTCTCCCATCGCGTGCTCGGGCGCGAGGAAGGCCGGCGTGCCGGCCACGGGCGAGCCGCGCGCGGTGCCGGGCCGGCCCAGCTCGACCAGCATCCCGAAGTCCAGGAGCTTCACCTCGCCGGAGGCCGCCACGAGCACGTTCGCGGGCTTGATGTCGCAATGGAGCTTCCCGGCCTCGTGGATGGCGTGGAGCCCCGAGGCCACCTGGACGATCGCGGGGCGGAGCCGGCGCTCCATCGCGCCGTCGAACGGGGCGTCCGGCTCCGGCCGGACCCACTCGAGGAGGTCGACTCCGAGGACGAGCTCCATGGTGAAGAACCAGCGGTCCGCCTCGGAGAAGAGCTCGTAGAGCGCGACCAGGTTCGGGTGGGTCAGCCCCGCGAGGCCGCGGAACTCCTTCTTGAACCGGTAGAGCGCGTCGGGCTCGGTCTTGTGGAGCGCCTTGAGCGCGATGATGGTGCTCCGGTCGCGGTCGAGCGCCTCGTACACCACACCGAAGGCGCCCGCTCCGAGGCGGCGCCGGATCTCGAACCGCTCGTTCCCCTGGAACTCGAAGCTCTCCACGAGATGCGACGGGATCTTCGCCCGAAACGCGGCAGAATTCCGACACCGATGACCGGCTCCCACCGAAGGCGTCCCCCGCCGAGGGTTCCGCCAGGGGGGATCGCGCTCGCCACCCTCGCCCTGGCCGGCGCGTGCGCGCGCGCGCCCCGGTCTCACGGGCACGCGCCCTCCGTGCGCGGGACCCCCACGGCGCTCTCGAGCGCCGGCTCCCTCGAGGTCTATCCCGACGTGTCACCGGACGGCGCCACCATCGCGTACGCCTCGAACCGCACCGGAGTGTTCGAGATCTACGTACGTGCGCTGGACGGGGGACCCGAGCGCGCGGTCACCTCGGACGGCGGTCAGAACTTCCAGCCCGCCTGGTCGCCGGACGGGAAGCGCCTCGTCTTCCACTCGAGGGCGAGGGGCGGGCTCTGGATCGTGGACCTCGCGGGCGGCGCGCCGTTCCCCCTGACGAACTTCGGCACGGATCCGGCCTGGTCGCCCGACGGCACCACGATCGCGTTCCAGTCCCACGCGCTCACCGATCTGGGCGCGACCGCGCCGGCGGCGATCCCCCCTTCCACGATCTGGGTCGTCCCGGCCCGGGGCGGACCGGCGCGCGACGTCACGCGCGAGGGGGAGCCTCCGGGCGGGCACGGCCAGCCGCTCTTCGCGCCGGACGGCCGCTCGCTCCTGTTCGCCGCGGCGGACCCGACCCTCAGCTGGGGCGAGGTCTGGCGCGTCCCCCTCGCGGGCGGAGCGCCCGAGCGCCTCCTCCGGCAGCCGCGCGTCTACGACCCGGCGCTGTCCGCCGACGGCACCTGGCTCTTCTTCTCGGGCGGCCCCCCGGCGTTCCCGATCTTCCGCGCGCGGCTCGACGTACGCGACGCCGTGCCGGAGAAGCTCCTGTCGCTGCCGGAGCTGGTCTCGCGCCACCCGGCCCCGTCGCGGGACGGCAAGCGACTGGTCTTCGCCGGGCTCGCGACGCCGTCGAACCTCTGGTCGCTGCCTCTGACCCCGGCGGGCATGCCGGCCGGCGAGGCCCGGCCTCTGATGGACGAACCGAGCCGCAACACGTTCCCCATCTTCTCGCCCGACGGGCGGCGGATCCTCTTCGGGCGCTACTTCCCGGGGCTCAACCCCGACGTCTGGGTGGTCGACCGGGACGGAGGCGGCGCACGCGCCCTCACGCGCGACGAGAGCTCCGAGTACCCGGCCGACTGGTTCCCGGACGGGCGCCACGTGCTCTACATCTCGGACCGCCAGAGGATGTCGAAGGTCTTCAGGGTCGACGTCGAGAGCGGCCGCGAGGAGGCGGTGAAGATGCCCGACGGCGAGATCGGCCTCCCCCGGCTCTCGCCGGACGGGCGGTGGATCGCGTACCACACCAAGCACGGCGGAATCACCCTGAACACCTGGCGGGCGAACCTCGAGACGGGCGCCGCCGAGCAGCTGACCTTCGACCGCGAGATGCTGGCGTTCCCGTGCTTCTCGGCCGACGGACGGAACCTCGCCGTGGAGGTGAAGCGCGGCGACGACGTGCAGGTCGTCGTCCTCCCGTTCGAGGGCGGGACACCGGTGCAGCTCACGTCGGAGCGGGGTCTCTCGTGGCCGCACAGCTTCTCGCCCGACGGCGACCGGGTCGCTTTTTCCGGCCTGAGGGACGGGGTCTGGAACCTCTACTGGGTCTCGCGCGGCACCGGTGCGCAGCAGGCGCTCACCCGTTACACCGGACCCGAGCAGTTCGTGCGGTATCCGAGCTGGGCGCCCGACGGGAAGGAGATCGTGTTCGAGAAGGGCGTGAGCCGGGGCCGGATCTACGTCGCCGACCTCGAGTAGCCGAGCCCCTCGACCTCGCCGCGGCGGAACGCCCGGAGCACGAGCTGCGGCTCGCCGGTCTCGAACGGCGCCGCGACCAGAAGGCTCCGGAGCCGCTGGCGCGAGACCCCGGCCAGGTCCGCCCCCGACAGCGAGAGGAAGAGGACGTACCGCGCGACGAAGGCCGCCTCCGCCGCCGGGATCGAGACGACCGCCGGGAAGTCGCCCAGGCCCCACTCGCGCCGGGCCGGCCCCTCGAGGAACGGCCCGTCGAACGGGGGCGTGAAGCCCGGCAGCGGCTCGCGCGAAAGGCCGGCGCGCCTCCGTTCCAGCAGGTGGAACGCGGGCACGTCGAGGACGGCCTCGCCCGGCGGCTCGGGCCGGCCCGCGAGGCGCGCCGCCACCG
>CAYLNK010000489.1:0-3061 GCA_964384675.1 uncultured Holophagales bacterium | reverse complement strand
GGTCGCCCTCGGCGCCTGCGGGGCGCGCGCCGACTCCCCCTAGGGACGGCGGCCGGCCACCGGCTTGAAGGCCATCTCGTGGACGAGGAGGCGCCCGTCGAGCCGCGCCTCCCACGCGAGGTCCTTGGCGACGCCCCAGACATCCGGCTGCTGGAAGAGCGGCACCATCGGGACCTCTTCCCGCGCGAGCGCCATGATCGCCTCGAAGCGCGCGAGCCGGAGCGGCGCGTCGAAGACGGTCTGCGTCTCGTCGATCAGCCGGTCCAGCTCCGGGATCGAGACCCCCGCGTTGAACGCTCCGTCCGTGGTGCCCGGCCGTCGGGACCGCACGCAGTCGCGCAGGAAGCTGCCGGCATCGCCATTGTCGAAGAGCCAGCGGGACACCACGAGAGGGAGCCGCTGCGCGTCCATCTCCGCGAGGAGCGTCGTCCACGGGACCGGGCGGAGCGTCACCTGAAAGCCCGCGGCGTCCAGCATCGACGCCACCCGCCGGGCGAGGGCCTCCGCCTGCGGATCGTCGCGGTGGGCGAGCGGGATCGCGACCGGCGTCTTCGAGACCGCCGCGAGGAGGGCCCGCGCCGCGGCAGGGTCGAAGACCGGGGGCGGCAGACCGGCGGCGAACCCGAAGACCGAGGGAGGGACGAGCTGCGCCGCGTACGCGGGCTCGTGACCGACGGCCTGACGCGCGAGAGCCCGGCGGTCGATCGCGAGCGAGAGCGCCTGGCGGACGCGCCGGTCGGCCAGCGGGTTCCCCGCTCCCGCGGACGGAGCGGTGCTGAGGAAGAGGTAGTAGACCGTGAGCCCCGTCGAGTCCGCGATCCGGAAGCCGCGCTCGCGCTCCAGGACCGCCTTCGGCGGCACGATCGCCACGTCGACCTTCCTCGCCTTCAGCGCCGCGGGCGCCCCTTCTCCCGCCGGGAGAGGCGCGAACGACGCGCGCGACACCGCCGCGGGACCGCGCCAGTGAGCCGGATAGGCCTCCAGCTCGAGGCGAGACCCCTTCTCCCACTTCGCCACGCGGTAGGGACCGGTCCCGAGGGGCCGCGCGTCGGCGTCTGCCCGGCTGGCCCCCTTCGCCACGAGCACGTTCACGAGCTCGTGCAGCAGCAGCGCGTCGGGCCGCGACGTGCGGATCCGCACCTCGCCGTCGCGCGGGACGTCGATCGCCTCGACCGCCGCGAGACGGGCACGGACCTCGGAAACAGGGTCCGTGCGCGCCCGTTCCAGCGAGGCCGCGACGAGCCCCGCGGTCAGGGGGGTCCCGTCGTGGAAGGTCACGCCCGCGCGGAGGGTGAAGAGCCAGGTCCTGTCGTCGGGCGCCGTCCACGCCGTCGCGAGCGCCGGGACCAGGCGCATCTGCCGGTCGTAGTCCACCAGCGGCTCGAAGACGTTCGAGAGCACGGAGAATGTCGTCCCCTCGGTGTACGTCGGGTCGAGGGTCGTGATCCCGTTCTCGATTCCGAGTTGGAGCGTCCGGGCGGCCGGGGCGTCGGAGCCGGAGCGCGCACAGCCGGTCACCAGGGTGAGGGCGAGGAGGCCGGCGAGCGGGGCCGTCCCGTTCATGCTGAGACGGATTATCGACCGGGCCCTTGAAAACCGGAGCGGCGCGCCCCATATTCAGGTTTGTACTAGTAGACTAGTACAACAGACATGCCGAGCAACGAGCCGATCGCCTTTCGCCTGGACCCGGGGACGGGAGTCCCGCTCTACCGCCAGGTCATCGACCAGGTGCTCCTGGGAGTGGGGGACGGGCGCCTGCCTCCCGGGACGCAGCTCCCCACGGTGAGACAGCTGGCCGTGGACCTGTCGGTGAACCTGAACACGGTGGCCAAGGCGTACCGGGAGATGGAGATCCGGGGGATCGTCACGACCCAGCAGGGGACCGGCACGTTCGTGGCGGCCCGGAAGGCGGAGAAGCGCTCGACCGAGCGGCGCCGGGCCCTGGATCAGCTGGTCGATCAGACGCTCGCGGCCGCTGCCGCGCGCGGCTTCACGGTGGACGAGGTGGCGCAGGCGTTCGTGGAGCGGGCCGACGGCCCGGTGCCGCGGACGGACTGAGCCGGAGGGGGGCAGACGCCCCCGGGAGGAGTCAGATGGTCGGCATGGTGGTTCCGGGAGCCCTGCGGCGGAAGGACTCGGCCGCGGAGAAGACCGCGGAGGAGAAGGCCGTCGACCGGTGGAAGAGGGAGCGGCGCGCGCTCCAAGCCAAGCGGTACGTGAACGGCCCGAGCATCGCGTCGATGCTGATCCTGACGTTGACCGGCGTCGCCGTGACGGTGGCGACCCAGAGCCCGTGGCCCGCGCTGATCGGGCAGGCGCTCGGTCTCTGCGCGATGTTCGGGATCAAGGTGGCCGACCAGTGGGAGCGCGCCGTGGTCCTCCGGCTCGGCCGCTTCGTCGGCTTGAAGGGACCCGGCCCGTTCGTCATCGTCCCGGTCGTCGACAGCGTCTCCCACATCGTCGACCACCGCCTGCGGGTGACGGACGTGACGGCGGAGTCGGCCCTCACACGCGACACCGTACCCGTGAACGTCGACGCCATCGTCTTCTGGACGGTGTGGGACGCGCGAAAGGCGATCCTCGAGGTGTCCGACTACTTCGACGCCGTCACGCTCTCGGCGCAGACCGCGCTCCGCGAGGCGATCGGCCGGCACCAGCTGGCCGAGATGATCACCGAGCGCGAGCAGCTCGGGAAGGAGCTGCAGAAGATCCTGGACGACAAGACGAACCCGTGGGGCATCACGGTCGGCTCGGTGGAGATCCGCGACGTGAAGATCCCCGCCGAGCTCGAGGACGCGATGAGCCGCCAGGCGCAGGCCGAGCGTGAGCGCCAGGCCCGGATCATCCTCGGCACCGCGGAGACCGAGATCGCCGAGCGGTTCGTGTCGGCCGGCGACGCCTACGTCGACCACCCGCTGGCGCTCCATCTGCGCGCCATGAACATGCTGTACGAGGCGATCAAGGAGAAGGGCTCGATGGTGATTGTGCCTTCTTCGGCGGTGGAGACGATGGGCCTGGGCGGGATGATGGGCACGACGGCGTTGTCGAAGATTACGGGGGA
>CAYLNK010000488.1:0-3068 GCA_964384675.1 uncultured Holophagales bacterium | reverse complement strand
GCCCGGGCGCGCCGCGGTGCTCGCGTCGCTCCTCATCGCCGTGACGGGCGGCCTCGCGATCCCCGCGCTCCACCTCGGCCTCGGCGGGCTCTTCCCGCGCTACGGCGCGCCGAACGCGGTCGCCGTGGCCCTCGGCCCGGGTGGCCTCTTCGCCCTGACGCTTTCCACCGGGCTCTCGCTCGCCGCGACGGGCCTCGTCTCCTCGGAGCTGCGGGGCCTTCTCGGCCTGGTGCTGCGCACGCCGCTCCCCCAGGTCCCGCTCGTCCTCGCCTGGGTGCTCGGCGCGGTCACCTGCGGCGTCGTCCCGATGCTCCTGGCGGCCCGAGCGCTCGAGCGGACCGACGTGAGCTAGCTCAAACGACGCGGCTCCGGGGCGGCTCGCCCCGGAAGAAGCGGGCGATCTCGTCGCAGGCGCGACGGGCCATCGCGAGACGGGTCTCCCCCGTCGCCGAGCCGAGGTGCGGCAGGAGCACGACGTCGTCCCGTCCGAGGAGGTCCGCGTGGACGGCCGGCTCCCGCTCGAAGACGTCGAGCCCGGCGCCCCCGAGGTGCCCCGAACGGAGGGCGCGGACGAGCGCGTCCTCGCGGACCAGGGGGCCGCGCGACGTGTTGACGAGGATCGCCCCCCGCTTGAGCCGGAGGAGCTCCGCGTCGCCGAAGCGACCGCGTGTCGCGGGTGTGAGCGGCGCGTGGATCGAGAGGACGTCCGACCGCGCGAGCAGAGCCTCGAAGGCGTCCGCGGGGTCCCGGCTCGTCACCAGGAGCACGTCCATCCCGAAGGCCCGCCCTCGCGCCGCCACGGCGCTCCCGATCCGGCCCGCACCGAAGATCCCCAGCGTCTTCCCTTGCAGTCCCGTCCCGAGCAGCTCCAGCGGCTTCCACCCGTCCCACAGCCCCGAGCGGACGAGCGCCTCCCCCTCGCGGAGGCGCCGCGTCACCGCCAGGATGAGGGCGAACGCGAGGTCTGCCGTCGCCTCCGTCAGGAGGTCCGGCGTGTTCGTGACGACGATGCCCCGCCGCCGGCACGCGTCGAGGTCGATGTTGTCTGTGCCGACCGCGCAGTTGGCGACGATCCGGAGTCGCGGGGCCTCCGCGAGATAGGTCTCGTCGACCGGGTCCGCCGGGGTCGAGAGGAGGGCGTCGATCGAGCCCACGACCGCGAGCCGCTCGGCGTCGGTCGCCCCGCGCCTCCCGATCGTGACGTCGTGGCCACCGAGCAGCTCCCGGGTGGACGGCTCCGGCAGCGGCTGGGTGACGTGGACGCGCATCTAGGCCCGGAAGGGGCGAACGAGCATCCAGCCGACGAAGAACGCTCCGCCGCCGCCGAACAGCATCCGTTCCTCGAACCTCAGGTCGTTTCGCACGAGCCCGACGACGAGACCCACGCCCACGAGCGCGAGCCCGACGAGCTGAAGCGCGCGGCCCAGGGTGAACCTCACCGCGCGCCCCAGGGCGGGCGCTCTCGCTTCGCCTCGTCGATCGTGACCGAAACGACCGCGTCGTCCTGCTCGGTGCGATCGGCGACCTCGATGAACTGCGAGACCTGGCCGAAGACGGTGTAGGCGCCGTCGAGGTGGGGCTGTGCCGAAAGGGCGACGAACCACTGCGACCCGCCCGTGTCCGGTCCGCTCAGGGCCATGCCGACGGTGCCGCGGCGGTACGGGAGGGCGTTCAGCTCGTCCCGGATCGCGAAGCCGGGCCCGCCGGAGCCGTCGCCCCTCGGATCGCCGAGCTGGACGACGAAGTCCGGCACGACTCGATGGATGAGCATGCCGTCGAAGAAGCGGCGTCCGGCGAGCTCGCGGAAGGTCGCCACGGTGATCGGAGCGTCCTCCATGTCGAGCTCGATTCCGATGCTGCCGCGCGCGGTCTCGAGGACGGCGAAGTACGTCGCCTCGTTCGCCTCGCGCGCCAGGCGCCGGTAGTCGTCGAAGGACGTCAGGCGCGTGGCCACCGGGACCTGGCGGAAGCTCGAGCGCGAGACGCCGTGCCTCTCGACGAGCAGGCGGCGCGCTTTCTCACGGACGACGGCGTCGGCGTCGTTCCGCTTCGCTTCGAGCCGCTCCTTCCCCCCGGACGGCAGCAGCGCCGCGGCGCCGAGCGCGCCGACGGCGAAGTCGGCGTCCTTCTCGCGGAGCGCGAGCGCGTACGCGGTCTCCCAGGCGGCCTCGACGGCAGGACGTCCCCGTAGCGTCGGCGCGATCGCCTCCAGCGCGACCGCGCGGACCGAGGGGTCCGGGTCCGCGAGAGCGGCTCCCGAGAGAGCGTCGTCGGTCCACGCCTCCTTCGGCAGAGACGACAGAGCCGCGGCCCTGACGCGGGCCTTCGGGTCGGCGAGCAGCCGCCTCGCCAGCGCCAGCCCTTCCGCCGGGGCAAGGGCCGCGACGGCCTCCGCGGCGCCGAGCCGCAGCTCGAGCGAGTCGCCGCCGAGGACCAGGGCGAGGAGGGACACCAGCCGGGCCGGATCGACCGCCGCGAGGCTCACGAAGGCGGTCTGCCCCCGCCAGCCGCCGCCGCGGACCGCCGTCTCCAGCCGTGCCGCGACCTCGAGGTCTTTCGGGAACCGGCCGAAGAGCCGGAGCGCGGCGATCGCGACACCCGGGTGGTGATCGCCTTCCCGGGCCAGCACGGCGCGCCGCGCGGCCTCGGGCAGAGGCCCCTTCGCTCCGATCTTCTCGAGCGCCAGGAGCGACTGGACGGCGACGGAGGGATCCTGGCTCCACGCCAGCGCCGACAGCTCCGGCGCGGCGTCGCGGTCGCCCAGCAGGCCGAGACCACGGGCGGCCCAGGCGACGTTCTCCGTGTCGTCGTCGGTGAGCGCGCGCCGGAGAAGCGCCACCGACTCCGGCTTCGGCCGGCGCGACAGGGCGTAGAGCGCGGCCTTGCGCACCGGCTTCGCCGGGTCGGCCACGAACGGCGAGAGCGCGGCCAGGACGCGCGGCTCGTTCAGCCTCCACAACGACTGCAGGCACCCGGGACGTGACTCCCCGCCCGAGGAGACGGCCGCCAGCAGCGCCTCCGTCGCGGCGTCGCCGCCGAGGCGTCCCAGCGCGGCCGCCGCGGCGGCC
>CAYLNK010000487.1:0-3099 GCA_964384675.1 uncultured Holophagales bacterium | reverse complement strand
GCGAGATCGGCTGGCCCCGGGCCGTGGCCGTCGCGGTGACGGCGCTCCTCGACGCGGCGGCGTCGCGCCGGCGCGACCTCGAGATCCTCGCGGGCCGCCCCGCGCTGACGAAGCTGCCGACGTGACGCCGTCGAAGGTGCTGGTCGTCATCGTGAGCTGGAACTCGGCCGCCCACCTCGGCGCCGCCGTCACGTCGATCCCGCCGGGGACTCCCGTGGTGGTGGTGGACAACGCCTCGGGAGACGGCTCCGCCGACGTCGCCGAGCGGGCCGGCGCCCGGGTGCTCCGGCAGGCGACGAACCTGGGGTTCGGTCCGGCGTGCAACCTCGGTGCGGCGGCGGCCGACGAGGGTTCGTTCGCGGTGCTGTTCCTGAATCCCGACGCCGCGCTGGTGGACGGTCCGGCGGCCCTGACGGCGCTCGTCGACGAGCTGGAGCGGGACGCCTCCCTGGGCGCGGTGGCGCCGGCGCTCGTCGGCGACGGCCAGGAGGCGTTCCAGCTCCGGCGCCTCCCCACGCTCTTTTCGCTGGCGCGGGAGGCGTTCCTCCTGAACCGCCTCTTCCCGCGGAACGGCGGGCTCCGGCGCGAGCGGTACCTCGACCGGCGGCGGGACGAGCCGTTCGACGTGGAGCAGCCCGCCGCCGCCGCGCTCCTCGTGAAGAGGAGCGTGCTGCGGCAGGTCGGGGGCTTCGACCCGGCGTTCGTGCCGGCCTGGTTCGAGGACGTCGACCTGTGCGCCAGGATCCTGGCGGCGGGGCACCGGATCCGGTACGTTCCGGCCGCCCGCGCGACGCACGTCGGCGGCACCACGATGCGCGCCCTGCCGTACCGCGACTTCCTCCCGCTCTACACGCGGAACCTGTTCCGCTACCTCTCGCGCGCCTTCGGAGGCCCCGCGCGCGGGAGCGCGCGCCTCGTCGTGGGGGCGGGGGCGCTCCTGCGCCTCGCGCTCCTCCCGCTGGTGCGGGGAGATCACGGGCGGGCCGACGCGGCGGCGGCGTACCTGCGCGTCCTGCGCGGACTCCTGGGCCTGGGGTGGGTCACCGCGCTCGCGCCGACGGAGCGCGCCTGATGCCGCCGCGCGTCGTCGTCTCGCTGGTCACCTACAACGAGTCGCGGGACGCCGAGCGGCTCCTGCCGACGCTCTTCGCCCAGAGCGAACGAGACTTCGCGGTGGCGGCGGTGGACAACGCGTCGGAGGACGGCTCCCGGGGCACGCTCGCGGCCGCGCAGCGGGCCGCGCCGGTCCCGTTCACGATCCACGCGTCGCGCGAGAACCTCGGCTTCACCGGCGGCCACAACGTGGGAATCGGGAAGGCGCTCGAGATGGGGGCGCCCTGGGTCCTGGTGCTGAACGCCGACGTCGTCCTGGCCGAGGACTTCCTGGCGCGCCTCCTCGAGGAGGCCGAGAGGCCGGAGCATGCGCGTGTGGGCAGCTTCACGGGGAAGGTCCTGCGGGCCGAGGGCGCCGATCTGCGGCCGACCGACCTCCTCGACACCGTCGGGCTGCGGATGACGGGGAGCGGGCGGCACTTCGACATCGGCTCCGGCACCCGCGACGACGGCCGCTTCGACCGCCCGGCCGAGGTCTTCGGAGTCTCCGGCTGCGTGGCCCTCTACCGCACGGCGGCCCTCGAGGACGTGAAGGTCGAGACCGGCTACTACGACGACGATTTCTTCCTCTACCGCGAGGACGTCGACCTCGCCTGGCGTCTGAGAGGCCGGGGCTGGGGCGCGCGCTGCGCCCCGGCGGCCCGGGCGTGGCACCGGCGGCGGAATCTGCCGGAGCGCCGCCGGATGATGTCGCCGGTCGCGAACCTCCACTCGGTGAAGAACCGGTTCCTCCTCCGGATCAACAACGCCGGGAGCGAGCACCTCCGGGCCACGTTCGCGCGCACCTTCACCCGGGACGCCCTCGTCGTCGGCGCCTGCCTCACCGTGGAGCGGTCGTCGTTCCACGCGCTCCGCTGGCTGGCCCTCAACCGGGAGCGGCTCCTGGCCAAGCGCGCGGACATCCTCTCGCGCCGCACCGTCTCCGACCACGAGCTCCTCCGCTGGTTCCGCGACGACCCCGAGGGCGGGCGAATCCCCGCGTGAAGGTCGCCATCCTGGGGACCCGCGGCATCCCCGCGGCGTACGGCGGCTTCGAGACGCTGGCCGAGGAGCTGGCGGCCGGGCTCGCGGCGCGCGGCCACGACGTCACGGTTTACGCGCGCCCGGGCGGGGTCCGCTCGCGCGTCGAGGGGCACCGCGGCGCACGCGTCGTGCACCTCCCCACGATCCGGCACAAGTACCTCGACACCGTGATCCACGGCGTCGTTTCGGGTCTCCACGCCGCCGCCCAGGATTTCGATGCCGTCCTCGTCTGCAACGGCGCCAACGCGCTCGCGTGCCGGCTCCCGCGCCTCCTCGGCCGGCCGACGCGGATCCTCCTGAACGTGGACGGCCTGGAGCGGAACCGGCGGAAGTGGAACGCGCTGGGCCGGCTCGTCTACGCGATCTCGGAGCGGCTCTCCTGCGTGCTGCCGGACGAGGTGATCACCGACGCGCACGCCATCGAGCGGTACTACGAAGAGCGGTACCGGCAGCGGTCCTCGTTCATCCCGTACGGGGCGGACCTGCCGATGCCGGCGGGGCGCGACACCCTGGACCGTCTGGGCCTCGAGCCGGGCGGCTACGTCCTCTACGTCTCGCGCTTCGAGCCGGAGAACAACCCGGACGCGGTGGTGCGCGGCTATCGGGGCGTGCCCGGGACCGCCCCGCTCGTCCTGGTCGGCTCGGCGCCGTACGCGGACGAGCTGATCGCGCGGGTGAACGCCGAGGCCGCGGCCGATCCGCGGGTGAAGCTGCCGGGCGCCGTCTACGGTGAAGGGTACCGGCAGCTCCTGGCGCACGCGGCCGCGTACGTGCACGCGACCGAGGTGGGGGGGACGCATCCGGCGCTCATCGAGGCGATGGGGTTCGGCCTTCCGATCGTCGTCCACGACACGGTGGAGAACCGCGAGGTGGCCGGGGAGACGGCGCTCTACTGGGACGCCCACCGGCCGGAGACGCTCACGCGGGCGCTGGCGGGGCTCCTCGCCGACGGCCCGGCGCGCC
>CAYLNK010000486.1:0-3109 GCA_964384675.1 uncultured Holophagales bacterium | reverse complement strand
GAACCGACTGCCTCGCGCGGAGCGCGAGGCGAGGTCTCTGGCGGGGGCCGCCAGGCTCCGCAGTAACGGAAGGTACGTGCGAGGATGAAACCGGGCGAGGAGCCGCTCTGGCGCGACGAGTTCTCCGTGGAGGCCGGCGAGGAGCGGTACGTCAGCCGGCGCCAGCTCGCGAAGTTCCTGGGCCTGACGAGCCTCGGCATGCTCGCCGGGAACCTCTGGATCCTCCTGAAGAGCGTGACGGAGAAGGAGGCCGCGCTCCCCGCGGTCCCGGTGGCGCGGATCGCCGACGTGCCGGTCGGCGGCGCGGTGACGTTCCGCTATCCCGGCCCGCACGACACGTGTCTCCTGATGCGGCGCGCCGACGACACGTTCGTGGCATTCAGCCAGAAGTGCACGCACCTGTCGTGCGCGGTGACGTTCGAGGCGGAGACCGACCGGCTCGCCTGCCCGTGCCACAACGGCTACTTCTCGGCGAAGGACGGGCGCGTGCTCCAGGGGCCGCCGCCGCGCCCGCTGCCGCGGATCACCGTCGAGCGGCGGGGCGACGAGATCGTCGCGACCGGCGTCGACCTCCAGGCGGAGGCGTGACGTGGACGAAGGACCGCGCCGCCAGGGCCTGACGGCCATCGAGGGGGCGCTCGCCCTGATGGCCGTCCTCCTCGTCGTCCAGATGTGGCTCCTCTCGGCCACGCTCGAGTCGTTCCTCGCCGGGCACCGGAACGTCGTCGCTCCGGCGGTGATCTCCGGCGTCCTGTTCACCGCGGTCGCTGGTCTCCTGGCGTTCGTCGAGCGCGTCGACCGGGCCGGACGCGGGCAGTAGTCATCGCCCGATGACCGGCAGGATCACGCCGTGGAGGAACGGCGGGTGGAAGAGGATCGGCGCGGGGAGCAGCAGCGCCGCGAACGTGGCGGCGCGGGAGCGGTAGCCGGTGCGTCGCTCCAGCAGCACCAGCCCGCCGTGGAGCGCGAAGTAGAGAGACGGCCCGCCGTAGCCGGCTCCGACGGGAACGCTGATCGCGAGCTCGTGGAAGAGACCCGAGAGGAGGAACGCGGCGACGGCGCCGGTCGTGCGCCCGGCGACTCTCTGGAGCGGCCGGTAGACGCCGAGGGTGAGCATCTCGACGAAGGCGAGGTTCCAGCGACGCCCCCAGAACTCGGAGAGGCTCCGGGAGCGCCACGGGGAGCGAAACGGCCGCGACACGTCGAAGCCGAGCCGCCGGAACGCGGCCGTGGCGACGTCGAAGAGGCCGAAGTGGAGGACGAGGCTGAGACCGGGAAGGAGCAGGAGCGGCGCGAGGGCATCGGGGAGGTAGCGCGAGGCCGCGGCGAGCCCCACACCCACCGCCATCCGCGCGGCGCCGGCCCCGGCGAGCGCGGCGACGCCCGGCAGCGGGGGGCGTCGTACCCGGAACGCGGACGGCTGCATCCCGGGCCAGAGGAGGCAGAAGAGGAGCCAGCGGCCGGGCGGGAGCGGGCCGTCGCCGGCGTCCTCCACCGCGACCACCGCCTTCATCGCCAGGAAGAGCGCGGCGATCAGGATCAGCATCCGGAGCGGGGCCGGACTCCTTACGGTGAGCCGCTCCGCCCCCACGACCGACACGACGACGAGGCTCCACGCCAGCACGCGCGCCGGCCCGCGGGATCGGAGGCGGGACAGCAGATGGCCCGCGACGGGAAGCGGGGCGAGGAGGAGCGCCGCCCGGGCGAAGAGGTCCGGCGTCATCGACGCAGGTTGCCCGTGAGCGCGAGGGCGTAGGTGACGGTGAGGAAGGCGAAGAGCGCGGTCAGGGCCCAGCCGGCGAGCCGCACCGGGAGCCCGGCGGGAATCCCCCCGGCCCGCCCGAAGGCGGTCAGCTGGATCACGAGGCGCGCGCCCCAGTAGAGGGTGACGTAGCCGCAGACGCAGGTGGCGAGGCGGGTGCCGTCGAGGAGCGAGGACGGGCTGAACGTGGAGAGGAGCGCGATCGCGAGGTTGGTCCCCCAGATGTAGACCGCGTACGTCCAGAAGACCTCTCGAGTGAGGGGCCGGAGCTTCGCGACGTCCTCGCGCCAGCCGAGGACGCGAGGGATGGCGAGGCTCGTGGCGCAAAGGGCGAGCTGGCCGAGGCCGGCGAGGCGGACCAGGAGGAGAGGCGTCACGCCCACGACACGCGGCTCCGATCAGCCCAGCCCGAGGCGCTCCCGCGCGGACGGCGTCGGCCACTCGTCCGAGAGGAGGCTCATCCGCACCAGGTCCTGGTAACCGCCGCGCAGCTTGTACTCGGAGCGGAGCACCCCCTCGCGCACGAACCCGAGCCGCTCGTACAGGTGGATCCCTTTGGTGTTCGACGCGAAGACGTTCAGGTACACCTTGTGGAGGCCCATCGCCCGGAAGGCGTGATCCATCAGGCCGCACAGGGCCTCGCCCGCGAGCCCGTGCCCCCACATCTCCTGGCGCAGGATCACGCCGAGGCGCGCGTTGTCGTTGACGGAATCGAGCTCGTGGAGCCCGACGTTGCCGCAGTACACACCGTCGTCGTTCCGGAGGACCGCGAGGAGGAGGTCGGCAGGGCTTTCGGTCTTCCCGGCGATGTACGCGCGGATCCGCTCCGGATCGGCGCCCTTCGCGAAGAAGCTGAAGTTCCTCACCACGTCCGGATCGGCGGCCCAGGTCAGGACGAGCGTCACGTCGTCCACGGTCAGGGGCCGGAGGACGAGGCGGGGCGTCGAGATCCGGAGGCCGTCGACCCCGGTCATCTCCCGGTCGCCGGCGCCCCCGACTCCACGAACCGACCCAGCGCGGCGACGCTGTCCCGCCATCCCGCCTCGCACCCGGCGAGGAACGCGTCCGCCACGGGGTCGAACGGGAATCCGTCCTGGGTCACCGTGAGCCGCGAGCCCGCCTCGGACGCCGCGATCTGGAACGTCACCGTGAAGGTGGCGCGGAACGGCTGCGGCCCCGTCTTCGCGACCACCTCGTAGTCGGCGAGGACGAGGCGGTGCGGCGGCCGGTACTCCGCGATCCGGGCGGTGGTGACGAAGTCGGGCGCGTCCTCGTCCGCGCCCCAGGCCGCGGCCCAGGTGCCTCCGACCCGCGGCACCACCACGGCGCGCGCGGCGCCCCACCAGG
>CAYLNK010000485.1:0-3111 GCA_964384675.1 uncultured Holophagales bacterium | reverse complement strand
CCTGCGACCTTTGGGTTATGAGCCCAACGAGCTACCAGACTGCTCCACCCCGCGTCAGGGGAGCGAGAAGATAGTCGACGGAGGTTCCGGAGTCAAGCGCGATCTCGAACCCGCCCCGCCCCCCCGTCGATCTCACCCCGCGTACCAGAGCACCGCCAGGAAGTGGCAGGTGTTTCCCCCGATCACGAAGAGGTGCCAGACCGCATGCGCGTAGCGCCGTCTCGCGGCGAAGAACGCGACGCCGCCGGTGTAGAGGAGCCCGCCCGCCACCAGGAGCCAGATCCCCGGCGCCGCGACGCGGGTCACGAGGGGGCGGATGGCGATGACGATCAGCCAGCCCATCCCGACGTACAGCATGGTCGACAGCTGCGGGAAGCGGTGCGTCCCGCCGAACGCCTTGTAGGCGATCCCGAACGCCGCGGTCGCCCAGACCGTGCCGAAGAGGATCCAGCCCCAGAGGCCGCGCAGGACGCCGAGCGTGAACGGCGTGTACGTGCCGGCGATCAGGAGGTAGATCGCCGCGTGGTCGAGGACGCGGAACACCCGCTTGGCCCGCGACTCGGGAAGCGCGTGGTAGAGCGTGGACGAGGCGTAGAGGAGGACCATCGCGGCGGCGAAGACGCAGGCCCCGACGAGGCTCCAGGGGCTCCGCCGCGCGGCCCCGAACATCAGGAGCACCGGGAGCCCGGCGAGGCTCGCGGCGAGCGCGATGCCGTGCGTCACGCTGTTCGCGATCTCCTCGCCGAGCGTCTGCCGCGGATCGACGCTCGGGTCGCTCACCAGGGGAGGCTACTCCCGGACCGTTCCCGGCCCGCCAGCGCCGTGGTATCAAGAGCGAATGCCGCTCGAAGTCGACCTCGTCCTCGCGTCCGGCTCCCCGCGCCGGCAGCAGCTCCTCGCCAGCCTCGGGCTCTCCCCGCGCGTGATGCCGTCGGGCGTCGACGAGACGCTCTTCCCCGGGGAGAGCGCGTTCGACGGCGCGGAGCGGCTGGCGCGCGAGAAGGCGGCGGACGTGGCGGCGCGGGTCGGACCGGAGCCGCTGGTCGTGGCCGCCGACACGCTCGTCGTGCTCGACGGCCGGCCGCTCGGCAAGCCGCGCGATCGTCGCGAGGCGCGGGAGATGCTCGAGGCGCTCTCCGACCGGACCCACGACGTGGTCACCGGCGTGGCCGTCGCCCGGGAGGGCCGCCTCGTCTCCGCGCGCGACGTCACGCTCGTCACGTTCGGACCGCTCTCGGCGCGGGACATCGCCCGCTACGTGGCGTCGGGCGAGCCGGACGACCGGGCCGGCGCCTACGCGATCCAGGGGATCGCCGGCCTCTTCGTCACCGGTGTGAAGGGGAGCCCCTCCACCGTGGTCGGACTGCCGGTGCGGCTCGTGAGGGAGCTGGCGTTGCAGGTGGGAGTGGACCTGCTGCCATAGACCGGTCCCGGCGTCAGTGCAGGGTCTGCTGGCGGGCCGCGGCGCGGGCCGCCTGGAGCACCGCCGGGAAGACGATGTCCTTGTCGTGCGTGGCCGCGCCGATCCGGACCTTCACCGGGAACTGCGTGGGGCCGTCGCCGTCGCGCCACGGGCGGAAGAGGGCGGCCAGCTGCTGCACCTTCTTCGCCCCGGCTGCCGCGTCGGTCTGGAACAGGAGGACGATGAACTCGTCCTCCTCCCACCGGAAGACGGAGTCGGTCTCGCGGACGTTCGCCTGCAGCGTCTTGGCGGTCTGGGCGATCACGTGGTTCGTCTCGTCCTCACCCGCGGTACCCAGGAGGCTCGCGCGGTTCGTCAGGACGACCGACAGCACGGTGAGCGCGATGTTGTGGCGCCGCGACCGCTCCAGCTCCCGCCCGATCACCTCGTCGAAATACTCGCGCGTGAAGAGACCCGTCAGCAGGTCCCGGATCCCCGTCTCGCCGCTCATATCCCGATGCTACCGCGGACCGGCGCGATCCGCCCTTGACGCGGCGGCGCGATCCGGGTCAAGTTGGCCGTGATGGTCGTCCCCGTCGCGGTCAAGCGTCCGCTCCCGGCCCGGAGTCGGTCCTGAGCTGTCACGCCGCGGTGGCGCACGCCAGGAAGGCCCCCGCGAGGTGAGTCCATGACCGCCACCACGATCTCCACCGTCGAGACCTCGACCTCGCTCGGCCACCGCCTGAGAGAGCTCGCGCCCGCGCTCCTCGCCGCCGAGGAGCGCGGCGACGCCGCGGGCCGTCTCGACCCCGGCACGCTCGAGGCGCTCCGGGCCTCCGGCCTCCTGGGCGCCACGCTGCCCGCGGACCTCGGCGGGCCGGGGCTGACTCTCCTCGACTACGTGAGCCTGATCTCGGACCTCGCGCGAATCGCGCCGTCGGCCGCCCTCCTCGCCGTGATGCCGAACGGGACGATCGCGGTGACGCGGGTCCCCGAGCGGCTCGTCCCCGAGGGCGAGCGGGCGGCGTTCCGTCGCCGGCGCGAGGCGATGGCCGCGCACGTCCTCGCCGGACGGATCTACGGCGTCGCGAACACGGAGCCGGGCACGGGCGGCGACATGCTGAAGACGAAGACCGTGGCCGTGCGCGGCGCCGACGGCACCGTGCGGCTCACGGGCTTCAAGTCGTTCGCCTCGTTCGGGCCGAAGGCCGACGTCTGGATGTGCGCGGCTCGCGACTCCGACGGGCAGGTCGACGCCTGGCTCGTCCCGGGCAACGCGCCGGGCGTCTCGTACACGGGCGGCTGGAACGCCCTCGGGATGCGGGGCACGGAGTCGATCGGGATCCACCTGGCCGACGCCCCGGCCGAGGACCTCCTCGGCTACCGCGGGATGCTCGAAGGGGCGAACGCCCGCCACTACTCGGCGCTCGGATTCGCCGCGGTCTTCATCGGCACGGCGCGCGCGGCGCTCGACGAGGCGCGCCGCGCCCTCGGGTCGAGCGCCTGGGGCGACGTGAAGCTGGCCGAGGCCGCCGTGCGCGTGGAGGCGGCGGAAGCGCTGGTGGAATCAGTCGCGCGCGCCGGGAACGACTGGCCGCTCCCGCCCGGCTACTCGCTGCGCGCCACGATGGCCAAGGCGTTCGCGGCCGAGACCGGCGTCGCCGCGGCCGAGACGGCCCTCCTGGTGCTGGGCGGCGGGGCGTACGCGA
>CAYLNK010000484.1:0-3115 GCA_964384675.1 uncultured Holophagales bacterium | reverse complement strand
GGCCGGCGTGATCCTGCCGGAGCCCGAGCGCGCGCTCCCGGCCGTCGCCGACGACTACCGGCGCGGCGGGGCCGCGGCGATCTCCGTCGTGGTCGAGCAGGATTTCTTCGGCGGGGACCTGGCGTGGCTGCCGGAGGTGAAGCGGCTCTCGGGGCTCCCCGTCCTGATGAAGGACTTCGTGATCGACGAGGTGCAGCTCGACCTCGCCCTCTCGCTCGGCGCGGACGCCGTCCTCCTGATCGCCTCCGCCCTCGACGACGCGGCGCTCGGCCGGCTCCACGCCGCCGCGCGCGAGCGGGGCCTCGCGGTGCTGGTCGAGGCGCACGGTGAGGCCGAGGTCGAGCGCGTGGCGCGCGCCGGCGCGGAGATCGTCGGGATCAACGCACGGGACCTCTCGACGTTCCGCGTCGACCTCGAGGCGATGGCGCGGGCGGCGGCCGGCCTCCCGCGAGAGGCCGTGCGCGTCGCGGAGAGCGGCATCGCCTCGAGGGCCGACGTCGTGGCGCTCCAGGCGGCGGGTTTCGGCGCGTTCCTGGTGGGGGAGTCGCTGCTCCGCGCCCCGGACCGCGCACGGGCGCTCCGCGAGCTCCAGGGCCTCGGGACGACCGAGGTGAAGGTGTGCGGTGTGACCCGTGAGGAGGACGTCGCGGCGTGCCGCGAGCGGGGCGTCGACTGGATCGGCCTCAACTTCTCGGCCCGCTCGCCGCGCCGGGTCTCGCTGGCTCGCGCGCTCGAGCTTCGGGGTTCGATGCGGACGGTGGCGGTCTTCGCCGGGAACGGCGAGGCCGAGATCCGGGAGGTGGTGGAGGCGCTGCGACCCGACGTGATCCAGCTGACGGACCCGCCGGGCGAACCCCGCTGGCCCGGGCCCGTCTGGCAGACCGTGCGCGTGGGTCGCGACCCGCTGGACGTCGCGCTCGGCTGGCCGGGCCAGGCGCTCCTCTTCGACACCGCGGTGAACGGCGTCTCCGGCGGCACCGGGCAGACGTTCGACTGGACGATCCTGGCGGGTCTCCTTCGGGATCGGCCGCTCGTGCTGGCGGGAGGGCTCACGGCGGAGAACGTCGCCGGCGCGATCCGCGCCGCTCGTCCCGCCGTGGTGGACACGGCGTCGGGCGTCGAGTCGGCGCCCGGAATCAAGGACCACCAGAAGATCGCGGCCTTCGTGGCGGCGGTCCGGGAGGCGTCATGACGCTCGGGATGGAGGTCCCGTTCCGCGCCACGCGCGCGGACGCGGCCGGGAAGTTCGGCGCCTTCGGCGGGCGCTTCGTGCCGGAGACGCTCATGGCGCCTCTCGAGGAGCTGACGGTGGCCTACGCGGCGGCGCGGAAGGACCCGGCGTTCCGCGAGGAGCTGGATCGCCTCCTCTCGACGTACGTCGGGAGGCCGACGCCGCTCACCCACGCGCGCCGCCTGTCGGGCGCGCTCGGCGGAGCCGAGATCTACCTCAAGCGCGAGGACCTCCTCCACACCGGCGCGCACAAGATCAACAACGCGCTCGGCCAGGCGCTTCTGGCGCGCCGGATGGGGAAGGCGCGCGTGATCGCCGAGACCGGCGCGGGGCAGCACGGCGTGGCGACGGCCACCGCGTGCGCGCTCCTCGGCCTTGAGTGCGTCGTCTACATGGGCGCCGTCGACGTGGAGCGGCAGGCGCTCAACGTCTTCCGGATGCGCCTCTTGGGCGCCACGGTGGTCCCGGTGGACGGCGGCACGCGCACCCTGAAGGACGCGATCAACGAGGCGTTGCGCGACTGGGTCGCGACCACCGCCACGACGCACTACATCCTCGGCTCCGTGCTCGGGCCGCACCCGTTCCCGACGATGGTGCGCGACTTCCACGCCGTGATCGGACGGGAGGCGCTCGCCCAGTGCCGGAAGACGCTCGGGCGACTGCCGGACCTCCTGGTGGCCTGCGTGGGCGGCGGCTCGAACGCCATCGGCCTCTTCCACGCGTTCCTGCCGCACCGCTCCGTCGAGATGGTCGGCGTCGAGGCGGGCGGACGGAGCCTCGAGCCCGGCGAGCACGCGGCGCGCTTCGGGCCGGGCCGGGTCGGCGTGCTGCACGGCACGCGCACGCTGCTGCTCCAGGACGAGCACGGGCAGGTGCTGCCGACGCACTCGGTGTCGGCGGGCCTCGACTATCCCGCCGTGGGCCCGGAGCACGCGCGCCTCGCCGAGCTGGGGCGCACGCGCTACGTCTCCGTGAGCGACGCGCAGGCGCTCGCGGCGTTCCACCGGCTGGCCGAGACCGAGGGGATCATCCCCGCGCTCGAGACCGCCCACGCGGTCGCCTGGGCGATCGAGGAGGCTCCGCGACGCCCCGGGCAGGCGATCGTCGTCAACCTCTCGGGCCGCGGCGACAAGGACGTCCCGTCGGTCGCGGCGCTCGAGGGAGTGACTCTTCGATGAGGGGGGCACGCCGGCACCGCCTCGTCGAGACCTTCGCGCGTTGCCGGGAACGCGGGCGGGCGGCGCTCGTCGTCTTCGTCGAGGCCGGCGACCCGGACCTCGCGACGACGGAGCGGCTCGTCCCCGCCCTGGCCGACGCAGGCGCGGACGTGATCGAGCTGGGCGTGCCGTTCAGCGACCCGATCGCCGACGGCCCGACCATCCAGCGGGCGAGCGAGCGGGCCCTCGCGTCGGGGACGACGCCCGCCGGCGTGCTCGACCTGGCCGCACGCCTGCGGGCGGGCGGGCTGCCGGTACCGCTCGTCCTCTTCAGCTACGCCAACCCGCTCCTCGCGATGGGGGAGGAGGCGTTCGCGGTCCGGGCCGCGGCCAGCGGGATCGACGGGGTCCTCGTGACGGACCTGCCTCCCGAGGAGGGACGGCCGCTCTCCGCGGTCCTCAGGCGCCACGGCCTCTCGCCGGTCTTCCTCCTCGCCCCGACGTCGCCGGACGCGCGGCTCGCGCGGGCGGCGGCGCTCTCGCGTGGCTTCGTCTACCTGGTGTCGCGATCGGGTGTGACCGGTGCCCGGGCCTCGCTGCCGGTCGACCTGCCGGCGCTCGTGGCTCGCGTGCGGTCCGCGGCCGGCCGTCTCCCGGTGGCGATCGGCTTCGGCATCTCGACCGCCGCTCAGGTCGCGGAGGCGGCGCGGCTCGCCGACGGCGTCGT
>CAYLNK010000483.1:0-3129 GCA_964384675.1 uncultured Holophagales bacterium | reverse complement strand
AGGGCAAGTTTTTGCGCACAAAATAGAAGATAGCGTAGCCGATGAAGGTGGAGTAAAGCACCCGGTTGCGCCAGTATTCGTACTTTTCCGGCACCTGCTCGGGGGGGACCGGGGGGGCGGGCCGTACGGCGGACGGGGGCGGCGCGGGCCGCGGGGCCGGCCTCGGCGCCGGTGCAGGGGGCTCGACCTTGACGGCGGGTATCGCGCGGACCGTCGCGCCGATGTCCTCGGCCGGCTTCGGCGGCTCGAAGCGGGCCAGCGTCTCGCCGGTCGGCGTCAGGCTCGGAGACGGGATCTTCTTGCGGGCGGCGAGGAGGTCGACCGCCAGCCCCGTCACGAACGTGAGCACCTCGAGGGCCGGCTCGTTCAGCCGGCCCTCGTCTCCCGGGAGCTCGTCGGCGCAGAGGAGACCGGCCAGGCGGTCCCGGATCATCATCGGGACCAGGACCGTCTTCACCGGCGCCTTCCCGGACAGGGCGCGCCGGAGCGGGGAGCCCTCGTCAGGGGGCTCGGCCAGCATCGAGCGCTCGCGCTTGAGCACCTCGGCGGCGAACGGGTCCTCCCCCGTCGGCAGGTCGATCGCCTTGATCGCCTCATCCCGGCCGCCGGACGCGTCGTACCCGATCCCCTTCCAGCCCGACAGCCGGTCGTTCCGGAGCACCAGCAGCGCCACGCGCGACGCGTGCGACTGGGCCTGGGTGAGGAAGCGGGTCAGGACGTCGACCTGGGTCTTGGCGGACTCGATGGCGGCCAGGGCGCCGCGCACGGTGGACCAGTCGGCGGCCCCGGACGGGCCGGGCACCATCACCTGCTCGACGACCTTCTCGACGACGCGCTCCACCACCTTCTGCGGCGGCGGGGGCGGCGGCATCACGTCCTCGAGGAGCATCGCCATCAGGTCCTCGGGGAAGAGGGGCTTGGCCTGGGCGGGGATCTTCTCGCCGGCTCCCGTCAGCAGCGTGTCGATCTCGCGTCGGGCGTCGGCGAGCGAGGACTTCCACTGGGCGAGGTGGTCCTCGAGGTGAGTCGAAAGGGACTCGACGAATCGACGGGTGGCGACGGGATCGACCGGCATGATTCGCGCCTCTCTTAATCTGTTCCGAGGAGGAAGCCCCGGGATTATAGACGTGCGGGCGCGGCGGCCGGCACCCGGGAACGCCCGTCCTTGACGCGGCGGTCGGACGCTCCTAAACTCTCGGGTTCGCCCGCGCTCCGAAAGGAGCAGTCGGGGCTCGAAGGGGGGGAGACCCAAGTTGCCGCTGATCCACGTGAAGGAGGACGAGTCGTTCGAGAACGCCCTCCGGCGCTTCAAGCGCAAGTGCGAGAAGTCGGGAATCCTCTCGGAGCTCAAGAAGCGTCAGCATTACGAGAAGCCCTCGGCCAAGCGCAAGCGCAAGGCGATCGCCGCCCGTAAGAAGATGCTCCGCAAGCTCGCCGAGGAGCGCCGTACCGGAATGTAGAGGGCCTCGGCGGCGCCGCCGCCGGTAACGCCTCGTCACCTTCGGGGAGCCCGCACCGGGCTCCCCTCTCGTTTCTGCCGGGATCCACGCGATGACCCTCCGCCCGCACGACCGCCACCTCGAGCTCGACTGGCCCGGCGTCCTCCGCCTGGCCGGGCGCTTCGCGTCGACCGAGCGCGGGCACGAGGCGATCCTGGCGCTCGAGCCGTCGGGTGACCCCGACGAGGTGGAGCGCCGGCTCGGGACCACCCGCGACCTGGTCTCGCGCCGCGGCGTGTCGGCGCCGATCGCTCTCGGAGGGCTGGACGACGCGGCGCCGCTCCTGCCCCGCCTCGGCCCCGTCGGTCTCGCCTTCCCGCCCGAGGACCTCCTCGACCTCTTCGCGCTCCTCGAGCGGTCCGAGGGAGCGCGGCAGGCGGTCCCGCTCCCCGACCTGCCGCTCCCTCACCTCGAGGCGCTCCTCGGGCCGCTTCCCGACCTCGCCCACGTCCTGTCCGAGCGGGAGGTGATCTTCGAGCGGGACGGGCGGATCAAGGACACGGCCACCGCCCGCCTCGCCGCGATCAGGAGCGCGATCACGCGGCTCCGGCGGGACGTCGTGAAGCGCCTCGAGGAGCTGGCCCGCACCTACCCCGACGCGCTCTCGGACGCGTACGTCACCGAGAAGCAGGGGCGGTACTGCCTGCCGGTCCGCTCCGACCGGCGCGATGCCGTCGCCGGGATCGTCCACACCAAGTCGGGCTCCGGGCAGACGTTCTTCGTCGAGCCGCTCGCCGTGGTGGACGCGAACAACGCGCTCGCCGAGGCTCTCGAGCAGGAACGCGAGGAGGTGCACCGGATCCTCGTCGCCACCACGGCCCGCTTCTCGGCCGTGAAGAGCGAGCTCATCACCGTCGTCGCGGTCCTGACCGAGCTCGACTCGTACCAGGCGCGGGCCGAGCTGTCGCAGCGGGTGGGCGGCACGTTCGTGGAGCGCGGGGACGGCCTGGTGATTCGCGGCGCGAGGCACCCGCTCCTGGACCGCCGCCTCGCACCGCTCCGCGAGGAGGTCTTCGGGGAGGACTCCGAGACGCGGCACTCCGAGGCCGTCCCGCTCGACCTCGAGCTGCCCGAGGGGCGGCGCCTCCTCCTGCTGTCGGGTCCGAACGCCGGCGGCAAGAGCGTCGCGATGAAGACCGTCGGGCTCCTGGCGCTCCTCAACCAGTCGGGCTTCGCGCTGCCGTGCGATCCGGGCACCCGGCTCCCCGTGTTCGACCGGATCCTGGTGGTGGCCGGCGACGCGCAGGACCTGCTCGGCGACCTGTCGTCCTTCGCCGCCCAGATGACGCGCACCGCCCGCGTGATCGCCCAGGCGACGCCGCGGAGCCTCGTCCTCCTCGACGAGCTCGGGAGCGGCACGGACCCGGACGAGGGGGCGTCCCTCGCCATCGCGATCCTCGAGCACGACCTGCGCCGCGGCGGGCTCGCCGTCGGCACGACGCACCTGTCGGCCGTGAAGGAGTGGGCGCACGGCCAGCCGGAGGTCCTGGCGGCGGCGATGGAGTTCGACGAGGAGGCCGGGCGCCCCACGTTCCGGGTGAGGCCCGGCGCCACCGGCCGCTCCCGCGCGATCGCCGTGGCGGAGAAGGCCGGCCTGCGCGTGCCCAAGATCGAGGACTTCTCGCGCCTC
>CAYLNK010000482.1:0-3139 GCA_964384675.1 uncultured Holophagales bacterium | reverse complement strand
GCTGGCCGGGCTGGTCCCGGCGCTCCGCGTCCTCGGGGCCTCGCCCGCGGCGCACCTGTCCGGCGGAACCCGCGCCGGCGACGTCTCCCGGAGCGATTCCCGCTGGAACGCCGCGCTGGTGGCGGGTCAGGTCGCGATCGCCACCGCGGTCCTCGCCGGGGCCGCCCTCCTGACCCGCAGCTTCGTGCGCGTCCTCTCCGTCGATCCGGGCTTCGCCCGCACCGGCGTGGTGCGCGTCGCGGTGGAGCTCCCGACCAACGAGCCGTCGAAGGTGGGTACTTTCCAGGAGGCCCTCCTGGCCCGGCTCGCGACGGTACCGGGAGTCCGTACCATCGGCCTCGTGAGCGACCTGCCGCTGGCCGGCCGGAACCTGAACGGCACCTCGCGCGTGGTGGGACGTGACGCCGAGACGTTCAATGCCGGCTTTCGCGTGATCGCCGGCGACTACCTCGAGGCGATGCGGATCCCGGTGATCTCGGGACGCGCCTTCCGCGCGTCGGACCGGGCCGGCGCCGAGCCGGTCGCGCTCGTGAACGCCCGTTACGCGCGCGCGGTGTTCGGCGAGAGGAGCCCGCTCGGCGAACACATCGTCTTCGCCGGAATGGAGAGCGACCCGGCGAGCCGCCTGCCGGCGACGATCGTCGGCGTGATCGGAGACGTCCGCCACCGCGCCCTCGAGAAGGCCGCCGACCCGGCGGTCTTCTTCCCGCTCGCCCAGCGGCCCGAGCGAGCGAGCTACGCCAGCGTCGTCTTCCGCGCGGACGACGATCCGGCGGCCCTCGCTCCGCTGATCCGACGCGAGGTGAACGCCCTCGATCCGGACCTGCCGGTGGAGATCGAGACCGTCGAGAGTCTCGTCGCCCGGAGCCTCGCGGCGCGGCGCTTCAACCTCTTCCTGATGGGCTCGCTGGCGGGCCTCGCGCTCCTCCTGGGCGTCGCCGGCCTCTACGGCGTGACCGCGTACGGCACGGCCCGGCGCCTCCGGGAGATGGGCGTCCGCGTCGCGCTCGGAGCCACGCGGACACGGGTGATCGAGGAGGTCCTCACGGGCGGCCTCCGGGTGATCCTCCCCGGTCTCGCGGTCGGGCTCGCCGTGGCGCTCGGCACCGGCCGCTTCCTCGCTTCTCTACTCTTCGAGGTGCCCGCCGCCGACCCGGTCTCGCTCGGGGCCGTGGCCGGACTCCTCCTCGCGAGCGGCCTCGCCGCCTGCCTGGGCCCCGCCCTCCACGCCTCCCGAGTCGATCCCGCCGAAGCGCTCCGCGCGGAATAGGAACGAACAGATGCTGAAGCTGACGAACGTCGAGAAGACCTACGAGACGAAGGCCGGGAAGACCTGGGTCCTCCGCCGGATCGACCTGGAGATCCGGGAAGGGGACTTCGTCTCGGTGATGGGGCCGTCGGGCTCGGGGAAGTCGACTCTGCTCGCGATCCTCGGGATGCTGGACGGCGATTTCGGCGGCGAGTACCGGTTCCTGGACCAGGACGTCCACAAGCTCACGCCGAAGAAGCGGAACGAGCTGCACAAGCAGCACGTCGGCTTCGTCTTCCAGCAGTTCCACCTCCTGGACGATCTCACCGTCGCCGAGAACCTCGACCTGCCGCTCTCCTACCGCGACGTGAAACGGACCGAGCGGCAGTCGATGGTGGCCGACGTGCTCGACCGCTTCCAGATCGTGGGGAAGAAGGACCTCTACCCGTCGCAGCTCTCGGGCGGCCAGCAGCAGCTCGTCGCGGTGGCCCGGGCGCTGATCGGGAAGCCGAAGCTCCTCCTGGCCGACGAGCCGACCGGAGCGCTTCACTCCAGCCAGGGGAAGATGATCATGGACCTCCTGAAGCAGCTGAACGACGCCGGGACGACGATCCTGCAGGTGACCCACAACGAGGCGTGGGCCGCGTACGCGCGGCGCACCATCCAGCTGCGGGACGGCTGGATAGAAGGGGCCTCCCGGTGATCTCCGACCTCCGGCTGGCCGCCCGCTCGCTCGCGAGGAGTCCGGCCTTCACGCTCGCCGCCGTCCTGACGCTCGCGCTCGGGCTCGCCGGCGGCCTCACCGTCTATCGCCTCGTCGACTCCGTGCTCCTGCATCCCCTCCCTTTCGGGAGCGATCCGGCTCTGATGGCGGTCCAGGGCGACACGGTGTCTTACCCCGCGTTCCAGGACCTCGAGCGCGAGACGCGCTCGTTCGCGAGCGTGGCCGCCTATCGCGAACGCTGGTTCTCGGTCGCGGGCCAGGGAGGCGCGACGCTCGTCTCCGGCGCCGTCGTCACCGGACGCTACTTCGAGACGCTCCGGGTACCGGCCGCGGCCGGACGGCTGCTCCAGCCGCTCGACGAGAGGTCCGGCGATCCCCTGGTGGCCGTCGTCTCGCAGGGTTTCTTCCGGAGCCGTCTCGGTGGCAACCTCGCCTCGATCGGGAGCCGCCTCCTCGTGAACGGGGTCCCGCTCACCGTGGTCGGCGTCTTGCCGGAGCGCTTCCGGGGACTTCGGCTGAACGCGTCGCCCGACCTCTACGTCCCGGTCCCGGCCTGGGCGCAGCTCGCGACCGGTCCCGCATCCCGCCGCGACCTCACGCGCTACAGCTGGCAATGGCTCACGCCGTTCGGGCGTCTCGGGAACGGGGTGACGGTCGAAGCGGCGCAGGCGGAGCTGAGCGGCTTCTTCGACCGCCAGCACGTCGCTCACGACAAGGACGCGCCCGCGCCCCGCTTCACCGTGGTCCCGCTCGCGTCGGATGCCGTCGGACTGGGCGGTCGCCGCGAGGTGAGCCGATTCTTCACCCTCCTCGGGATCGCCGTGGCGCTCGGCCTCGCGGTCGCCTGCTCCAACGTCGCGAGCCTCCTCCTCTCGCGCGCCATCTCGCGCGAGCGGGACATCGCGGTCCGGCAGGCGCTCGGCGCCAGCCGTCTGCGCCTCGTCCGGCCGCTCTTCCTGGAAGGGCTCCTCCTGGCGGGGCTCTCGGCCGCCGCGGCGTTCGTCCTCTCCGGCGCGCTCCCCGCCGCGCTCGCCCGGGGTGGCCTCCCCGAGGGACTGAGCCTCTCGGACACGACGCTCGCGGATTCCGCGCGGACGGGCCTCGCCGCGCTGATCCTCGGGCTCGCCGTCGCGGCCGCCACGACGCTCACCGCCGCCCGGCGCGCC
>CAYLNK010000481.1:0-3176 GCA_964384675.1 uncultured Holophagales bacterium | reverse complement strand
GGGGGCGTCCCGGGGCGCCCGTGCAGGGCGGTGACCTCGGGCCTCTCGCCGGCGCCTTCGCCGAGGGCCGCCGTCGCCGCGGACTCGTCGGGGTCGGACTCGAGCTCGATGGTGACGTGCCCCGAGCCGGGCCGCTGGCGCACGAGGAGGCCCCGCGGCAGGCCGGCCCCGTCGCCGAGCGTGTAGCGCGCGAGGCTCGCCAGGAGCGGTCCGGCCTCCGGCCATGTGCCCATCGCGCCGGTCGTCCTGCCGTCGGCCTCGCCGGTGTAGCAGGCCACGCGTCCGGCGCCCGCCTGCCAGGTCGCCACGACGGGGGCCTCGTAGTCGTCCTTCGTCACCGCGGCGAGCGTGGCGCCGGGCCGCAGGTAGCAGAGGTTGAAGCCGCCGAGCGGCGGCGGCGCGCCCACGGAGCGGCTGGTGAGGGTGGAGAGGCCGGCGGTGAAGCGGAACGGCGTCGCCTCCTCCACGAACGTGCTGCGCGCCGCGATGAACGTGTCCTGTGCGAAGAGAGCGGGCAGCTCGTCCGGCTGGTTGGTGAAGAAGACGCGCCCGTCGCCCCTCTTCGCGATGTCCTCGAGGAGCCCCGCGTCGGGGTCGGCCTTCGTCCCGAGGCCGATCACGCTGACGGTGATCCCCGCCCCGCGCAGCTTCTCGAGCAGCATCCTGTACTCCCCCGGCTCCTCGGAGTCCGCCGCGTCGGCGAAGAGGAGGATGTGTCGCGTCCCGGCGGTGGCCTTCTCCATCATCCGCGCGGCCGCGTAGAGCCCCTCGTAGACGAAGATCCCGCCTCCCATCGACTCGACGCTCAGGATCCGCGTGCGCACCGCGGGCCGGTCCTCCACCTTCTCGAGCGGCGCGATCGTGTGCGGGACGGAGTCGACGACGATGACGCCGAATTCGTCCTGGGCCGAGAGGAGCTCCAGCACCTGCGCCGCGCCCAGGTTGGCGAGGTCCATCTTGGTGCGGCCGCCTCCCGCGGTCGCCGCCATGCTGCCGGAGCGGTCCATCACCACGACCATCGAGAGCGCGAGCTTCCGGTGCTCCTGGCGGAGCTCCATCGAGACCGGCAGGAGCGGGTCGAGCGGGGAGCGGAAGTAGCCGCCCGGGCCGTACGACGCGCGGCCGCCGGTCATCATCAGGCCGGCGCCGCCGTCCTTCACCCACGCGGCCAGCGTGCCGAGCGCGGCACCGCCGAGGCGGTCGGCCGGGACGTCCTCCAGGAGGACGCCGGTGTGCCGCGCCAGCCCCGCGAGCGAGAGGTCGGCGTCCTCCGGGCGCGCCGCGTCGACCGCCACGCCTCCGGTCGTGAGGAGACGAGCGAGCCCGCCGTCCGGCCGCGAGGTGAGGAGGAGGAGCGGAGCGCGCCCGCGCACGCCGACGAGGAGGCGCGCCGTGTCGTTTTCCGGCACGGGATCCGGAGACGAGCCCCGGACGCGTAGCTCGTACGCCTGCGCGCCGGAGCGCTCGGCGAGGTCGCGGAAGACGAGGCGGGTGAGGCCGGCGCCGACGGCGCGCGTCCCGCGGGCCAGCGGCCGGCCGTCCCGGCGCAGCTCGTACGTCACGTCCTGGGGGGAGGGCGCGTCGATCCAGGCGGTGACGAGGAACCCTTCGCCCGGCGAGACGACGTCGGGCCCTTCGATCCGGTCGACGGCGAGGTCGTTGGTGGCGGGCCTCTCGACCAGGCGCGTATCGACGGCGATGCCGCGGCCCGCAGCCTCGAACGCCGCGGGCAGCGGCGACGGGCCGGTCGCACGGCCGTCGGAGAGGAGGAGGACACGCCCCGGCGTTCCGCGCGGGACGAGCGCGAGGGCCGTCGCGAGGGCGTGGGCCACGTCGGAACCCTCCGCTCCGATGCGCGCCGTGAAGGAATCGAAGCGCCCGGCCCCGGGCGCGAGCTCCACGGTCGCGGTCTCGCCGAACGAGACGACGGCGAGGCGGCTCTCGTCGGGCTTCGACTTCTGGAGGCGCGCGATCGCCTCCTTCGCCGCGGCGTCCGACTGCGACGGCATCGACGCGCTCCGGTCGACGAGCACGACGACCGTGCCCGCGCGGCTCGGGAGACGCAGCGCCGGGCGGGCCATCGCGAGGATCGCGAGGAGCCCCACGGCGAGGCGCAGCCGCTCGACGAGACGCGACGGGACGCGCCAGAGACGGAGCGTCACCAGGAGCGGGACGGCGGCCAGGAGCCAGCCGGGGCTCTCGAACGTCACGCCGCCTCCCCGGCGCCGTGGACGACGACGGCGCGGTGGGCGGTGAGGGCCGCGAGCGCGAGGAGGGCGGGGAGCCAGGCCACGTCGCGCAGTCGTGATCCCTCCGCCGCGGAGGAGGCATCCGCTCCGGTGCGCGCCGGGCCGCAACCGGAGAGGTCGGACTCCGCGGCGTCGAGCGGGTTGACCGAGACCTCCCGGCGGTCGTCGTCGGCCGTGACGACGTGGAGGCCCGGCCGCTCGGCCACGAACGTCACCCGTCCGTCGTCGGGGACGAGGCGGCGGCGCGCGCCGTCGGGCGTCGTGAGGGTGACGTCGCGCGCGGCCGGCACGTTCACGACGGCGGCGCCGCCGAGCGCGACGTTCGGGCGGACCGCGCCCGCCCGGAACGAGGCCCGCCAGTCGAGGAGGTTCCAGAGGAGAGCGGGCCAGGCGGGAGAGCGCGGAAGTGTGGAGAGGTCCGGCGAGAGCGCGAGGACGAGGTGCCGGCCGGCGGCGGCCTCGCCGTCGACGAGAAGCGGGACGCTGCCCGCGGAGACGACCGCGTGGCCGGCGACGTCGGCACGCGGCGCGCCCCAGATGACGCCGGCGAGGGACACGCCGTCGACGAGCGGGTGCGCGGTGTCGACGACGAACGGCCCGGCGAAGGGCGTCCCCTTTCCGGTGCGCAGCTCGAGGGTCCACGGATCGCTTCCATCCGTCGCCGGGGCGTGATCCGTGACGACGAGCTCAGCTAGAGTAGAAGATTGGTACCTGACCCCTTGGGTTTTGACCCCTTGGGTTTGGAGCTCGGCCCCGGCGGCCTCGAGGCTTCGTTCCATCAGGTCGCGGAGCGGGCCGGGGGCGAGGTCGAGGGCGACGCGGACCGGTGGGCGGCGGGCGGGGAGGAGGGTCACGACGTCGTCGACGTCGAGGGCGTCGTGCACCTGCTGGCTGCGGCCAGCCTGCCCTGGCGCGGGCCGGCGACCT
>CAYLNK010000480.1:0-3190 GCA_964384675.1 uncultured Holophagales bacterium | reverse complement strand
GGCGGCGCGGCTCCGAGCGCGGCCGAGATCCGGTCGCGCAGAGCGGCCACGCGCCGCCCGGACGGCAGAGCGAGGAGCCTCGCCCCGAACCTCGGGAGGCGGCCCGCGAGCGCCGCGAGTCCGAGCGCCCCGGCAACGATCCTCTCGGGGTCGAGGAGGGCCCGCGGTCTCGGGTATCCGGGGGCGCAGCTGTCGAAGAGGAGGAGCCGCGCGATCTCTCCGCCCTGCGCGTGGAGCCGGCACGCCATCTCGAACGCGATGAGGCCGCCGAACGAGCAGCCGGCCAGGTGATACGGTCCCTGCGGCTGGACGCGGCGCAGATCGGCGACGAAGCGCGCGGCCAGGTCCGGAACCGACGCGGGGAGCTCGTCCTCGTCCGGGTCGAGGCAGAAGGCGTGGAGCGGCTGGTCGTCGCCGAGCGCCCGCGCCAGCGCGTGGAGACCGACCATGTCGAGCTCCTCGGGCCAGACGGAGCCGTGCGCGGCCGGCACCATGAAGAGCGGCGGTCGGGAGCCGCCGGCCTGCACGGCGAAGACCGCCGACGAGGGACCGGCTCCGGTCGCGCCGGCGAGGAGGCGCGCCAGCTCCTGCAGGGTCGGCGCCTCGAAGAGCGCGGCGACCGGTAGCCGCACGCCGAAGTCGTTCTCGGCGAGCGCCAGGAACCGGAGCGCCAGCAGGGAGTCGCCTCCCAGGTCGAAGAAGCTGTCCCCGGCGTCGACGTCGGCCACTCCGAGGAGTCCCTTCCAGATTCCCGCCAGCTTCAGCTCCCCCGCGGTGAGCGGCGCGCGCGTGCGGCCGGCACCCGCCGCGGGCGCGGGGAGCGCGGCACGATCCACCTTGCCGTTGGGAGTTCGCGGCAGCCGCTGGAGCACGACGTAGGCCGACGGGAGCATCGGCGACGGGAGCCGTTCCGCGAGGAAGCGGGCGAGCTCCCGCGGCGACGCCGCCGGACCTCCCGCCGGCACGACGTACGCCACCAGCGCCGGCGCGCCCCCGCTCGGCGTCACCGCCGCCTCGCCGACGGACGGGTGCATGGCGAGGACGGCCTCGATCTCGCCCAGCTCCACGCGGACGCCGTGGAGCTTGACCTGGGTGTCCCGCCGCCCGACGAACTCCAGCGTGCCGTCGGGAAGCTCGCGCCCCAGGTCGCCGGTCCGGTAGAGCCGCCGGTCGCCGCCTTCCGGATCCGGATGGAACGCGGCGGCGGTCGGCTCCGGGCGCTCCCAGTAGCCGATCGCCAGATGCCGGCTCCGGAGGACGATCTCGCCGACGGTACCGGGCGCCGCCGGACGGCCCGACTCGTCGAGCAATCGCGCCTCGGTGTCGTCCACCGGAAGGCCGATCGGGAGCTTCGGCCGGACCACGAGGGAGCCGTGGTGGAGGACGTGCTGGAGCGAGACGCTCGACTCGGTGGGGCCGTAGCCGTTCACGAGCCGGCAGCCCTCCGGGAACGCCTCGCGGTAGAGCTCGAAGTCGGCGCGATTCGCCTCCTCGCCGCCGAGCACGACCCAGCGCACGCGCGAGAAGTCCGCGTCCCGCCGCGCGGCGACGAGGCGGCGGAACAGGGTGGGCGTGGCGTGGAGGACGGTCACGCCCGCCCCGGCGATCCAGGCGGCGAGCCCCTCGAGCCCGTCGCGCCGGAGGTCCCAGGGGCAGAGCGCCGCCCCCGAGAGGAGCGCCGCGAAGAGGTCCATGACGCCCGCGTCGAAGGCGTACGTGGAGAGGAGCGACAGCCGGTCGTCCGCGGTGATCCCGAGGTTCCCGACATAGCAGCGCATGAAGTGGAGGACGTTCTCGTGGCTCTGGAGGGCGCCTTTGGGTACTCCGGTCGAGCCCGAGGTGTAGAGGACGTAGGCGAGGTCGTCGCGAGCCGCGGCGATCGGCCCTGCCGCTGCCCGCTTGCGTGGAGCGCGTCCACGGGGCGCCCGGTCGAGGTCGAGGAGCGGGAGGCCTCGGGCGGTGAGCTCGCCGGCCAGCGCGGCCTCCAGACCATCCGTCACGAGCACGTCGCAGCGCGCATCGGCGAGCTGGAACGCGAGGCGGTGTGCGGGCGTCCCCGGGTCGAGCGGCACGTAGGTGCCGCCGGCTTTCAGCGTTCCGAGGACGGCCGCGGGCATCGCCGGCCGCCCCCCGAAGAGGAGGCCGACGCGTTTGGGTCCTTCCCCGAGGCGCTCCTCCAGCGCCTCCGCCACGTGGTTCGCCTCCGAAAGGAGGCGGCCGTAGCTCCACGACCCGTGCGGCGTGACGACGGCGAGGCCGTCCGCGCGACGCGCGGCCACCGCCTCGATGCGGGCATGGAGGGTCCGTCCGGCGCACGGCTCGGGCGCGGTCGCCTCGCGGCGGAGGGGACGCGGGGCTCGGAGGCGGACCGGCAGGCGGGCGCCCCCGTCGCAGGCCAGCTCGCCCACGAGCTCCACGTACCGGTCGAGGAGCGCCGCGACGTCCCGCCTCTCGAAGAGGCTGGTGTCGTGCATCGAGACGAGCCGGCTCCCGCCCGGGCCGTCCTGGGTGTAGAGCGACAGGTCGAGCGGCGCCCCTCCCGGCAGGTAGGGCTCCTCGGTGAGGACCAGTCCGCCGGCGAGGCGCTCGCGCCGCCGCGGCAGCTTGGTGAAGCTCAGCCCGTGCACCGCGCCGTGCGAGGGCGGATGGTCCGGGTGGAGGCGGCGCAGCGCCAGCTCGACGGGGTACTCCTCGGACTCGAGCGCCTCGCGCAGGCGCGTGTCGACGCGCCGCAGCACGTCGGCGAACGTGGCCGAGCCGCCCAGGTCGGCCCGGATCGGCACGTTCGCGAGGAAGAAGCCGGCGAGCGGCGCGAGATCGGGGCCGGGACGCCCGGTGAGCCCCGTCCTGGCCACGACGTCGTCCTCTCCGGTGAGGCGGTGGAGGAGCAGGAAGAACGCGGCGAGCTGCACCCGGAACGGCGTGCTGGAGAGCTCGTCCGCGAGCGCCCGAAGGCCCGAGGCCGTCTCCGCCGGAATCGGGCGCTCGAGCACCTCTCCGCGGAAGCCGCGGCCGCCGGACGGGACGCGTCGCGTGAGCATCCCCGGCGCCGGGGCTCCGGCGAGGCGTTCGAGCCACCGGGCCTGGTGAGAGGCCAGGGCCCCGTCCGAGAGGAGCGCGCGCTGGCGCGCCGCGTGCGCGCCGTACGTCGCCGGAAGGGGCGCGAGCGGCCGGCCGTCGTGGAGGAGAG
>CAYLNK010000479.1:0-3235 GCA_964384675.1 uncultured Holophagales bacterium | reverse complement strand
TAGCCCGCGCGCTCGCCGGTGCGCACCGCCCAGGCGCGGCAGCGCGGGACGTCCGAGAGGACGGGGAGGTCGAGCGCCGTGGGCACGCCGAGCTCTCCCCCGAGGAACTCCACGACGGCGTCGAGGCCCTCGCCGCGGGCGGCGCTCACGAGCGCGACGGGCACCCCGAGCTGCCGGGCCAGGGCCGGGACGTCGACGTCGCCGCCGCGACGCTTGAGGTCGTCGGCCATGTTGAGGACCACGAGCGTGGGAAGGCCGACCGACAGCACCGACGCCGCCAGGACGAGGTGCCGGGCGAGGCTGGTCGAATCGAGGATCACGAGGACGGCGTCGGGCCGCGGCTGCCCCTCGATCTTCCCGAGGAGAGCGTCGTGAGTGACCCGTTCGTCCTCGGACTGGGGCG
Source organism: uncultured Holophagales bacterium (assembly GCA_964384675.1). Taxonomy (GTDB): domain Bacteria; phylum Acidobacteriota; class Thermoanaerobaculia; order UBA5066; family UBA5066; genus CAYLNK01. The sequence continues at coordinate 2,832 of CAYLNK010000479.1, read as the reverse complement.
ACAGGCTGTAGACCCCGGGGAGGTCCAGCAGGAGCGCCTCGCGGCCGTCGGCGAGCCTGGCTCGCCCCGTCCGCTGCTCCACCGTGACGCCCGGGTAGTTCGCGACCTTCTGCCGGAGCCCGGTCAGGCGGTTGAAGAGCGTGGACTTGCCGGAGTTCGGCGGGCCGACGAGCGCCACCACGCGCGGTCCCCCGTGCGGCGGGCGGGCCGGGATCGCCGAGGCGAGGGCGCAGCCGGCGCAGCCGTCCTGGGAGCTCATCGAGTCGCCGCCGCCTCCGCGTGAAGGCGCAGATGGCGAGCGGTCTCCCGCCGGAGGGCCACCTCGGTCCCGTCGACCCGGTAGACCCTCGGGTCACCACCCGGCGCCGCGAACGGGGCCGACACGCGGCTCCCCGGCAGGAATCCGAGCTCCATGAGACGGGTGGCGAGCGGCTCGGGGAGATCGATCGACTCCAGCACCGCCTCCTGTCCGGTCGGGAGGGTGGCCAGGGTCAGGGCCGGGCGTCTTTCGCGTTTGAGACTCTGTCTCACCATTGCCGCTAGCATGCCTCAAAAAGGGCCCGAAGGCACTGATGCATTCGCATCCTTGCCTCGTCGGGCCCTAGAATGGGACCCGGAAGTTGCCCGCCACGCTGCTCGATTCCGCCCCGTTCCGCCGTCGGGACGATCCCGAGCTGGGGAGGTTCGTCGCCGCCCTGGGGACCGCCCTCGAGCCGGACCGTGTCGAGATCGACGTCCGGTTCCTTCCGGATGGCCGTCGCTACCGTCGTCAGCTCCACCCGCGGAACCTGGATGCCCGCGCCTCCGGCCGCCGCCCGGCGGGAGACATCCTGCTGGAGGCGCCCTTCGTCGTCGACGGGCTCGTGGAGGGGACCCTCGTCCTTCTGAGGCGTCCCCATCGTCCCTGGACGGGCGCCGAACGGATGCGCTTCGCGCTCCTCGGCCCCGTGCTGACCCAGCTGCTCGAGAGCCTGGCACGGGCCGAGGTCGACCAGAGGGCGCGCCGGCACGTCCTGGCGGCCGCCGAGTGCGCGGACTCCCCTCTCCTGATCCTCGACGGCGCCGGATCGATCCTGTTCGCCAACGAGGCCGCGGACGCGCTCCTCTGCCAGCAGACCGAGCGGGGCCTGACCGTCGTCACGGGTGACCGCAGGACGGCCCCCCTGCTGTCCCACCTCCTGCGCCTCGCCTCGGGCGCGGAAGCGGAGCGGCAGGATCGGCTGGCGCTGACGAACGGACGGGCCCTCGACGCCCGCATCGTGCCGGTCCGTGACGGCGCCGACGGCGCGTGCGGGATCCGGGTCGTCTCCCTGCGGGAGCGGGCCGCCCCGAACGCCGACGACCTCGGGCCGCTCCTCGCCGCCCGTGGCGTCTCCGAGCGGGAGACGGAGGTCGTCTCGGGCGTCCTCGAGGGCCTGCGCAACGCGGAGATCGCCAGCCGGCTCTACATCTCCGAGTACACCGTGAAAGACCACCTCAAGCACGTCTTCCAGAAGCTCGGCGTCGACTCCCGCGGCGGCCTCGTGAAGGCCCTCTACTCCTTGCCCGAGCGAGCCGAATCCGCGCGTCCGGTGACCGGAGCGGGCTCCCTCGGCGAGCCGCCGACGCGCGTGAACGCCTAGGGGGTCGCCTCCTCCGCCCCCGCGCCTTCCGCGATCCGGCGGACCGTGCTAGGTTCCCGGTCCCGCCGGCCCCGGGGAAAGAGATATGTTTCGACTCAAGAAGCTCGACATCCACGGATTCAAGTCGTTCGTCGACAAGACGACGCTGACGCTTCCCAGCCGCATCACGGCCATCGTCGGGCCGAACGGCTCGGGCAAGTCGAACATCTGCGACTCGGTGCAGTGGGTCCTCGGTGAGCAGTCGGCGCGCAACCTGCGCGGCGCCACCATGGAGGACGTCATCTTCAACGGCTCGGCGCGTCGTCGTCCCGTCGGGCTGGCCGAGGTGACGCTCACCCTGGAAGCGCGGGGCGACCACTGGGCCGAGACCGGTGGCGAGGTGACGATCACCCGCCGCGTCCACCGGAGCGGCGAGAGCGACTACCTCCTGAACGGCAAGCGCTCGCGCCTGAAGGACGTGCAGGACGTGCTCCTCGGCACCGGGCTCGGCGTGCGGGCCTACGCGATCATCGAGCAGCAGAAGATCGACCTGATCCTCTCCACCAAGCCCCAGGACCGGCGGCGTCTGATCGAGGAGGCGGCCGGCATCTCCAAGTTCAAGGTGAGGAAGCGCCAGGCGGAGCTGAAGCTCGAGGAGACCCGCTCGAACCTCCTGCGCCTGCGCGACATCGTCTCGGAGATCGAGCGCACCTGCACGTCGCTGAAGCGGCAGGCCGGGCGCGCGTCCCGCTGGAAGGAGCAGGCCGAGGTCCTCGACGCGCTCAAGCGGAAGCTCGCCCGGCTGCGGGCCGACCGCCTCGCGCTGGGTCTGGCCGACGGGGACAAGGCCCTTTCGGCCGCGATCGACGCCGAGGCCGCGGCCCTGGCGGCTCTCGGGATGGCGGACGCGGAGCTGGAGGAGGCCAAGCGACTCCACGACGAGGCGGAGCGGACCCGGCGCGAGAAGGGCGATGCCCTCGCGCGCGCCCGCGAGACGCTCCTCGCCGCCGAAGCCGCGGTCACCGCCGCCGCACGCGAAGGGGAGGAGACCGAGGCCCGAAAAGAGCTCCTCCTCACCCAGCAGCGCGAGGCGCAGCAGGAGCATCTCCGTTCGAGCGAGGAGACCGGACGCGCCGAGTCCCAGCGCGACGACGTCGAGGTCGAGAAGGCCGCCGCCGAGGAGCGCCTCCAGGTGGCCGCCGAGGCCCTGGCCGTCGCGGCCCGCGCCGAG
>CAYLNK010000478.1:0-3259 GCA_964384675.1 uncultured Holophagales bacterium | reverse complement strand
GACGGCGCGGTGCGCGCTCCGGGCGGCCGGCGGGTCGCCGCGCCGCGCGGGGACGACCTGGCGCGCCTCATCCGTCATCAGGTCAACCCGCGCCCGCAGCTGGAGCTGGGTCGCGCGCTGGCCGAGGGGGGCATCGCATCGGCCGCGATCGACCTTTCCGACGGCCTGGCGCGCGACCTCCACCGCCTCTGCCGCGCCTCCGGCACCGGAGCGTCCGTCGAGGCGGCGCTCCTGCCGGTCGACTCGGCTCTCTACAAGCCGATCGCCCGCGTTCCGATCGACCCGCTGCAGGCGGCCCTCCTCGGCGGGGAGGACTTCGGGCTCCTCTTCGCGGTACCGAAGCGGAAGCTCGCCGCGCTCGACCGGCTCACGCGACGCTTCCCGCTCCGGCGGATCGGTACGATGGACGGCAGCGGCAAGCTCCACCTGATCGGCCCGGACGGCGGCGCCCCGCTCCCGGACGCCGGCTTCGACCACTTCGGGGACGCATGACCGTCGTCCCGTTCCGCACGCCGGACTCCCCTCCGCCTCCGGATCCCGGGCCGGCTCCCCGCAAGAAGAAGAGCCTTCGCGAGCTCTTCCTGCACCTGGTGGGCCGCGACGACCCCCCGGAGGTGGTGGCGGCGTCCTTCGCGCTCGGCGTCGCGATCTCCTTCACGCCCCTCTTCGGCCTCCATTTCTGGATGGCGATCCTGATGGCGTTCGCGCTCAAGCTGAACAAGGTCGACGTCGTCCTCGGCACCCTGGTCGTCAACCCCATCACGTTCGGCCCGGTGTCGGCGGCGGCCATCCCGATCGGCCGGATCCTGCTCCGCGCCCGCAAGGAAGCGATGACGCACCTCCCGTGGCACGAGATGCTGAGCCGCAGCTTCTGGGAGAGCGCGGGGCCGCGCGTCCGGGCGATCGGCGTCCAGTGGACCGTCGGGATGTTCGCGCTGTCGTTCCTCGCCGGAGCGATCACGTATGCCGTTCTGGTGCGTGTCTTGAGGGCCCGGCGGGCACGCCTCGCTCCCCCGGCGGCGCCGGTCGACACCGAGGTCAACGGGGCCGAATAGCGGCGACCAGCGCGGCCAGGGCGGCGTCCCTCGGCCGGGCTCCGAGCCGGCTCACGATCAGCGGGAGCGCCACGACCGCCCGCCCCCGGCACTCCGGCCGCCGCACCGCGAGCTCCAGGAGTCCCCTGGCGTTTTCCGCGCTGGACGGGTCCGTCCGGTAGGCCCGCAGGAGCTCGCCCGCGGCGGCGAGCGTCTTCCCCTCCGATTCGTAGACCGTCGCCAGGAACAGCCGCGCGTCGACGAACGTCGGCTGCGCCACGAGCGCGCGTCTCGCCTCGAGCACGGCGGGCTCCTCCTTCCCCAGGGCGCTCAGGGCCTTGGCCCGCCCCAGCCGCGCCAGCGCGGTCCCCCTGCCGGCGACGACGGCCCGGGCCCACGCCGGCGCCGCCTCGGCGCTCCGGCCGGCCGTCGAGAGGAAAGCGGCATGGTGGTACGCCAGCGGGTACGAATCGGGGCACGCCTTCAGCCCGTCCCGGAACGCGCTCTCGGCTTCTGCGGCGTGACCCGACTCCTCCAGGGTCTTGGCGAGGCCCCACCGGCCGTTCTCGTACGTCCCGAAGATCTCGACCGAGCGCCGGTAGCAGCGGATCGCCTCGTCCCACGCCCGGCGGTCCCACTCGAGGCGCCCCCTGAGAGCCCAGGCGTCGTAGTAGCGCGGGAAGATCTCGGTGGCCGTCACGAGGTGCTGGAGCGCCTCGTCCTTCTTCCCGGAGCGCTGGAGGTCGAACGCCCGGTTGTAGTGCGCCTTCGCCGAGCGCGGCATCTTCCGGATCATGTCGGCGTAGAGCGTCGCGTCGTCCGAGAAGGCGCGGTTGCGGACCACGGTGGCGGCGGCATTCCCGAGGACCGCGCCGACCAGCAGCGCCTCGCGCCACGGCCACGCGGAGGGCGCCGGGACCTCCCGTCGCGACGGCAGGAGGAGGCCGATCGCGACCAGGATCAGGCCCGCCGACGGGAGGTAGAGCAGACGCTCGGCGTAGATCGTCCCGATCGGGAAGAGGAGGTTCGCCGTCGGGAGGAACGTGCCCGCGAAGAGGGCCGCCCCGAAGGAGACCAGCGGCCGCCTCACCCGCAGGAGGACCGCCAGGGCGACGGCGGCGGCGAGCCCGCCGAGGCTCAGCCATGCGCGCGGCGCGTGGAGCGACGCGGCCAGCGGCAGCGCGTACGCCGAGTGGTCGGCGGAGAGGCCCGCCGGCAAGATCGCCTTCGCGACGTACCGCCACAAGAGGAACGCGGCGTTCCCGATGCGGAGCCCGGGCGCCTGGGCGACGAGCGGGTTCTCGAGGTCGAAGATGCCGGCTTCCTTCGAGATCAGGAAACCCTTCAGGACGACGCGCCGCACCGCGAAGAGGAGCACGACCGGAAGCAGCAGCCCGGCGAAGGCGGCCCACCTTCTCCGGACGACGTCGCGCGCCTTCCGGAAGAGGCCGCTCCCGTCTCCGCCCCGGAACAGCTCGCCGAGTGCGATGACGCCCGGAACCACCACGGCGTTCTCCTTCACGAAGACGCCGGCCGTGAACGCCGCCAGGCACCCCGCGTACGGGAGCGACCGCAGGCGCTCCCCCTCCGTCGCGCGCGACCAGAGGCGTGCGGAGAGGAAGACGAGGAGCGCCGCGAGCACCTCGGCGCGGCCGACGATCCCCGTCACGGCTTCCACGTGAATCGTGAGCACCGCGAAGAGCGCCGCCGTCGCGACGCACGGTCCCCGCGGGAGGCCGAGCCCCACCAGCCAGGCGGCGAGGAGGCACGTCACGGCCGCGTGGAGCGCGACGTTGACGAGGTGGAACCAGAAGACCCGGGTCCCGTGGATCCAGCGCTGAACGGCGTAGGTGAGGAGGACGACCGGCCGGTAGGCGGTCCCGCTGGTGAGCGCGCCGCCGAAGTAGTGGGTCGTGAAGATCTCGCTCACCGTGGACGGCGAGCTGAGGCGCGCGTTGTCGCGCACGATGACCTTGTCGTCGTAGGTGAACTCCCCGGTGAGCCCGTTCAGGAACGGCAGCACCGCGAGCAGGGCGAGGCCCAGCAGGGCCGCCCGCGAGAGCGGCTGCGGCGCGGGGGACGTCAAGCGGCCGCCGGCCTCCGCCGGGCGGGGTCGAGCCGGTCGACCAGCTCGTCGCCGAGCACGTTCGTGGCGAGGACCACCACGAGGATCGCGAGCGCGGGAGCGACCACGACGTGGGGAGCGTCCAGCACGTGGGTCCGCC
>CAYLNK010000477.1:0-3262 GCA_964384675.1 uncultured Holophagales bacterium | reverse complement strand
GCTCGCGGGCCGCGAGCAGCTCGCCTTCCGGCGGCTCCTCGCCGGGATCGCGCTCGACCGCCTCGGCAAGGGGCGGCCGGGACGCGCCGTGCTCGACGCGCAGCAGGCGATCCGGGTCCCGGTCACCAAGGCCGGACCGTACGACGCCGGGGTCTGGCGTCACAAGCTCCCGGCCCTCGTCGCCGACCTCCAGTACCGGGCCGGCGCGCGTGCGTTCACGGAGGGGCTCGAGGAGTTCCTCGCCGCGCGAGACGCCGGTCCCGGCACGCTGCGCGAGCTCGTCGAGAGGATCGGGCGCCGTGGAGCCGTCTCCCTCGACCGGTTCTACGCCGACTTCGTGTCGGGAGGCGAGATCCCGATGCTGACGCTCGAGGACGTGACGTTCCGGAGCGCCGGGCGAACGTGGGAGGTGGCCGGCGTGGTGCGGAACGTCGGCACCGGGGAGTCGCTCTGCCCGATCGTGCTGCGCACCGACGGCGAGGCGGCCTCGGCGCAGGTCCGCGTCCCCTCCAACGGCACGGCGCCGTTCCGGCTCACGACTCCGTACCCGCCGCGCACGTTGCTCCTCGACCCGGACCAGCGGGCCTTCCGGCTCTCCAGGATCGGGCTGGTCCGGAGCGTGGAGCGCCGGAGCGGACCATGAGGAACGTGACCGCGTCGACGCTTCGCCGGCTCGTCCTCTCGGTCGGTCTGCTGCTCGGCCGGCGGGCCGTGCTCTTCGTCGGGGCGGATCTCCTCCTCGTCCTCGTCTTCGGGACGGCGATGCTCCTCGGCGGAGGCGACCCGTGGGCGCTCGTGATGGCGACGTACCTCCTGATCGGCGTGCCGGTCCTCTCCGACGTCGTCGACCTGGAGCGCCGCGCCGGCAGCCTCGACCTCGCCCTGTCGTCGCCCGGGGCCGACGACTACTTCGAGCGGCGCCTCGGCTCGTTCCTCGCGATCCTGACCGCGCAGGCGTGGCTGGCCCTCCTCGCGGCGTTCGACTTCGTCAACGGCTTCCCGCTCGCCCCCGCGCTCCTCCAGGCGGCGCTGGCGGCGCTCTTCCTGGGCGCCGCCTCGCTCTTCTTCGCGGTGCGCCTCCGGAGCGCCGGCTCGGTGATGTTCGGGACCTACGTCGCCGTTCTCGCGACCTCACCGTGGTTCTTCGGGAGCCCGGTGGTCGTCGGGACCGGCCGCCGCTTCTGGATCCCCCTGGTGCTGGTCACCGAGAACCTCGACCTCGTCGAGCGCACCGCCGTGCTCGCCTCGGCGGCGGCGCTCCTCTACCTGTACGCCCGGCGCCGGCTTTCCCGGCCCGAGAGCCTCCTGTCGTGATCGGAGAACGATGAGACCAGCCCAGAGACGCCTCGGCCGGGCCCTCGCCCTGCCGTCGATCGCCGTCGCTCTCGCCTGCCGTGCCCCGCGCGACTTCGACACCGACCGGCGCGCGGCCGCCATCCCGGTGACGGTGGAGGTCGTCCGGCCCGCGCCGTTCCAGGCCACGCTCACCCTCCTCGGCACCGTGCGACCCGCCGAGACGCTCGCCCTCGTCGCGGTGAAGGGGGGGACGGTGGCGTACCCGCCCCGCTTCGCCGCGGGCTGGCGAACGGGCGAGGAGGTGGCGGCCGCCGAGCCGCTCGCGACGTTCGAGAACGAGGCCGCCCGCCTGGCGCTCGCCGAGGCGCGTCTCGGCGCCGAGTCCGCCGCGGCGGAGCTCGAGAGGACCCGGCGCGGCTTCGACGCCGGCATCGTCGCCCAGGCGGAGCTCGCCAGCCGGGAGGTGACCGCCCGCGTGGCGCGCGAGCGTCTGAAGAGCGCGGAGCGGGAGGCGACGCGCCTTTCGCTCACGGCTCCGCGGCGCGGGCGCCTCGTCGTGACGAAGGCGTTTCCGCCCGGCACGGACGTGACGGCCGGGACCGTCCTCGGCGAGCTGGCCGGGAACGGCCCGCCCCACGTGGAGGGGGTCGCGGCCGCGGCCGAGCGCAGTAGCCTCCTGGCCGGCCTCACCGTCCGTTTCGTGCGTCCGGGCACCGAGACGCCCGCGGGCGCCGGGACCCTGCGCGAGGTGGCTTCGGTGGTGGACCCGAGCGGCACCGTGCGCGTCGTCGCGAGCGTGAGCGACACGCACGGCCTCCCCGCGCCGGGAGAGGGAGTCGAGCTACGCGTGGAGCTCGCGCCCCGCGCCGACGCGCTGACCGTGCCCGAGGAGGCGCTCGTGCCCGGCTCCTCCGGCACCGGCGTCTTCCTGGTGGAGCGCGCGAACGGGACCGTGGCGCGGCGGGTGCCCGTCGAGACCGGCGGGCGAAGCAACGGCCGGGTCGAGGTGACGCGCGGTATCGCCGACGGCGATCGGATCGCCGTCTCGGGCGTGGCGACGCTCGTGGACGGCGCGGCCGTCGTCGAGGTCGTGGAGACCCCGGCGGCGGCGAAGGGGCGCTGAAGCCTTGAGGCTCCACGAGGCGGCGCTCGCGCGTCCGGTGTCGACGTTCGTCGGCTCGCTCGCGCTGGTCGCGATCGGCGCGGTCTCGCTCACCAAGCTGCCGGTCGCGCTCCTCCCGGCGCTCGAGAAGCCGAGCCTCGTCGTGACCGCGACGGCGGCGTCGCGGTCACGCGAGGAGCTGCGCCGCGGAGTGACCGAGCCGCTCGAGAGGCGCCTCTCGTCGATCCCGGGGGTGTCCTCGCTGTCGAGCGAGACGGAGGACGGGCGGGTCCGGATCGTGCTCGGGACCGACTGGCAAACGGACCCGGACCGCCTCCGCATCGACGCGGCGCGGCGCGTCGACGGGTCGCTCGAGCCGCGGCCGGACGAGCTGACGGTCGAGGTGGCGGGCGGCGACCCGTCGCCGCTCGTGGAGGTGGCGGTCCTCGGCGGCGCCTCCGGCGCGGCACGCACCGCCTACGCGCGGAAGGTGCTGCTGCCGGAGCTGGCCCGCGTCGAGGGCGCGGGCCGTGTCGAGCTCCTCGGGGAGACGCCGCTCCACGCCGTCGTCACGCCCCGCGCCGCGGACCTCGTGGCTCGGGGTCTGACGGCGCTCGACGTGGAGGAGCGGCTCGCCACGGTCGGCGCGTCGACCGGGGCCGGGCAGGAGCGCGAGGGCGCCGCGATCCGCCCGGCCGTCGTGAAGGAGAGCGTCGCCTCGCTCGAGGAGCTGCGAGCCGTGCGGCTTCCGCTGCGGGGGGGCGGCGCCGTCCCTCTGGGGGACGTCGCGGATCTGTCGCTCCAGGAGGTGCCCGACGGGACGTCGTTTCGCTGGAACGCCGGGGACGGCGTCGTGGCCCGGCT
>CAYLNK010000476.1:0-3288 GCA_964384675.1 uncultured Holophagales bacterium | reverse complement strand
GACGGCCCAGTCCGTGCCCAGCTCGGCGAAGAGGCCGCTCGTCTCGAGTGCCCCCGCCACGCGGGCGAGGAGCGCCTGCTCGAGGGCGGCGTCCTCGAAGAAGCGGCGGCCGGTGCGCGTCGCCAGGAGGCCGATCCCGGCGTCGGCCACGCCGAAGCGGCGGCGGGCCGTCTCCTCGTCGCGGCAGACGACGGCGATCGCGCGGGAGCCCATCTGCTTCTCCTCGCAGACGACGGTCGCGACCCCCTGCGCCCGGAAGTAGGCGAACGCCTCGGCCGGGTGCTCCAGGAGGTCCGGGAGCGCGCTCGTCTCGCACGGGGACATCGTGGGGGGCAGGTGGATCAGCCACTTCGGGCTCGCCGCGAAGCGGCTCATCGCCTCGAGCGCCGCAGCGGCGTTCTCTTCGCGGATCGTCACCGAGTGATGGAGACGCGTCGTCACGAGACGCTTGCCGGTGACGTCGGCGAGGTCCAGCAGGTCGTCGTGCTCCTGCTGTGCGGTGAGGACCGGCGCCTCCACGATCTCCTTCGGGACCAGCGGGCGCCGTGGCTCGTAGTACATCCGCACCGCCGCGACCGACACCAGCTCCTTCTCCGGGTAGCGCAGCGCGGTGAGGGAGCCGCCGTAGACGCAGCCGGTGTCGAGACAGATCGTCCGGTTCAGCCACTCCGCCTCGGGGACCGGCGTGTGGCCGTAGACGACGGTCGCCTTGCCGCGGTACTCCGACGCCCAGTCGTACCGCACCGGGAGGCCGTACTCGTCCGTCTCGCCCGTCGTCTCGCCGTACAGCGCGAAGTCGCGCACGCGCCCCGAGCTGCGCCCCTGCAGCTCCTCCTTCATGCCGGCGTGCGCCACGACGAGCCGCCCGCCGTCCAGGAGGTAGTGGCTCACCAGGCCGTCCAGGAAGCGGACCACCTCGTCGCGGAACGCCGGCGACTCCCGCTCCAGCTGCTCCACCGACTCCGCGAGGCCGTGGGTCAGCTTCACGTCGCGCCCCTGCAGCTTCTTCAGGAGCTTCACGTCGTGGTTGCCCGGCACGCAGATGCCGTGGCCCGCCGCGACCATCCCCATCACGAGGCGCAGCACGTCCGGGATGCGAGGCCCGCGGTCGACGAGGTCGCCCAGGAAGACCGCCCTGCGCCCGGCGGGCGGCGCGACGTCGAAGCGGGGGTTCCGGTGCGGCCCGCCGTCCGTCACCGTGTAGCCGAGCTTGCCGAGGAGGGCCGCCAGCTCGTCGAAGCAGCCGTGGACGTCCCCGATCAGGTCGAAGGGGCCGACCTCGCCGCGCCGGTCGCACCAGAGCGGCGTGCGGGTGATCTCGGCGGCGTCGACCTCCTCCGGCGTCGAGAGGATATGGACGTGCCGGAACCCCTCGCGCCCGAGGCCGCGCAGCGTGCGGCGCAGCTCGCGTTTCTGGTTCCGCACGACGTGCGGTCCGAAGCTCCGGTCCGGGCGGCTCAGGTTCCGCTCGTGGCAGAGCGACTCCGGCAGGTCGAGGACGATCGCCACCGGCAGGACGTGGTGGGCGCGCGCCAGCGCCACCAGCGGCTTGCGGGCTTCCTCCTGCACGTTGGTCGCGTCGATGACGGTGAGGCGCCGCGCCGCGAGGCGCTTCCGCGCGACGGCGTGGAGGACGTCGAAGGCGTCGAACGTGGCGTCCTGGTCGTTGGGGTCGTCCGAGACCAGCCCGCGGAAGAAGTCTGACGAGAGGATCTCCGTCTCCCTGAAGTGCCGTCGCGCGAACGTCGACTTGCCGGAGCCGGACGGCCCGATCAGGACGACGAGCGAGAGGTCGGGGACGGCGAGCGTCACGCCTCCCTCCGCGTGAAGACCGCCATCTGCGTGGGCGGGCCCACCTCCGGGTCGTCGGGACCGACGGGCGCGAAGCGGACGTCGTAGCGGTAGCGCGCCGCCTCGCCCTCCGCCCAGGAGCGCAGCTCGGCGCGGGTCCATTCGAAGCGGTGGTCGCGGTGACGGAGCTTCCCGGCCGGGAGGGACTCGAAGCGGACGTTGTACTCGGCGTTCGGCGTCGTCAGGACGACGGCCTTCGGGCGCGCCTCGCCGAAGAGACAGCGCGAGAACGCCGCGAGGCGGTGCGGATCGAGGTGCTCGATCACCTCCACGACCGCGGCCGCGTCGAAGCCGGCGAGGCGGGCGTCGCGGTAGGTGAGCGAGCCGTGGAGGAGCTGGATCCGCGCCCGCTGCCGTTCGGAGAGCCGGTCCAGGTGGAGGCGATCCGCGGCGATCTCGAGCGCGCGGACCGAGACGTCGAGGCCGACGACGCTCTCGAACGCGCGGCTCGAGAGGAGCGCGGCCAGGAGGCGCCCCTCCCCGCAGCCCAGGTCGAGGACGCGCCTCGCGCCGAGACTCTCGAGCGCCGCCACGACGGCCGCGATCCGCTGCTCGTTGAGGCTGAGCGGACGCTCGATCGCCCGCTCGGCCGCGTCGCGCGTCTCGGAGGTGGTGTCGGGGTCCGGCTCGCCGTCCTCCTCGGACAGGCGCGCGAGTGCCTCCCGCGCCAGGCGCTTCTTCCTCACGAGGTACCGGTGCGTGATCAGGTCCTTCTCGGGATGCGTCGCGAGCCACCCTTCGCCCGCCTTCAGGAGCTTCTCCACCTCCGCCGCGCCGACGTAGTAGTGCTTCTCGTCGTCGAGGACCGGCACCAGGACGTAGAGGTGCGCGAGGAGGTCGCGCAGGCGCCCGGTGAAGCGGAGCGTGACGTCGAAGTACGCGCTGTCGCCCCAGGCCGGGAACGCCGGGTCGAGCGGCAGCCGCCGCGCCTCGACCGCGTGGTCGAGCGGCTCGAAGAGGCGCCGCAGGAGCGCCTCGCCGCCGCGCGCGGGCAGGGCCGGGAGGCGAGCCTCCAGAGGGAGAGGCGCCTCGGCCAGCTCCGGGCGGTCCTTGCTGCGCCCGCCGAGCGCGCTCGCGAAGACCTGGGCGAGGGCGACCGAGAGGAACGACGACGCGGCGTACGGCCGGTCGTTCACGTACCGGTCGAGGAGCCCCTCGGCGCCGCGCGCCCCGCTGCCCCGGATCAGGCGGACCGGGTCGACGTCGAGGAGGAGCGCCGCCTCGCAGCGCGCGTCGGTCGCCTCCGGGTAGAAGACGTGCGCCTTGCCGAACGCCAGCTCGAACGTCTGGAAGCGGGCCGGGTTCTTGGCGAGGAGGAAGCCGAGGTCGGTCGCGGGACGGTGCGTCGTCGCGAGCGTGAGGAGCACGGAGCGGCTACGGTTTCCCGGCGGTCGCCGCGGGGGCGGCCGCGGTCGACGCGGTGGCGGCCGGCGCGCT
>CAYLNK010000475.1:0-3334 GCA_964384675.1 uncultured Holophagales bacterium | reverse complement strand
GGCGCGGGCCCGGTACGACGCGGTGGAGTCGAAGCGGATGACGGGCAACGTCTCCGAGCTGATCCGGTTCCCCACCGTGGACGGGGACGTCGACGCGCGCGAGCGGCAGAAGGCGTGGCTCGTGCACGTCGGCGCGGAGCTCGGCTTCGTCGTGCGCGACCGCGGCAAGGTCACCGAGGTCGAGCTCCCCGGACCGGCGGGCGCGCCGGTCTTCGGCCTCGTCGTCCACGGCGACGTCCAGCCCGTGGAGGCGGCCGCGTGGAGCGTGCCGCCGTTCGCGGGCTCCGTGAAGGGCGGGCGGATCCTGGGGCGCGGCGCCGCGGACGACAAGGGTCCGCTCGCGCAGGCCCTCCTCGCCCTGAAGAGCCTGAAGGAAGCGGGCCCGGCGCGCACGCACACCATCCGACTCGTCGTCGGGAGCGACGAGGAGAGCGCCAACACCGACATGAAGGAGTACCTGGAGAAGGTGCCGGCGCCGGACGTCTCGCTGGTCCTCGACTCGGCGTTCCCGGTCGTCGTCGGCGAGAAGGCGTGGCAAGGCTTCTCGGTCACGTCGCCGTTCGGCGAGCCGCCGCGGGGCGGGCACGGCCCGGAGGTCGTCGAGCTCGAGGCGGGGCTCGCCCCGAGCATCGTGCCCGACCGCGCCCGCGTGGTCCTGACGCGCGGCGACCTGACGGGCTCCGCCCCGTTCGACGCGCTCGTGGCGCGCCTGAAGAAGAAGGCGCTCCGCCCCGGCACGCGCCTCGAGACCAAGGTCGACGGCGAGACGCTGGAGATCGTAGTGCGCGGCCGCTCCGCGCACTCCGGCGTCAACATCGACGGCGGGCGGAATGCGCTCGTCCCGCTCGCCGAGCTTCTCGACGGCGAGCTTCCCGCGTGCGGCGCGGCGGACCTCCTGGCATTCGCGCGCCGGGCGGGACAGGACCTCGCCGGCACCGGGCTCGGGATCGCGATGAGCGACCCGCTCTGGGGTCGCAACGACGTGAACGTCGCGACGATCAAGGCGGGAGACGGTTTCTTCGGGTACGCCTCGGGACAGCCGAAGGAGAAGGTCCGCACGCTCACGATCAACGTCCGGCGCATCCCGTCCCTGACGGCCGCCGACCTGAAGAGCCGGCTCCACGCGCTCGTCGGCCAGGTGAACCTGTCGACGGGATCCTCCCTCGCCCCCTCCGGGTTCTTCGACGACGAGCCGAAGGTGTTCGACCCCGAGGCGAAGCTGGTGAAGCGCCTGCGCGAGGCATATCGCCGCGCGACCCGCACGAATCCGCCTCCGGCCATCTCCGGCGGCGGCACGTACGCCAAGCGGCTCCCGAACGCCATCGCGTTCGGGATGTGGTTCCCGGGCAAGCCGTACCCGGGTCACGACGTGGACGAGCAGATCGAGGTGGCCGACCTGCACCGGGGGGTGCACGTCCTCCTGGAGGCGCTCGTCGACCTGGCGTGCGGTCCGCCGTTGGCGGACCCGCTCTCCCGCTAACCGAGCCGAGGGGGCCGCGCCGGGAGCGCGCGGAGCGGCCTCCCACTGGAACGACCCGCTTCCCGGCTATTCTCCTGCGTGATGGAATCGGCCCGCCGTTCCGCTCGCCTCCTGCTCGTCACCATGGTCGCGGCACTCGCGTTGCTCTGGCGCTCGCCCGCGCCGGCCTGCTCCTGCGGACCCGAGCAGACGCCCCAGGAGGCTCTGGCGGAGTCCACGGTCGTCTTCACCGGCCGCGTCGTCGCCCTCTCGCTCGACGCGGACGAGGAGATCCTCGAGGCGGTGATCGAGGTGAAGCAGGGCTGGAAGGGCGTGAGCGCTCCCTACGTGAAGATCCACACCCACTGGAAATGCTGCCTCTGCGGCTACCCGGTCGAGCTCGGCAAGGAGTATCTCCTCTACGCCGCGGAGGTGGACGACGGGCGGCTCTTCACGGGCTCCTGCACACGGAACGCCCGCCTCGAGTCGGCGGGCACCGACCTGGCCGCGCTGGGGGCCGGCACCGCACCGCCTCCGGGGCGCAGGCCCGACGAGGCGGCGATCCGGGAACGGGTCGAGGCGATGCGCCTGGCCCGGACCTCGGGGGAGGCTCTCGAGGCGTTCGCGAAGCTGCCCGGACGCAAGGCGTTCTACGTGTCGCGCGCGGCTCGCGGCTGCGAGCTCTGGGGCTATTCGTACGGATACGTTACCGAAGACCGGGCCACCGCCCGGGCGAGGAAGGAATGTGAGTCGAACCGCGTCCTCGACGGGGACGGGCCGTGCACGCTCGTGGCGCAGGGCGACGCGGTCCCCGCGGCCCGGCCCAGCCGTCCCCGGTGCGACGCCGAGTAGGCGACGTCACGCTGCCAGGATCAGCCACGCGTCCCCGAACTCGTGGCCCCGGTAGTCCGCCTCCTCGGCGGCGCGGTACGCGGCGTCCAGGACCTGTCGTGACGCGAACGCGCCGAGCAGCTCGAAGTGGCTGCTCCCCGGCTCGTGGACACCGGTCAGGAGCCCGTCCACCACTCGCGGCGCCCGCCCCGCGGCGAGCCGATACGACGTGACGCCGCGCCCGGCCGAGAGCCGGCCGCCGTGGTCCGCGGCGCACCCCTCGAGCGCGCGGACGACGGTCGTACCGGCGGCGACCACGCGCCCGCCCGCCGCACGGGTCGCCTCCACGGCCTTCACCGTCTCCTCGGGCACCTCGTACCGCTCGGGGAGCGGCAGGAGGGCGTCGAGTGCGGCGTCGCCCGTGGACGAGAGACCGGCCGCGTGCGTCACCGTCGCGATCCTCACGCCGCGCGCCCGGAGCGCGTCGAGGAGGGCGGCGGAGAGGCCCAGCCCCGCGGACGGCGGCTCGACCGCCCACGGTCGCGCGGCATAGGACGTCTGCACGTCCCAGAGGGAGAGCTCGCGCTCGAGGTACGAGTACTGGACGGGCCGTCCGACCGCGTAGAGCGCGCTCCAGAGAGCGGCTCCCGTCCGGTCCAAGCGCAGCGTCACGAGGCGGGGCGAGGCCTCGGCGACCTCGAGCACCACGGCGCCGAGGTCCCCCGCGAACGACACGGTCTCGCCCGGCGGGAGCACCGGCGGCGCCGGACGATCCTCGGTCCGCTCGCGCCAGTCCCCGGCTCCGAACAGCACCGCGGCGAACGTCCCGTCCTCCCGTTCCCCCGCCAGCCGGACCTCGATCGCCTCTCCGCTCGCGGTCCGGCCGGCCAGCGACGCCGGCAGCGTCGCCGCGTCGTTCAGCACGAGGAGGTCGCCGGGGCGGAGCGCGTGGGCGAGGGAGCCGACGGCGTGGTCGGAGGCCTGCGCCCCCGCGGGATCGACCCACAGCAGCCGGAGCGCCGACGGGCTCGCCGGCGACGGCCT
>CAYLNK010000474.1:0-3347 GCA_964384675.1 uncultured Holophagales bacterium | reverse complement strand
TGCGCGGGAGCCGGGCGTCTCGCCCGAGCGACGACGGCGACCGGGGCGAGGAGCAGCGCGAGGACCAGAGCGGCTCCGAGCCAGGGCCGACGCGGACGGAGGGGAAGAGACGCCGGCGGGACGGGCGCGGGAGGCGGCGCGTCCGGCCGGAAGGGGGATTCCATCGCCTCGAGCCACGTCACCGGCGCGACGAAACGATACCCGCGCCGCGGGACGGTCTCCACGAAGCGCGGCGCGCGCGCGCTGTCCCCCAGCACGTCGCGGACGCGGCTCACCGCGAAGTTGAGCCCGCGCTCGAACGCCACGAAGGTCCCGTCGCCCCAGAGCAGCGCGCGCAGCTCCTCGCGGGTCACGACCTCGCCCGGGGTCCTCGCGAGCCGGACGAGGACCTTGAACGGCTGCGGCTGCAGGCGCACGAGGATCCCGGAGCGCCGGAGCTCCCCCGCTTCCTCGTCGATCTCGAAGGCACCGAATCGCAGCTTCACGGGCTCGTCGAGTATGCCGCAGGCCTCGGACCGCTCCTCACCTCGTACGCCAACCCGCTGTCCCGCACGGGCTTGGCCGCCAACAACGACCTGGCTTGCCCCCGGGGCCGGCTGGCCACACGGTGAGGTCGCGCGCCGACGCGCGCGCGTCACGGAGGTCCCCATGCTGCGCCGCCGATTCACTCGCCTCTCCGCGCTCGCGGCCACGCTCGTCCTGCACCCCGGTGGCGCCGCCGCCGCCGACACGGCGCGCCTCGTCCCGATCGTCCTCGACGTGGCATCGGGCCCCGCGCGCTACACGACGGAGCTCGCTCTCACGAACCGCGGGGCCACCACCGTCGCCGCGACGCTCCGCTACCACCCCTCGCTCGGCGCGACCGCGGGCGGCGAGACGACGCGCTCCATCGCCGCGGGCCGGCAGCTCGTCCTCCCCGACGTCATCGCCGCCCTCCGCGAGTCCGGCCTCGCTCTCCCCGAGGGCGAGGCGCACGCCGGCACCCTCGAGGTGGTGTTCGCCGGCGCCGAGAGCGACGACGTGGTCGCCGCCACCGCGCGCACGACGACCGCCGTGACCGGACCCGACGGGCGCGCCGGCCTGGCGTACGGCGGGCTGCGCGGCGGGTCGACCACGGCGCTCACCGTGTACGGCCTGCGCGAGAGCGCGACCGACCGCTCCAACCTGGCCCTCCTCTCCACGTCGAGCGAGCCGGTCACGCTGAAGGTGACGGTTCGCTCCGGCAGCGGCGACGGCGCGTCCGCCGTGGTGCGCGAGACCGAGACCCTCCCCCCGTTCGGCTGGCTCCAGATCGGACGCGTCCTTCAGGGCACGGGAATCGCGAGCGGGTGGGCCGAGATCGAGCGCGTCGGCGGGAGCGGCACGTTCAGCGCCTACGGCGTCGTGAACGACAACGTCACCAACGACGGCTCGTTCCTCCCGCCGGTCGCCGACGGACGCTCCGGGGACCGGCTCACGGTGCCCGTCGTGGCCGAGGCGTCGAACCTGGGGAGCGAGCTCGTCCTCGCCAACCGCGGCGCGTCGCCGGTCACGCTGACCCTCTCCTACGTCCGCTCGGTCACGGCGCCCGACGGCGGCGACGGCACCACGACGGTGACGCTCGCGGCGCGCGAGCAGCGGATCGTCCCCGACGCGATCGACCTCCTTCGCCGCTCCGGCGTCCCCGTCGGCGAGGTGGGCGCCACCCACGTCGGCAGCCTGCGGATCACCCTGGGCGGCGCGCCGCTCGACCGGGTCTTCGCGGCCGCGCGGACCGGCTTCAGGAGCGGCGGCGGCTCCTTCGGTCTCTTCACCCCCGCGGTCTCGCCGGGCGAGGAGGCGACCACCGACGTCGCGCTGTACGGACTCTCGGCCGACGCGGCGAACCGCACGAACGTGGCGGTCGTCCACAGCGGTCCGGACGGCAGCGGCCCGATCACGCTGGAGATCCGCGCCTACGACGGCGACGCGGCCGGCGCGGAGCGGGGATCGCCGATCCGGCAGGCGCTCCAGCCGGGCCAGCACGCGCAGGTGAACCTGATCCTCGGAGCGGCGGGAATCCGGAACGGCTGGGTGCGGGTGCGGCGCCTCTCCGGCACGGCGCCGTGGCTCGCGTACGGCGTCGTGAACGACGGCGGCGTCCCCGGGGAGCGCACCGGCGACGGCTCGTACGTGTCGATGGAGGTGCCGTTCCCCGCACCGGCCCCGCCCGGCACGATCGGCCCGGCCGGCGGCACCGTCTCGCTGGCCGACGGCAGCGCATCGCTCATCGTCCCACCCGGTTCGCTGGCGGCCCCGATCGCCCTCACCCTCACGAGGCGGGCGGGCGCCCCGCTCGACCCGAACCTCGACGCTTCGAGCCTCGTCGACGTGGCGCCAGCCGACGCGCGCTTCACGTTCCCCGCCACGCTCACGCTCCGATACGACCCGGTGCGCACACCGTCGGGCCTCGCCGAGGAGCGCCTCGGCGTCCACCGCCTGGCCGGAGCGGCGTGGGAACCTGCGGCGAGCCCACACGTCGACGCGGCGGCCAACGAGGCGTCGGGCGACGTCTCGAGCGGCGGCACGTTCGGCGTGAGGCGGCGCCCGTCCGCCGCGCCGTGCGCGCTGCCGCAGGACCGTCAGCTCGACTTCTGGCTCGGCACCTGGGCCTACTCCGCGAACGGCGTCCCGCCCGGCACGAACGACGTCACCCGCGACGCCGAGGGCTGCGTGGTCGAGGAGAGCCTGAGCCTCGACGGCGGCTACCGCGGCCGGAGCATCAACCTGTACGACCCGTCGACCGCGCTGTGGCACCAGACGTACGTCGACAGCGAGGGCGCCCGGATGATCCTCCGCGGCACGTTCACCGGGGACCGGATGCTCCTGTACGAGACGTCGGCCCGCCGGCACAGCTGGCGTGCCCTCGACGCGAACCGCGTGCGCCTGGCGCTCGAGGAGTCGACGAACGGCGGGACGAGCTGGGTGGAGCGCTTCAACGCCCTCTACACGAGGAAGTGAGGGACGATCGACCGGCCTCATCTCCCTCTCATCCTTCCTCCGTAGCCTTCGCCTCCGATGAAGGCTCTCGCGCTTCTCCTCCTGCCGGCCCTCCTTCACGGACCCGAGCCACCGGTGGCCGGTCCCCTGTCTCTCACCGACGTCCTCCACCGTCTCCGTTCCGCCTCACCCCGGGTCCTGGCGGGCCGCGCCCGGGGGGAGGAGGCCGAGGCCGCCGCCCTCCAGGCGCGCCGCTTCCCGAACCCGACGGCCGAGCTGCGGGCCGAGGGCTGGAGGCGCGGGACCGGGTCGGCGCCGTTCGACGCGGCCACCGACCTCGACGTCTTCGCGACCCTCGCCCAGCCGCTGCCGGTCCTGGCAGACAGCGA
>CAYLNK010000473.1:0-3363 GCA_964384675.1 uncultured Holophagales bacterium | reverse complement strand
GCGACCGGATCCCGCGACCCGCGGGCCGCCGCGCGCAGCACCCGCGCGACCGAGGCGCTGATCACCCGCCAGGCGTAGGAGGTCTCGGCGAGACGGCGCGCGGCGGCCCCCATCCGGGCGCGCCGGCCGGGATCCGACAGGAGGGACCGGATCCCTCCGGCGAACGCCGGCAGCTCGAGGACGTCGTAGGCCTCGCCGTCGGCCCCCAGGAGCCCGCGGGCCCCGATCGCCGTGGTAGCCGTGGGGAGGCCCACCGCGAAGAACTCGAGCATCTTGATGTTCGTTCCGGAGCCGCGGCTCATCGGGTTGAGGGCCAGGTCGGCGGCGTCGTACGCCGCGGCGAGCGTCCCCTCGTCCACGGCCCCGAGCCGGCTCACGTTCCGCGGCGCCTCGGCGACCTCGTCCGCGCTGCCGCCGACCAGCAGGAAGCGGACGTCCGGCAGGCGGGGAGCCAGCTCTCTCGCGATGAAGCGTGCGGCGTCGGCGTTCGGCGGGTAGCGGCTTCCCACGAAGAGCGCGACGGTCTCCGGCTCCGGGATCCCCAGACGGAGCCGCGCCTCCCCCCGCCGGAGGGAGGTGGGCGGCAGGCGACGCGAGGTGTCGACGCCGTTCGGGACGACGTGAAGGCGCTCCGCCTCCACCCCGTACCGCTCCCGGAAGAGCTGCGCGTCCTCCGGCGAGCAGGCGAGCACGGCCGACGCGGCCCGGCACAGCTCCCGCTCGAGCGCCTCGACGTCGGCGGCGATCGCTCCGGCGAGCCCCTCCGATCCGAGGAGGCTTTGCCGGAGCGGCCCCTCGACGTTCTGCGCGTCGTAGACGATCGGGATCCCCGCGACCCCCTCCGCGCGCCGGAGCGCCGGCAGCGCCCACGGGTGGCTCAGCACGATGACGTCGGCCGCGCGAGCCTCGTGGGCGAGGCGCTCCTCGAACGCGTGGGAGAGGGACGAGAGCATCGGAAACGTGACGTCGACGGACAGGGCTGGCTCCTGGGCGAGAAGCCCCTCGTGGGCCGCGAAATGTGCCTCGCTCTGGGGAACGGTGATCTCGAGGAGCCGGCTTCCGTGTACCACGGCCCGGTACGGCTGACTCCTCCAATCGTACGTGCCGACGTAGACCGGATCCAGGTCCTCCGGCAGGTGCGCGTACAGACCCGCGAGCCGCAGGCGGCCGCCGCCGACGGGCGGCTCGATCGGCTGGTTGTCCAGGATGACGGGCCGGAGCCGCGTCCGCGAGCGCGGGGCTTCCGACAGGGACCCGAGGAGCGCCTCCACGACGCGCGGCCAGCGGATCGGCAGCGCCCGCTGGCGGCCCGCATCGCCGAGCCGGCGAGCCTCCTCCGGGTGGCGCGCGAGCCGCTCGAGCGCCCGGCCGATCGAATCACGGTCGGGCGAGACGACGAGCCCGGTCCGCCCGTCCTCCACGAGGCGGGCCGCCTCTCCCGCGTCGTGCGTCGTCACGACGGGCTTCGCCGACAGCATCGCCTCCACGGTGACGTACCCGAAGTCCTCGCGGACCGGCGCGAACGGCACGGCCAGCGCCCTCGAGAACAGCTCCGAAAGGGTCTCGCGATCCACCTCACCCAGGAACCGGACGCGGGGGTTCCCGGCCGCCAGGGCCTTCAGCGCCCCCTCCTCGGGTCCCGCCCCCGTGATGACGAGGGGCACGTCGAGCCCGCTCGACAGGTAGGCCTCGAGGACCAGACCGGGCCGCTTCCAGGCGTGGAGACGTCCCGCGAGGAGGACGTGCTCGAACGGGCCGGGCCGGAAGGCCTCCGGATCGGGGAGCGCGGGATGGAGGACGCGCGCATCGAGACCGAGCGCTCCGAACACCCGTCGCTCCACCTCGGTGCCGATCGCGAAGCGCCGTCCGTCGGGCACCGCCATCAGGGCCGAGGCGTCGAGCTCGCGGACGCGGTCACGCTGGGCGATCGCCCCCGCCGAGCCGTCGGTCCACGAGTCGTACATGTCGTAGAAGACCCGGATCGTGTGGACCAGGTAGACCACGTGCCTGGGGTGGCGGACGGCGAACGTCGGGGCCTTGGTCGAGATCACGGCGTCGAAGCCCGACAGGTCGAGGGCCCGCGCCTCCCGGTAGCCGGCCAGGATCCCCTCGAACGTCGACTCGTCGAACGGGATCTCGACCCGGCTCACGTCGTGTCCGGCGGCTCCGACCGCGGCCTGGAGGCCGTCGTAGAGCACCTCGGCGCCGCCCCGCGCCGAAGGGTGTCGTGCCGTGACGAGGGCGACCCTCACTCGGACAGGCTCCTAGTGAGCGCCGACGACGATGACCGCGCCGGGGCGGAGCTTCGTCCGCGCGAGCGCGAGGAGGCGCCCCACCTCGTCCTTCGGCAGCGACTCGACGCTCTCCGGCAGGACGAGCCCACCCAGGGAGCCGTCCGGCTCGCGCAGGAGCGCGCCGAACGGGTCGTCCTCGAGGCGGAGGACGCGTCCTCGCTCCAGCGAGGCGGCGATCTCCCCGAGGAGCGCGACGCGCTCGCCGGCCCGCTCGCCCGGAGCCGTCCCGCCGCCTCGCCTGAGCGCTTCGATCTCGGCCTCGAGCCGCCGCTGGGAGCGCTCCAGCCGATCGATCCGATCGACGAGGACCTGCCGGTCGTCCCGCCCCTCGGCCTCCCGCGACTCCAGCTCCGAGACTCGATCCTCCGCCGCCGAGAGCGCCGCGCCGAAGCGTCCCTCCCAGATCCCGCGCCGCTCCTCGGCCCGGGCGTGCCGGCGGGCGGCCCTCTCGTCCACCTGGGCGTCCCGGTCCGCGAGCGCGCGAAGGACGCCCCCCAGCCCGTTGACGAGCCGGACGAGGGCCGCGTTGAAGCGCACCTGACCGTCCGTGTAGAGGTTCAGGACGCGCAGCAGCAGCCTCTTGGCCGGCAGACCGCGCGCCCCGGGCGGGAGGGTGGTGGGGTCGAACAGGGCATTCGCGAGGACGACGTCCTCTGCCTGGAGCGCGGGGGGAGCCGGGAGGGCCGCCTCCCGCTCCGCCCTCGTCGAGAGCTCACGCTCCACGAGAGCGCTCTCCCGCACCAGGTGACGAGCCGCGCGCTCGAAGGGGTCGGAGGATCCGGTCGGATCGGACGCGTCGTTCATCGTCTCGGAGGACGTCCCGGTCGGTCCCGGGAGGTCGAACGAGCGAGTATACCGGCCGCCGGATTAGACTCGCCCGCCGATGCCCGTCCCCGGACCCCGACTCGCCGTCTGCGGGGCGTTCGACGCCCCGAGGCTGGCGGACCTGCTGGCCGGCCGCCTCCTCGTCCGGGAGCTCCGGTCCCGGCTGCCGGGTGCCGTCGTCGAGGCGGTCGCGCCCGGGCTCGAGAGCGTGCCCCACGCGCTCGACGGCGGCCTGCCGGCGAGC
>CAYLNK010000472.1:0-3377 GCA_964384675.1 uncultured Holophagales bacterium | reverse complement strand
AGGCAGTGGACGGCGAGGCCATCGGAGAAGGAGACCCCCGCCGTGACGTCCGACAGTCCGTCGGCGTGGCCGGCGAGGAGGCGTGTCCCGTCGAAGGCGAGCGCGGTCACGGGACGGCCGCCGAAACGGGCGACCCGGAGCACCGCGCCGTCGGGACGGAGCCGCGTCAGCCCGCGCGGCCCTCCCGCCCACAGCTCCCCGCCGGAGCCGCGCGCCAGGACGTCGACCGGGTCCTCCCACACGCGGAAGAAGCGCCCGCCACGGGCGCGCCTCAGGTAGAGGCCGTTCGCCGTGCCGGCCCAGAGGGAGCCGTCCGGATCGGCGAGGAGCGGGCCGACGATCCGCGCCGGGAAGCCCTCCGCCGCCTCGGCGCGGCGGAACGTCGTCCCGTCGAAGCGGGCGAGGCCGCCGTTCTTCGTGGCCACCCAGAGGAAGCCGTCCGCGTCGGTCGCGATCGAGGTGACCTGGCTCTGCGGCAGACCGTCACGCTCGTCGAAGCGCGCCACCGCGATCCGCTGCCCGTCGGCTCGTCCCGCCAGGACCAGCGCGGCGAGCGCCAGGACCGGGACCCTGGACCGGAGCGGGGTGGGCCGCGACATCGGCGTGATACCCCCATCGTACGGCCGCGTGGTCCCCCGGAGCGTGAGGCAGCGCACGGCGCCGCTGCTCGCGGGCGGGTCTACCTCACCGCCCGCACCGTGCGCGACCAGAGCCCCAGACCCGGATCGAGGAGGAAGCGGAGAAGGAGACGGGTCCACGAGGTGTGGAAGCCGAGCTGGTCGTATACCTCGGGAACGGCCTGGCGGATCCGCGGAAGGCGGTTCCAGGGGACCGACGGGAAGTCGTGGTGCTCGTTGTGGAAGCCGACGTTCAGCGCCACCCGGTTCAGCGCTCCGTAGTAGCTCGCCGTCTCCTGCTCGCCGAAGACCAGGAAGTGCTCCTGGATCCAGCGCGCCCCCAGCGGATGGAGCCCCACCGAGAAGAAGAACGACAGGCCGAGGTAGACGAGCGCGCGTGGCCCGAGGAGGAGGTAGACCGCGGCGTCGAACGCGAGCTGCACGGCGATGTTCAGGACGACCCAGCGATCGAAGAGAGCGATCTCCTTGAGCCTCGCCGGCCGCGTCACCTGGAAGATCGGGAAGAGGGCCAGCCAGACCGCCTTTCGCCACGTGGAGTACCCCACGAGACGGGCCTCCCAGAGGTTCGGGATGTCGGCGTCCAGCTCGTAGACGCCCTGGTGGGCGTGGTGCTTGAGGTGGTAGTTGCGGAACGACGCGGCGCTCGGCAGGAGGTGCGGCAGGTTGGCGACGATCGCGACCAGCCGGTTCCAGAGCCCGCGCCGGAAGACCAGGTTGTGGGCACATTCGTGGATCAGCACCCAGAGCGTGTGGTCGAGGAACGCGCCGAACGCGAACGCGGCCAGGGCGATCAGCCAGACCGGCTGCTGGCGGAGGGCCGAGGCGGACGCGACCTGCGCGACGACCAGGAGGACCGCGAGCGGGGCGCTCCATGCGTTGCGGCCGGCGAGCTGGGAGAGACCGGGATGCCTCCTCAGGATCTCGCGGGCCCGGGACCGGTGCGGCTCGGCCAGCGACGACACGGCGAACTGGTCCGCCGGGGCGGAGTGGGGAGGCGGCGGCATGAGGAACGATCAGTATAGGCGGCGCCTATCGCGGGAGCCCCTCGACGATCCAGATGTTCCCGGTGGTCTCCGCGTACTCGTAGGCGATCCGGTCGTTGGCGGGGGACCACGACGGGTACCGGACGTAGGCGTTCAGCTTCTCCGCGTGGGTCAGCTGGCGCTCGGCGCGCGTCTCGATCGAGACGGCGTAGAGGTTCCAGACGCCCTCCCGCAGGCTGGCGAACGCGATCTCCCGACCGTCCGGCGAGAAGCTGTGGGGCCAGCTCACTCCGTCCGTCGTCAGGAGCTTCAGCTCGCCGCCGGTCGACGGCATCATCCCCACCAGCGTCTTCTCGCCCCGCTTCACCTGGAAAGCGAGGCTCTTGCCGTCGGGCGCCCAGCAGGCCCAGCCCGCGAGCTCCCGGTCTCCGGTCAGCGGGCGGACCTCCCGCGTCGCGAGGTCGGCGAGCCAGACGTTGATCGTCCCCTCCCGGGGCGCGTTGAACGCGAGCGTCTTGCCGTCCGGCGAGATGCGGGCGGAGTCGACGTCCTGCTCGAGGTCGAGGAGGAGGCTCTCGCGTCCTCCCTCGAGCTCGAGCTTCCAGATCTGGCCGCGCCCGCCGCGGTTCGACAGGAACGCGAGCGACCTTCCGTCGGGGAACCAGTCCGGACGCGTGTCGACGCCGGGATGGGTCGTCAGCGGCACCGGGTTCGACCCGTCGGCGTCCATCTTCCAGACGTCCTCGTTGGCACCGGGCCTCCACTTGCTGAACGCGATCGACCGGCCGTCTGGAGAGACGCTCGGCCGGGAGTTCCGTCCGGTCTCGGCCGTGAGGGCGCGGGGCCGGCCCGCCGGGAGGGGCAGCGACCAGACGTTGCTGGTGAGCGACAGGGCCGAGAGCGCCAGCTTCCGCCCGTCCCGGGAGAGGGCCAGGTGGCGCACGCGCCCCGGAAGCTGCGCGCCGAGGCGCTCCGGCTTTCCCGCGCGCTCGCCCCGCTTCGGGAGGCGCGACCAGACGATGCCGTAGTTGTCCCGGTCGGGGCTGGCGCAGAAGTAGAGCGCCGAGCCGTCGCCGGAGAAGACCGGATCGCGGCTCGCGGCCTGGTCGGTCACGAGCGGAAGCGGCGCACCGCCCTCGGCCGGGACCCACCAGATCTCGGCGTTCCGGCTGCCGGCCACCACGAAGACCACGCGCTTCCCGTCGGCCGAGAACGACGGGGCGCCGTGCCCGCCCGGCGGCGCGCCCGGCTGTGTCAGCGGAGCCGGCGCTCCGCCGTCGACCGGCACCCTCCAGAGGGCCGACGGCGGGAGGGCGGGCAGGGCGGACGGCGAGACGTCCACCAGCGGCTCCGACTGGAAGACGAGCTGCTTGCCGTCCGGAGACCAAGCGGGGTGAGACCCGAAGTCGGTGACCTGCCGCGGCGTCCCGCCGAGGGCCGGCACGACCCAGATCCCGCCACGCCCCTTCGAGTGGTACGCGATCCGCTGGCCGTCGGGAGAGAAGACGGGCTGGAAGCTCTGCCTGCCGTCCGAGGTCAGGCGGATCTCGCGCCCGCCGGGCACGAGCGGCATCACGTAGATCTCGAACGCCCCGCTCCGGTCCGAGCTGTACGCGAGGGAGAGCCCGTCGGGCGAGAACGCGGGGTGGAGGTCGAGCCCCGCGCTCGTCGTGACCTGGGTGGCGCGCGCGAGACCGCCCACCGGCGCCGCCACCGGGGCACGCCGCCGCAGCCAGAGAGCGGCGCCGGCGAGGAC
>CAYLNK010000471.1:0-3380 GCA_964384675.1 uncultured Holophagales bacterium | reverse complement strand
GGAGGCGGCCGAGGCGCTGGCGCGAAAGGTGCCGGGCGACTTCTTCCTCGAGCTCGCGCCGCCCGCGGTGCTCCGGGGCCTCGCGCCGCGCCCCTTCGACCGGATCACCCGCGACGTGGCGGCCGAGCTCTCGGTGCCGCGGGACCTCCTCTATGCCGTGATGCGCCAGGAGAGCCGCTTCGACCACGAAGCCGCTTCTCCCGCGGCCGCGCGCGGCCTGATGCAGCTGACCCTCCCGGCCGCCGGAGAGGCGGCCCGCGAGCTCTCCGAGGAGCCGCCCGCCTACGGCGAC
The DNA here is from genome assembly GCA_964384675.1 of uncultured Holophagales bacterium. GTDB lineage: Bacteria > Acidobacteriota > Thermoanaerobaculia > UBA5066 > UBA5066 > CAYLNK01. Next base: position 3,088 of record CAYLNK010000471.1, on the reverse strand, counting down.
CTGTACGACCCGGCCCGCTCCCTGAGGTTGGGCGCGCGGACGCTCAAGACGCTCCTCCAGCGCTTCGGCGACGCGCCGGCGCCGGTCATCGCGGCGTACAACGCCGGGGCCGGGCAGACGTCTCTCTGGATGAGCGGCGCGGCCTCGCCGGCCGAGGCGCTCCTCGCCGCCATCAGCTACACGGAGACGCGCACCTACCTGCGGCGGGTCCTCTCCAACCGGGCCCTCTACCGGCTGTCTTCCCCGCCGGAAGCGCCGCCCGCCGGCGCGGTCACCTTCGGTAGATGACGATTCGCGTCTTCTCGCGGAGCTCCGTGGTCCAGCGTTCGATCTCCTGATTCAGACGCCTTTCGCGGAGGAGGTCCCGCACCTGCTCGCGGATCTCGGGCGTCTGCGCCAGCTCGTCCCATCCGGGGAGCTTCGCCAGGCCGCGGGCCGCCAGCTCCTCGCGCCCGGGCCCCTCGTAGAACGCCCTCACGTCCGCGTCCGGCGTCTTCACCTGGGGCGACAGCCGCTCTCTCACGAACGTCGTCAGGGAGAGGCCCCGCCGGATCCAGGCGGTCACCTCGGCCCGCGTCGTCTGGGCCCTCCGGAGCACCTCCGCGAACGGGCGGCCCGAGGACGCCTCGGCCCGGGCGACGAGCTCGGCGAGGCTGGCCTCGACGTCGCGCGGGTCCGGCTCCGCCACCCCTCCCCGGCGGAGCTGCTGCTCCCAGAGGAGGTCGACGATGGCGTCGTCGAGGATCCGATCTCGGTACGCCCGATCGGTCTCGCCCGCCGGTCGCGGAAGGAAGCCGACCTCGCCCAGACGCTCCACCTCGCTCTCCAGCACGACCTCGTCCCCGACCACGGCGGCGATCCGGTCGATCGTGACGAAGCGGAGGGCCGGCGTGGGGGAAGGCGTGGCGACGGCCGCCGTGGGGGCGACCGGCGCCGGGGGGGGTACGCTCTCACCGAGGTGAGCCGCGGCGGAGAGCGCGAGCGGGAGGAGCATCGAAGAGCGATCTTAATCGGGCGTGTACCATCCCGCGCCGTGACCCAACCGAGCCCCGCCGGCCGCCTCCTCGTCGTCGCCACGCCGATCGGAAACCTCGACGACCTCTCGCCCCGGGGCCGCGCCGCGCTGGAATCGGCTTCGGCGGTCTACTGCGAGGACACGCGGCGCACGGGCAACCTCTTTGCGCGGTTCGGGCTCACCACGCCCCGCCTCTCCTGCCACGAGCACAACGAGCGGCATCGCGTGGCGGAGATCCTCGAGCGGCTCGGAAGGGGCGAGACCGTCGCGCTCGTCTCCGACGCCGGCACGCCGCTGGTCTCCGATCCGGGCACGTCCGTCGTGGCGGCGGCGGCGGCGGCCGGACACCGTGTGGAGGCGATTCCCGGCGCGTCGGCGGTCCTGGCGATCCTCGCCGTCTCCGGGTTCCCGGCCGTGCCGTTCACGTTCCTCGGCTTCCCGCCGTCCCGCCGGGGGGAACGGGACCGCTGGTACGCGGGCCACGCCGTACGCGCCGGCACGACGGTGATCTTCGAGTCGCCCTATCGCGTGGTGGAGTCGCTGGAGGCGCTGGCGGCGGCCTGGGGCGACCCCCCCGTGGTCCTCGGCCGCGAGCTGACCAAGCTCCACGAGGAGGTCCTGCGCGGGACGGCCCGCGAGGTATCCGCGCGGCTCGGGGCGCGCCCCGGGATCAAGGGCGAGATCGCGATCGCGGTGGCGCCCCTCGCCGCCTGATCAGGTGGCCGAGAGGTCCGCGAGGGCCAGGCGCGCGTCGGCGGTGAGCCGGGCGTCGAGGGCCGGCCAGGTCACGTCCGGCTGGGCCGCGAACGCGTGCAGGTAGAGCGCCACGGACCGTGGGTCGTGCGCCGCGAGCGCGGCGTCGATGGCGGTGCCGAGCCGCTCGTCCGGCGGCTCCGGGATCGCTCCCTCGACGTCCAGGGCCGGTCCCTTGTGGGGGAGCCCGACGCCGTCCAGGAACGAGGAGATGAGACCGGCCTGCGTGCGCGTCAGCGCCGCCGACAGGACGAAGAGCGAAAGGTCGCTCGCCCGCTTGTCCCGGAGCGTGCGCCGCACGTAGGCGCGGCGCATCTCCTCGCCGAGCTTCATGAAGCGGCGGAGGGGGATCTGCTGGTAGGTGATCACGCCCCCCGCCAGCTTGTCGGGAATCTCGTCGTCCTGGCACGCCTGGTAGACCAGCGCGTCCAGCTCGGAGGAGGAGAGGACCCGGAAGATCTCGTGCGGCTTCATCGGACGGCGGCGCTCCCGATCTCCCGGACGGACGGCTCGTTCGCTTCACAAAGACTCGTGCTCATCGCGGGCCGGGAGGATACCTGAGACAATGGCCGGCTTGCTCATCCTGCACGGCGGGGTTCTCCCCGCTTCCGCCTCCGACACCTGGTCCGGCTTCTTCCTCTGGATGGAGGGGGCGTTCGCGTCACGTCCCGGGCGCGACCGCCACCCCCGCGGCCTCGACGTGGAGGCGGCGGAGGCCGTCCTGCGGGCCGAGCCCGCGGCGCACTCGCTGGTCAGCCGGACGCGCCGCGCGCGCGTCGACCTCACGCTCCCGGCCATGCGCGGGCGGCCCCTGCCGTCGCAGGCGGCGCTGCGCGACCCCGACGATTACGTCACCGACCCGCCCGTCCTCCGGGCGTTCGAGGTCGACGTCCTCATGCTGCCGCCGGCCGAGGTGCTCGACGCCCTGCTGCTCCTTCCGGAGTCGCTGAAGCGGAAGGGGAGCGCGCTCCTGCCGGGCGACGACCTCGAATACTGGTCGGAGATCGCCCGCTGGGCCTTCGACCTCCTGCGCCGCCGCCGCATCGCCCCGTCGTTCGACCGGCCGGCGCCCCGCTGGCGTCCCGTGCTGACCGACCCGCACGAGCGCGACCGCTTCCAGCGATTCGCGGCGGCGATGCCGCCGGTGGCCCGGACCCCGCAGGCCGCCGACGTGGCCGAGCGGACCATGGCGTTCCCGGCGGCGACCGACCTCCTCACCGCCTTCCTCGACGGCACGATCGACGCCGCGGCGCGGGCGTACCTCGTCGCGACGCTTCCCGCGGAGCGCCGCCACCCGTCCGGCAGCGACGAGCGCCGGCT